>JBDIAJ010000039.1:0-28193 GCA_039812345.1 Nostocoides sp. | reverse complement strand
ACGGCTCGAGTTGGTACCTTTCCCACGAGCGCCCGGGCAACGGGGTCCGGGTGCGCGCGTCGCCCGACGCCGACGAAGAACTGAGGTAGTGCCCCCATGTCCAATGCCGTAGACGACATCATGAGCAGCCTGGACCTGAACCAGCTGGCCGACATGGTGGGGGCCGACCCCGCGGACGTCGAGCAGGCGGTCGCAACCGGCCTGCCTGCGCTCTTCGGCGGCCTCGAGGCCAACGCCCAGGACCCGGCTGGAGCCAGCTCGATCCTCGACGCGCTCGGTCAGCACGACCCGTCGCTGCTCGACGGCGGGGTCAATCTCGACGCGATCAACACCTCTGACGGCGAGGCCATCGCCGGCCACATATTCGGCGCGAACACCGACGACGTCTACAACCAACTCGGTGCGTATGGCGCGGCCGGTGGCCTCGGCAGCAGCCTGTTCCGCAAGCTGCTGCCGATCCTCGCGCCAATCGTTCTTTCCTACGTCATGAAGCAGATGACCCAGCGGACGAGCGGCTCCGGCGGCTCCTCCTCGGGCGGGGGCGGCCTCGGCGACATCCTCGGACAGATCCTCGGTGGCGGACAGTCAAGCCAGCCCCAGGACTCGAGTGTCGACCCGCAGGCCCTGCCGCAGCCGACGCAGCCCGCTCAGCCAACCCCGGCGCCCCAGACCACCGGTGCGCAGTCCTCCGGTCAGCCCAACCTCGACGACATCCTCAAGGACGTGCTCGGGCAGGCGTCCTCAAGCGGCGGCGGCACCACCCAACAGGCTCAGCAGTCCTCCGGCTCCGGAGGCAGCAGCATCATCGACATCCTCGGCTCGATCCTCGGCGGCGGGCGCCGCTGATCGCCCGATCGACACGATTCCCGACGAGGGACGCAGCGTGGCGGTTGCGTCCCTCGTCAGGACCTGCACGAGCCGGGCGAAGTCGTCAGAGTCAGCGTCGACCCTGTGAAGAGGGCGCTGTTCTCCCGCTCGACCGAGCGATCCCGAAGACCATGCACAGCGCGGCCCTTCATCCACCCTGGTCGCCTGTGCCCGGGCAGGCCGCTTCTCGACATGAGGATTGCCCGGCCCTATGGTCGAGCCGTCAGCGCCTTTGTGACCTGCCGCTTGAACAGCTTGAATGCCATCCAGCCCGCCACCCGGTATGGGAGCAGCGCGATCTGTTTGAAGAGTGACGGTCGCGTCGCGTACTGGCCTCCCAAGAAGGCCACCAACTGGTCGCTGTGTCCGACGAGCGGCGGCAGATTGGCTCCGGGCAGAGCGACAATCAACTCCGTGATCGCGCGCCGATCTGCTCCCTTGAGGCCGTCCCGGAACCGATTGAAGAGATCGCCAGGCTCCATCTCATAAACGTCTGCCGCGTTCTTTCGGACCTTCTGAACGTGCGCATTCGCGTCCATGGTTCCGGTGCCGCCACCGTCGACGTGGTGACTTTCGAGTATGGCGGAGCAGAGATTAGCTTTGAGTTGGCGCTTCTGGTCATCGGTGATGCCGACGGCATCACCGAGGAGGAGGCTGCTGAGGGCACTCGCGGCGTCGAGCCGCCCCCACAGCCAGTCGTGGTCACGTCCGGACGACAGCGCGAAGGCCCCGAAATGTCCCCATCGTTCGCCATAGAGCTTGCGTTGGGGCCAGTTCCGATCGAACGTCTCGGCCGAGACGGGTTCCCGCAGCGATGGACCAACCGACGTGAGATCCACCAGGCTGGACGCGTCGGGCGTGATCTCGGCATACGAGAAGACAGACACATCAATCCCGGCGTCCGAACGCCATGACAAGCAGGTGGCGATGACCTCGACCGCCAGGCTGAGCCGGAGAACGTCGTCCCACGTGATCGGGGGCAGGGATTCAGGCGTGTCGTGCGGGCACTTCGGGGGATCGGTCAGAATCGCCGGCATGAGCGTAGCGAGGACTTCCGCGCGATCGCGCATGAGCGTGCCGAGGTGGACCTTGGTCAGAGCATCGGCGGCCGGGTCGACGTCGAGTCGGTCGCGGATCGCCCTGAGCGCACCGCGCGCCTCACTGATGGCCTCCAGGGCCGGAGTCGAGTCGGGGATCGGATCACGCGCATTGACGATCCGGGCCCACCAGGTCAGGATCCGATCTGCTGTGGAGATGCCCCAGCCCCAGTGGGGTCCGGGACCGAACGGACTGAGCGAGTTCGGTAGAGGCGCGTATGGAGTCGGCGACGTTCCGCTATCCGCCTGCCACAGGTCCCGCGCCTGCTGGCGCGTCTCGTGATACAACGGCAGCAACTGCGTGGCGGCCCCAAGGAGGCTTCCTCTTCGGGACCCGTCGCGCAAGGCTTCACTGAGGACGTGGAACGGGTCGCAGGTCGTGTAGCGCATCCATCCCAGCGATTCGGAGAGATCCTCGCCGTCGAGACGGGAATCCGCCTCCCGGGACGCCGCCAACAACGGCCCCGGGAGCGTGCGCAGCAGATTGGGCGCTGGCCGGGTGCCCTGCCGACCACGCGACTCGGCGGTCGGCTTGATGTAGACGAGGACGCGCTCGAAGGGCGCGTCGACGCGCCGGCCATGTATCGCCTCGATCAACGGTTCGAATGGAGCATTGTCGAGGACGCCCCCATCGACTAGGAATTCGCCTTGCCTGGATCGCTCATTGACCTCCCGCCGACTCAGGCTGTCAGTGCACTGAACCGGCGAGAACGCGAACGGGAAAGCGGAGGACGCCAGGCCCGCGAGCACGAGATCACCGATCTGGTCTGGCGTGAAGTCGTTGCACGCACTCAGAGTCGGCAGGTTGCCGATGGCGTGACCCTGATCTTGCCGACTGAATTTGAAAACCCGACGCCCATCCACGACGCGGATTCCGCTGTCGCGTGGCGACACGACGCGGGATTCGGACCCGAGAGCAGTGGCGGTCACCAGAAGCGTGAAATCTTTCGGAGGGGTGGGAGCTGACGGAACCTTCGAACGGTTGGGATCTGGCGGATCCGAGGCGGTCGCGGCGTTGAGGATCTCAGTCAGCTTCTCAGTCAGCTTCCGCGTCACGAGTCCGCCGTCAAGCAGCGAGGACTCGGCGTTGGTTGGCGTGCGCAGCAGGCTGCCGGCCGTGAGACTGGCGGCGTCGACCCACAGCGTGCGAAGGTCCGGAAGCGGCCCTTGATTCGCGATCGCGCTCCCGAGTAGCAGTCCGTTGAGACCTCCCGCGCTGGTGCCGGCGATGGAGTCGACGACAACCCTGGAGTACTCCGTCGTGTCGAGGATGGCCTTCCACGCGGACGCCAACGCGTCAGTTGGCGCGGACGTGCAGCAGCGGAGACTGTCGATTTCCCTCGTGACACCGCCCATCCAGACGGCCAGGGAAACTCCACCGTTCATGGTGAGGGCAAGCCGAAGTTCACGCTTGATCGCATTCATCACAGGGCATTCTTGATTCGGGCGGGGTCCTGGCTTGCGATCGCGGTCGCCAATGTCGGATCCTGCGGATTGAGGGCTGCCTGCTCGCCGGCAAAGGCGTAGACCTTCGCCTGATAGTGGTTAGTGAGCCACTTGCTCCCGGAGAGGCCCGCACCAACCGCCGCAACGGCAGCCTTGATGGTCAACTCGTCCTTCGTGGTCACCGTGCCGCGAAGGGGCAGGACATCGTGGCCGGGCATCAGACACCACGCCAGGACGGCCGCCCCCGCGCCGGTGAAGAATGCGTTGAGCCAGCTGGCTTCTTTCGGCCCGTCCGCGAGGTCGATCCGCCAACGCCAGCCACTCGACGTCAAGTAGGCAACGAGCCCACCGGCCGCGCCGAAGCCTCCGATGATCAGCAGGAACCGCCATAGGGGCATCTCCAGAACTCCCGTCCGCCGATCCATTCGATCGGCACAGGACGACTCTGAGAGAGAGCGCTTAACGCGCGATTAACTCGGGTGACTCGGACCGTCAGGTGAGCCTGGACAGGATCAGTTCGCGGGCAGCAGCGGCGTCGCCCTGGCCCCTCATCTCCTTCATCACCTGGCCGATCAGGGCGCCAACCGCCTGCACCTTGCCGTCGCGAATCTTCTGTGCAACATCGGGATTGGCGTCGATCACCCGTGTGACCGCCGCGTCGAGCGCGCCGTCGTCCCGGACCAACTGCAACCCCCGGGCATCGGCAACCGCCGTCGGTGTGCCCTCGCCCGCGAGTACCCCATCCCACACCTGCCGCGCCATCGCGTCGTTGAGTCGGCCCGAGGCGACGAGTGTCTCCAGCTCGGCGACGTGCGCCGGAGTCACGCCGAGGGACTCGGCATACGCCGGAATGTCGACACCGTCGGTGTTGGCGCGGCGGGCGATCTCACCCGACCACCACTTGCGGGCGCCGGGCGGGCTCGCCCCGGCGGCGACGGTCGCCTCGATGAGGTCGACGAGGCCGGCGTTGACGACGTCACGCATCTCCAGATCGGCATACCCCCACTCCGCCTGCAAGCGGCGGCGGCGAGCGGTCGGCGGCTCGGGCAGGCTCGCCCGCAACGACTCGACCCACTCGCGCGCGGGCGCGATCGGGACCAGATCGGGCTCCGGGAAGTAGCGGTAATCCTCGGCGTCCGACTTCTCGCGACCGGACGTCGTGATGCCGGTGTCCTCGTGCCAATGCCGGGTCTCTTGAACCACGCGGCCACCACCGGAAAGGATCGCCGCGTGCCGCGTCATCTCGTAGCGCACGGCGCGCTCGACGGACCGCAGCGAGTTGACATTCTTGGTCTCCGATCGGGTCCCCAGCACCTCGGATCCCTTGGGCGACAACGAGAGATTGACATCGCACCGCAGGGAGCCCTGCTCCATCCGCACGTCCGAGACCCCCAGGGCCAAGAGCAGGTCGCGCAGTGTCGCGACATAGGCCCGCGCGATCTCCGGCGCGCGCTCCCCGGCGCCGACCATCGGCTTGGTGACGATCTCGATCAGCGGTATGCCGGCCCGGTTGTAGTCGACGAGCGAATGGGTCGCCCCGTGGATGCGCCCGGTCGCGCCGCCGACGTGGGTCGACTTGCCGGTGTCCTCCTCCATGTGCGCGCGCTCGATGAGGACGCGATAGGTCGTGCCGTCTTCGAGCTCGACGTCGAGGTGGCCGTCGAAACAGATCGGCTCGTCATACTGGCTCGTCTGGAAGTTCTTGGGCATGTCCGGATAGAAGTAGTTCTTCCGAGCGAACCGGCACCACGTCGCGATCTCGCAGTTCAGCGCGAGCCCGATCCGGATGGCCGACTCGACGCCGGTCGCGTTGACGACCGGGAGCGACCCGGGCAGCCCGAGGCAGACCGGGCACACCTGCGTGTTGGGCGCGGCGCCGAACGTCGTCGCGCACCCGCAGAACATCTTGGTCGCGGTGCCCAGTTCGACGTGCACCTCGAGACCCATCACCGGGTCGTATGCCGCATTGGTCGCCGCCCAGCTCAGCACCGGTTCGGCCGTTGTCGCCTGGGTCATCGCTCAGGCCCCTTTCGTCGATTCGGACTGCAGCGCAGGCGCTTTGGCGAGCAACGGGCCACCCCAGGCGGCGGTGAGCCGGGCCTCGAGCGCGGCCCCCACGGCATACAGCCGCTCGTCCCGCATGGCCGGGGCGAGGATCTGGAAGCCGGCCGGCAGGCCGTCCTCGTCGGCGAGACCGCTCGGAACCGACAATCCGGGGACCCCGGCGAGGTTCGCGGGTATGGTCGCGATGTCCTGCATGTACATCGACAGGGGGTCGGCGAGCTTCTCCCCCAGCGGGAAGGCCGTCGTCGGTGAGGTCGGGGAGACCAGGACGTCGGCCTTCTCGAACGCCGCCGCGAAGTCGTCGGCGATGAGCCGGCGAACCTTCTGCGCCGAGCCGTAGTAGGCGTCGTAGTAGCCGCTGGAGAGGGCATAGGTCCCGAGGATGATCCGCCGCTTGACCTCGTCACCGAAGCCGGCATCCCGGGTCGCCGCCATGACCTGTTCGGCGCTCGGATCACCGATCCCGGCCGGGGCGACCCGAAGGCCATAACGCATGGCATCGAACCGGGCGAGATTGCTCGACACCTCCGACGGCATGACGAGGTAATAGGCGGCGAGCGCGAACCGAAAGCTCGGGCACGACACCTCGACGACCTCCGCGCCCGCGTCGACGAGATGCGCGACGGCCTCGTCGAACCGGCGCTGCACCCCCGCCTGATATCCGTCGCCGGTCAGCTCACGGACGATGCCGATCCGCATCCCGGAGACATCGGCCCGCCGGGCCGCCTCGACGACCGGCGGCACCGGGGCGTCGATCGACGTCGAGTCCATCGGGTCGTGCCCGCCGATGAGATCGTGCAGCAGGGCGGCGTCGAGCACGCTCCGGGTGACCGGGCCCGCCTGGTCGAGCGAGGAGGCCATGGCGATCAGCCCGTAGCGGCTGACCCCGCCGTACGTCGGCTTGGTCCCGACGGTCCCGGTGACGCTCGCCGGCTGCCGGATCGATCCGCCGGTGTCGGTGCCGATCGCGAGGGGCGCCTGGAACGACGCCACGGCGGCCGCCGACCCGCCCCCCGAGCCGCCCGGGATCCGGCCGAGGTCCCACGGGTTGTGCGTCGGTCCGTATGCCGAGTGCTCCGTCGAGGAGCCCATCGCGAACTCATCCATGTTGGTCTTGCCGAGGATCGGCAGGCCGGCCGCCCGCAGCCGGGAGACGAGGGTCGCGTCATACGGCGGGATCCAGCCCTCGAGTATCCGCGAGCCGGCGGTGGTCGGCAGACCGGCGGTGACGACGACGTCCTTGACGGCGACGGGGAGGCCGGCGAGCGGGTGCAACTGCTCACCGGCGGCCCGCCGACGGTCCACGTCATCGGCAGCGGCGAGCGCGCCGTCGGCGTCGACGTGGAGGTAGGCCCGCACGACGCCGTCGACGGCGGCGGTCCGGTCGAGGTGGGCCTGGGTGAGTTCCCGCGCAGACACCTGCCCGGAGCGCAGCAGGCCGGCGAGGTCGTCCGCGGAGGCGGTGATGAGGTCTGTCGTCACGGTCGCGGCTCAGTCCTGGTCGAGGATGCGGGGCACGGAGAAGCGCTGGGCTTCCACGTCGGGGGCACCGGCCAATGCCTGCTCCGGGGTCAGCGAGGCGCGGGTCACGTCGGGCCGGCTCACATTGACCAGCGGCATGGGGTGGCTCATCGGCTCGACCTCCGCCACGGCCGCCTGCTGGACGATCGCGACGGACTCGAGGATGACCCCGAGTTCGCCGACCATGCGGTCGAGTTCGTCCTCGGACAGGTCGATGCGCGCCAGCGACGCCAGATGGGCGACGTCCGCGCGGGTGAGTTCGGACATGGCCGCAGTCTAAGGCGGACCGGCCCGCGGGCCGACCGGCCCGCGGCTCCTCCGGGTCACAGGAGGCGCACAGCGGCGCCAGCGGAGGGGAACAGTGCGGGCCCGTTCACTACTGGACGACAAGGGAATTCCGACATCAGGAGCAGACCATGAAGTCCCCCAGGAAGATCACGGCGGCAATCGTCTCCGTCGTCGCCGCGCTCGGGCTGGCGGCGTGCAGCACGACCGTCGCCGACTCCTCGACCACGACGACGACCACGAGCGCGAGCACCACCGCCAGCGCACAGGACGCCGTCGCCAGCGGCTCCTCCACGGCCACATCGGCGGTCCTGACGGACGACGTCGCGACCCACGCGGAGGCGGACGACGCGGCATACGACAGCGTCGCCGCGACGATCACCCTGACGGATGGAGCGAGCACCAGCACATCCGACTCGGGCGTCACCATCGACAGCGACACCGTGACGATCACCGCCCCGGGGACCTACGTGCTGACCGGCACCCTCACCAACGGCTCAGTCGTCGTCAACAGCGACGCCGAGGGCAAGGTGCGGCTGGTCCTCGACAATGCCTCGATCACCAACAGCGCGGGCGCCGCCATCGACATCGAGGCCGCCGACGAGGCCGTCGTCGTCCTGCAGGACGGCACCACGAACACGCTCGCGGACGGCACCGGCTATGACACCACGGCCGCCGACTCCCCGAACGCGGCCCTGTTCTCCATGGCCGACCTCACCATCGGCGGCACCGGCGCGCTCACCGTCACCGGGAACACCGATGACGGCATCGCCAGCAAGGACGGCCTGGTGATCCTCGACGGGACGATCACCGTCACCTCTGTGGACGACGGCATCCGCGGGAAGGACTATCTCGTCATCGACGGCGGCACCGTCAAGGTCACCGCGACCGATGACGCCCTCAAGTCGGACAACGAGACCGACGACACCGTCGGCTATGTCTCCATCACGGGCGGCACGGTGACTCTGGACGCCGGCGACGACGGCATCCACGCCGAGGGCGACCTGTCGATCTCCGGCGGTGAGATCACGGTCAGCAAGTCCACCGAGGGCCTCGAGGGGGCCAATATCGTCATCTCCGGCGGGGCGACGACCGTCACCGCATCCGACGACGGCGTCAACGCGACCTCGGGGACGACCCAGGGTGGCACCATGCAGAACGACGGCTCGCTCCTCGACATCACCGGCGGCACCTTGGTCGTCGACGCCAGCGGCGACGGTCTCGACTCCAATGGGACCATCTCGATGTCCGGCGGAACCGTCGTCGTGTCCGGTCCGACCATGAACGGCAACGGATCACTCGACTCCAACGGCGGGATCACCGTCACCGGCGGCACGCTCGTCGCCGCCGGCTCCTCCGGTATGGCCGAGGCGCCCGGGTCGGGGTCCACCGAGGGCTGGCTGCAGGTCAACTTCAGCCCGACCGTCTCGGCCGGACAGACGCTGAGCATCGTCTCGAACGGCACGGTCATCGCGAGCTTCACGACGACCAAGGAGGTCGCCAACCTCGTCTTCGCCGGTGCCGGCATCACGTCGGGCAGTAGCTATGAGATCTATCTCGGCGGCACGCTCGCCTCGACCACGACCGGGACCTTCTCGGCCGGCGGCTCCATCGACGGCGCCTCCAGCCTCGGCACGGTCACGGCGGGCCAGGCGACGAGCAGCGGGATGGGTGGCCACTGATGACCATCACGACCAGGGAACCCGCAACCCACGGCACGCCGCCCGCGCCCGAGTCGCCGCGCCGGAACGTCAGCCGGCGCGCCATGCTCGGCGGCGGCATCGCCACCCTCCTCGGGGTCGGCGGCGCCGCGGGTGGATGGGCAGCGAACCGATACATCGTCGACCACGTCGAGGTGGCCAACACCTCGCAGCAGACCTCGACCGCCATCGCGGCGGTGCAGGCCTCCTCGACCGGCTCGAGCACGTCGACCGGCTACACCAGCGACACGGCGACGATCGCCATCGAGAAGATCGTCAGCGGTTCCGGCAGCGACACGGTCACCTACTACGTCGCCGACATCACCGTCACCGACGCCACGATCGTCAAGTCGGCCTTCGCCGACGACGAGTTCGGGACGAATATCATCGCCAACCCCTCGGTCATCGCCAAGCAGGCCGGCGCGGTGCTCGCGATCAACGGCGACTACTACGGCTTCCGCGAGACCGGTATCGAGATCCGCAACGGGATCATCTATCGGGACAAGGGCGCCCGTCAGGGGCTCGCGTTCTATGCCGACGGCTCGATGAAGCTCTATGACGAAACCGCTACCGACGCCAAGGCCCTTCTCTCCCAGGGTGTCTGGCAGACGCTGTCGTTCGGTCCCGGGCTCGTCGAGAACGGGAAGATCCGCTCGGGCATCGAGGACGTCGAGGTCGACACGAACTTCGGCAACCACTCGATCCAGGGCCAGCAGCCCCGGACCGGCATCGGCCTCGTCGCCGACAACCACCTCCTGTTCGTCGCCGTCGATGGCCGCAGTTCGGGCTACAGCCGGGGTGTGACGATGACCGAGATGGCT
The DNA here is from genome assembly GCA_039812345.1 of Nostocoides sp. GTDB lineage: Bacteria > Actinomycetota > Actinomycetes > Actinomycetales > Dermatophilaceae > Nostocoides_A. Next base: position 18,392 of record JBDIAJ010000039.1, on the reverse strand, counting down.
CAGATCTTCCTCGACCACGGGGCTCAGGTCGCCTACAACCTCGACGGCGGCGGGTCCACGGCGATGGTCTTCAACGGCACCCTCGTCAACAATCCTCTCGGCAAGGGTCAGGAGCGCGGCACCAGCGACATCATCTACATCGCCGGCTGACCGCGTCACGGGCCGAGAAGGCGGGCCGGGGTCCTCGTCGCGGACGTGAGCGCGTCCGGGGCGGGGACCCCGGCGACGTCGACGGCCCAGCGAAGGCAGTCCCCCAGGCTCGACGTGCTCCCGGCGAGGACGCCGCTTCCCAGGCGGGCGACCCCACCGCGCACGTGCACCGGCACGTTCCCGAGGGCGTGGTCCCCGTCCCCGAGTCCCGTGGCGGCCATCGCGTCGGACACCAGGGCGATCCGCTCGGGCCCGACGAGGTCGAACACCATCCGAACGACCTCGGGCGCCACATGGACGCCGTCGGCGATGAGTTCGAGGACCGCATCGCCGCGGGACGCCGCGGACAGCGCGGCGGCGACCGGGCCGCCGCCGCGGTGGTGCAGGGGCGGCATACCGTTGAAGAGGTGGGTGACGAGCGCCGGGCCACCACGGGCCGCGACGATCCGATCGATCGCGCCGGAGACGGTTCGGGCATCGGCGTCGGTGTGCCCGATGGCGGGAATGATCCGGTGTCGCACCAGCAATTCGACGAGCCCGTCCGATCCGGGAAGTTCCGGAGCGAACGTCATCTGCCGGATGCCGTATGCCGATCCCGCCGCCCCCGCGACGCCCACGAGATCCTCCACCAAGCCGGCATCCGGCGCACCGAGCGCGCTCGGATCGTGCGCGCCCCGGCGCGCGGGCGAGAGGAACGGGCCCTCGAGGTGGATCCCGGCCAGGGTCCCGTCCGCGACGAGGGGGGCGAGCGTCGCCGTCTGCCGCCGCAGCACCTCCGGCCGGGCCGAGACCAGACTGGCCACCACCCGGGTGACCCCGGCCCCGGCGAGATGCCCGGCCGCCGCCCGCGATCCCTCCTCGCTGTCACCGAAGTCGTGGCCCATGGCTCCGTGGCAGTGCAGGTCGACCAGGCCCTCCGCGGTCACGAGTCGAGCCCGGCCTCGTCGTCCTCCTCGTCCGCCGCACCCGCCGCACCCGTCTCGAGCAGCTCAACGAAGCCCGCCTCATCGAGGATCGTCAGGCCCAGCTCGCGGGCACGGGCCTCCTTGGACCCGGCGCCCGGGCCGACGACAACGAAGTCGGTGTTGCGGGACACCGATCCGGCGGCCTTCCCACCGCGGGCGATGATCGCCTCCCGTGCCGAATCCCGGGTGTACCCCTCGAGGGATCCGGTGACGACCACGGTCTTCCCGGTCAGCGTCTGGGTCGCGCCGGTGTCGGTGGCGTCGGCCATCCGCACGCCGTCCTGCGTCCAGCGGTCGACGATCGCCGCGTGCCATTCGCTGCCCGGCCGATCGAACCAGTCGCGGACGGACTCGGCGATGACGCCACCGACGCCCTCGACCGCCGACAGGTCCTCGACGCTCGCCGCCCGGATCGCCGCCATCGACCCGAAGTGACGCGCGAGCGCGCGGGCGGCGGTGGGCCCGACGTGCCGAATCGAGAGCGCGACCAGGACCCGCCACAACGGCTGGTCCCGGGCGGCCGCGAGGTTGGCGACGAGCCGCTGCCCGTTGGCCGACAGGACCCGGCCGTGGACGACCCCCTCGGCCGGGTCGGTCTTCTTCGCCGCCCGGGTGTAGAGCGGGACTCGCGCGATCTCGTTCTCCCCCAGCGAGAAGAGCATCCCCTCACCGGCGACACCGGTCGCCGGGTCGACGAGGACTCCGGCATCGAGAAGGGCCACCGCACCCTCCCACCCGAGCGCCTCGATGTCGAAGGCCCCGCGTCCGGCCAGCCCGAACAGCCGCTCGCGCAACTGGGACGGGCACGAGCGCGCGTTGGGGCAGCGGATGTCCTTGTCGCCCTCCTTCTCCGGCGCGAGCGTGGTCTCGCACGCCGGGCACCGCGTCGGCATGACGAATGCGCGTTCCGCCCCGGTGCGGGCCGCGACCACCGGCCCGAGGATCTCCGGGATGACGTCACCCGCCTTGCGCAGGACCACCAGGTCACCGATGAGGACGCCCTTGCGGTGGACCTCGTCGGCGTTGTGGAGGGTCGCCTGGGTGACGGTCGAGCCCGCGACGACGACGGGCTCCATGACGCCGTATGGCGTGACCCGCCCCGTGCGGCCGACGTTGACCCGGATGTCGAGCAGCCGCGTGTTGACCTCCTCGGGCGGGAACTTGAAGGCGATGGCCCATCGGGGCGCGCGGGAGGTCGCCCCCAGCCGCCGTTGCAGCGCGACCTCGTCGACTTTGACCACGACCCCGTCGATCTCGTGCTCGTTGTCGTGCCGGTGCTCCCCCGTATGCCGAATGAAGCCGAGGACGTCATCGATCGTCTCGACGACGCGCAGGTCGGGCGAGGTCGGCAGCCCCCAGTCCGCCATGAGGACATAGGCCTCGCTCTGCCGGGCCAGGTCGAGGCCACGCTGCGCGCCGATCCCGTGCACGAGCATCCGCAGGCCTCGGCCGGCGGTGACCCGCGGGTCCTTCTGCCGCAGCGACCCGGCCGCGGTGTTGCGGGGGTTGGCGAACGGCGCCTTCCCCGCCTCGACAAGGCTGGCGTTGAGGTCGGCGAACGCGGCGATCGGGAAGTAGACCTCGCCGCGGATCTCGACGAGTTCGGGGACCTCGTTCCCGCGCAGCACCTCGGGCACCCCCCGGATGGTGCGGACGTTGAGGGTGACGTCCTCCCCGGTCCGCCCGTCGCCCCGGGTCAGGGCACGGGTCAGGCGCCCCCGCTCATAGAGGAGGTTGACCGCGAGGCCGTCGATCTTGAGCTCGCACAGGAAATGCACCGGCTCTTCGCCGACCTCGCGCTCGACCCGCGCCGCCCAGGCCCGCATCTCCTCGTCGGAGAAGGCGTTGTCGAGGCTGAGCATCCGCTCCAGGTGGTCGACCGCCTGGAAGTCGGTCGAGAAGACCGCCCCGCCGACCGACTGGGTGGGGCTGTCGGGGGTGCGCAGGCTGGGATGGGTCGTCTCGAGCTCGTTGAGCCGGCGGATGAGGGCGTCATAGGCGCCGTCGCTGATCGTCGGCGCGTCCTTGACGTGATAGGCGAACTGGGCCGCGCTCGCCTGCTCGGCGAGGTCGCTCCACTCGCGGCGCGCGGCATCGGGCACGGCGTGTGGTCCGGGAGGCGGGGCGGCGAGCGAATCGGTCACCGGCCCATCCTGCCCGAGCCCGCCGACAACCCGGCGGCCGGAGCACTAGGCTCATCGGAGTGATCGGAGTCAGGAGCCACCGGCCCGGGCGGGGACACCGCACCCCGGTATCGACATACCGCCTCCAACTGAACCCCGAGTTCGGCTTCGCCGCCGCCGCCGCGGTCGTGCCGCAACTCGCCGACCTCGGGGTCACCGATCTCTATCTCTCGCCGATCCTCGAAGCCAGCGCCGGCTCCGTCCACGGCTACGACGTGACCTCACACGCTCGCCTGAGCGACGAGAAGGGCGGGCGCGAGGGCTTCGAGGAGTTGGCGGCGGCGGCGCGCGTCCACGGCATCCAGCTGATCGCCGACGTCGTCCCCAACCACATGACCGTCGCGACCCCGTTGTCCCGCAACGCCCAGTTCTGGTCGGTGCTGCGTGACGGCCAGCACTCGCCGCACGCCCACTGGTTCGACATCGACTGGTACACCAACGAGCACCACCTCCTCCTGCCCGTCCTCGGCGCGCCGCTCGAGAGCGTCCTCGCCCGGGGCGAACTCGTCCGTGGGATCGGCGGCCCCGGCGGCGAGGAGCCGGTGCTGCGCTACTTCGACCACGAGTTCCCCATCCGGCCCGGCAGCGAGCACCTGCCGCTCCCCCAGATCCTCGACGCCCAGGCCTACCGCCTCGCCCACTGGCGCGACGGCGAGGACGGACTCAACTACCGGCGCTTCTTCGACGTCACCGCGCTCGCGGGGATCCGGGTCGAGGAACCCGACGTCTTCTTCCGCACGCACGCGCTGCTGCTCGACCTCCTCGACGCCGGAACCCTCGCCGGGCTGCGGATCGATCACCCCGACGGGCTGGCCGATCCCGAGGGCTATCTCGACCGTCTCGCCCGCGCCAGCGGCGACGTCTGGGTCGTCGCCGAGAAGATCCTCGAGGGCGACGAGCCACTGCCGGACGCCTGGGCGTGCGCCGGCACCACCGGGTATGACGCGCTGGGCCGCGTCGGCGCCCTTTTCGTCGACCCCGACGGGATCGACGACCTCACCCGGACGTATGCCGATCTCACCGGCGACGAGACCGACGTCGCCGCCGTCGTCGGCCGGGCCAAGCGCGACGTGGTCGCCGGCGTCCTCGACGCCGAGATCGGGCGGCTGGCGCGCCTGCTCCACTGGATCCTTCCGGACGCCGAGCCGGCGGCCCTGACCCGGGTGCTCGGGACCCTCCTGGTGGCGATGGACCGCTACCGGATCTATGTGCCGCGCTCGGGCGGCCCCAACGCCGCGGCCCGGGGCGCCCTCGCCGGCCTCACCGACCGCGCGCTCGCCGAGACGCCGGAGGCCGATCGCCCGTTGCTGCGGGTCGTCGCCGGCCTCGCCGCCGGGGACGCGCCGACCGCGGCTCGGCCGGGCAGCGCCGCCGCCGTCGGCGACTTCGTCACCCGGTTCCAGCAGACCTGTGGGCCGGTGATGGCCAAGGGCATCGAGGACACGGCCTTCTATCGCCTCCAGAATCTGCTCGCGCTCAACGAGGTCGGCGGCGACCCGGCGCACGTCGGGTGCACCCCGGAGGATTTCGCCGCGGCCTGTCAGCGATCGCTCGCCTCCTGGCCGCTGACCATGACGACCCTGTCGACGCACGACACGAAGCGCTCCGAGGACGTGCGCGCGCGCCAGTTCGCGCTCACCGAGTTCCCACGCGAGTGGGCGACGTGGGTCGCCCGGGCGCGCGACCTCGCCACGCCCCATCGGGGACCGCGGGTGGACGCGAGCACCGAGTACCGCCTCTGGCAGGAGGTCGTCGGGGCGTGGCCGATCACGCCGGAGCGACTGTCGGCATACGTCCTCAAGGCGGTCCGCGAGGCGAAGCGGCACACCTCATGGACGCGACCCGACCGGGACTACGAGGCCGCCGTCGAGGCCTTCGCCCGCGGGATCGCCACGGACCCGGACGTGGCCGCCCACGTCACCGACTGGCTCACCCTGACCGCCCCCAGCATCCGCGCGAACACACTCGGGCAGAAGCTCATCCAACTGACCATGCCCGGCGTGGCCGATACCTACCAGGGGTGCGAGGTGCTCGGCCTCTCGCTCGTCGACCCCGACAACCGCCGGCCGGTCGACTATGCGAGCCGGCGGGTCCGGCTCGCCCGGCTCGACGGTGGCGAGGCGCCGCGCGACCTGGACGACGAGAAGCTTCTGGTCACCGCGACGGCACTGCGCACCCGCCGCGCGCATCCCGAGTGGTTCGTCGGGGTCGCCGCGACCCACGATCCGCTGCCCACGACCAGCGCCCACCTCGTCGCTCACGTGCGCGGTGACCAGTCCGGTCCCGGCGTCGTCGTCCTCGCCACCCGCCTCGCGCGGACGCTCGCGGCTGGTGGCGGCTGGGGTGACGCCACCGTCGACCTGCCCGCGGGCGCGTGGCGCAATGCCCTGACCGGCGCCGCGATCCGCGGCGGCCCGACGCCGGTCGGCCCGGTGCTGGCCGACCTCCCGGTCGCGCTGCTGCTGCGTGGAGATTCACATTCCACGTGACCCGGCCGGGGCGCACTCCATGATTGGCTGTCCCGCAGGGCCCGTCCCTTCGACCCCGTCCGCAGCTCAGGAGTCAACGATGACCAACCTCGCGACCAATCTCGTGAACACCGCGACCGCCCATCCGTCCAACACGGCGATCGCCATCAACGGCACCCACATCCCGTATGCCGCTCTGCTGGCCGCCGCGTCCAAGGTCGCCGGCGAACTGGTCGCCGCGGGTATCGAGCCCGGCGATCGGGTGGCGTTGATCCTGCCGAACGTCCCGGCCTACCCGGTCACCTTCTTCGGCTCGCTCATGGCCGGCGCGACCGTGGTCCCGATGAACCCGCTGCTGAAGTCCGGGGAGATCGACTTCTTCTTCACCAACTCCGGCGCCAAGATCGCCTTCGTCTGGCCGGACTTCGTCGACGAGGCGACCAAGGGCGCGGTCAACTCCGGCACCCGGATCGTCACCTGCGACCCGATGGGGCCGGTCGCCGGGCAACTCGCCGCGGCCGAGCCGCTCACCCAGCCGGTGGAGCGCGCCGACGACGACACCGCGGTCATCCTCTATACCTCCGGGACCACCGGGCGGCCCAAGGGGGCCGAGCTGACGCACGCCAACCTCCACCTCAACGCCTACCGCTCCGCCCAGGTCATCCTCCAGATCAACGACGACGACGTCCTCATGGGCTGCCTTCCGCTGTTCCACGTCTTCGGCCTCACCGTCGGTCTCCAGGCGGCGGTGCTCTCCGGCGCCTCCCTCGCCCTGATCCCCCGCTTCGACCCGGTCGCCGCGATGACGACGATCGCGAACGAGAAAGTCACGGTGATGCTCGGGGTGCCGACGATGTATGCCGCGATCCTCCACCACCCCGACAGCGACAGCCTGGACGCCTCGTCGCTGCGCACCTGCGCCTCCGGTGGCTCGGCGATGCCCGCCGAGGTGCAGCGTGCGTTCGAGGAGAAGTTCAACTGCCTCATCCTCGAGGGCTACGGCCTCTCCGAGACCTCGCCGGTCGCGTCCTTCAACCTGCCGGACCGGCCGACCAAGTCCGGCACCATCGGGGTGGCCATCCCCGGCTGCGAGATGAAACTGCTCGACGAGGAGGGCACGGAGGTCGGGGTCGGCGGCGTCGGCGAGATCGCCATCCGCGGCGACAATGTCATGAAGGGCTACTGGCGCAACCCCGAGGCGACCGCCGAGGCCATCCCGGACGGGTGGTTCCGCACCGGAGACATGGCGACCGTCGACGACGAGGGCTACTACACGATCGTCGACCGCAAGAAGGACATGATCCTGCGCGGGGGGATGAATGTGTATCCGCGCGAGGTCGAGGAACTCATCTACACCCACCCAGACGTCCTCGAGGTCGCGGTCGTCGCGATTCCGGACGAGTTGCTCGGGGAGAACGTCGGCGCGGCGATCGCCTTGAAGCCCGGCGCGACCAGCTCGGTCGAGGACGTCCAGGAATGGACCAAGGAGCGGATCGCCGCCTACAAGTATCCGCGGCAGGTGTGGCTCGTCGAGGACCTGCCCAAGGGTCCGACCGGCAAGATCCTCCGGCGCGAGGTGCACCCGCCGCAGTGACGGCGCGAGGCCCCGGATCGCGGTGGCGATCCGGGGCCTCGTCATGTCGCGACGACCGACCGGCGAGGCTCAGCTCGCGGCCGCCTCCTCGCCGGAGTCGGCGTCCGCGGTCGCCTGGATGATCAACTCCTCGGGGGTCTCCATGGCGCCGGTGGCGGCGGGCGGCCGGACGATGAGGACATCGCAGGTGGCCCGCTTGGTCACCTCCTCGGCGACCGTGCCGAGCAGCCGGTCGACGAGGGTGCGGTCCTGGATGGCGCCGAGGACGATGAGTTGGGCATGGCGGTCCGCGGCGATCTGCAGGAGGGCCGCGTCCGGTTCGCCGTCGACGAGCAACGCGGCCGCGATGGTCGCCCCCTCGTCGCTGGCCGCCATGACCGCCGCCGCCAAGGCCGCGCTGGCGGTATCCCGGCCGAGGACCTTGCCACCGCGGGCGTCGGCACCCATGGTGGCGACGTTCTTGGCCTCCGCGCGGGCGCTGAGCTCGGTGTAGGCGCACACGATGACGAGGTCGGCGTCCTCGTTGGCCGCGAGCCAGGCGGCGCGCTTGATGGTCGGCGTCGCCAGGTCGGATCCATCGGTGCCGGCGACGATCGTGCGGTACTGAGTCTTGGTCATCTCATCCCCCTCAGTGGGCCCCGGCCGGCGCCGGCATCTCGTTCATGGAGTCGACGTCGCGGACGATCGGAGGCTCCTTGATCCAGGACATCGCCAATGCGGCACACCCGAGCAGGACACCCGCGGCCATGATCGCGTTGCGGGGATCGGCGCCGAGCAGGCTCGCGTAGATCTTGCCGAAGCTCACCGACTGGATGAGCATCGGCACGACGATCATCATGTTGATGATGCCCATGTAGACGCCGTAGCGGGTCGAGGGGATCATCCGCACGGCCATGATGTAGGGCACGCCCATGATCGAGGCCCACGCGACGCCGAGGCCGGTGATCGGGATGAACAGCAGGAACTTGTTGCTCAGGTGGGGGAAGATCAACAGCCCGGCCGCGGCCAGCAACAGGCACGACATGTGCACGAACTTCGCGCCGCGTCTCTTGGCCAGGGCCACCAGTGAGAAGGCGACGGTGAACGTGACGATGTTGTACCAGCCGTTGACCAGGCCGGTCCACCCGACCGCCTCGGTGAAGCCGGACGACTTGTTGTCCGTGGTGTTCCACACCGATTTGGCCATGGACGCCGTCACGAACTGCCAGTAGCAGACCATGCCGTACCACTGGAACAGATAGACGAGGGCGAGTTTGCGCAGTTCGGTGGGCATCTCGACGAAGGCCTCGATGACTTCCTTGACGGCGCCACCCTTCTTGGTCTTCATCGCCACGATCTCCTCCGGCGTCGGAGCCGGCTCCGGCGTCGTGAGCACCGAGACCAGCACCGAGCCGATGGAACAGACCGCGCCGAGCATGAACGACCCGACGACCCAGTAGGGGATCCCGGCGGAGGTCGCACCGGTGATCAGCTTCTGGAAGACGAAGAGCGAGATGTTGGCGAGGGTGATCCCGAAGCCGGTGAAGAAGGACTGGGCGAGGAAGCCCTTGCCCAACTGGCTCGGCGGCAGCTTGTCGGCGATGAACGCCCGATAGGGCTCCATGGCCGTGTTGTTGCTCGCGTCGAGCAGCCACAGGAGCAGGACGGCCATCCAGATCGCGGTCACGAACGGGAAGAGGAACAGGCAGATCGAGCACCCGATGGCGCCGACGAGGAAGAACGGCTTGCGCCGACCCCAGCGCGGGCTCCACGTCTTGTCCGACAGTGCGCCGATCATCGGCTGGATGAGCAGGCCGGTCATCGGGCCCGCCAGGTTGAGGATCGGGAGTTCCTCGGGCTTGGCGTTGAGGAACTGGAAGATCGGGTTGACCGCGGTCTGCTGCATCCCGAAGCTGTACTGGATACCGAAGAAGCCGAAGTTCATCAGCAGGATCTGCCGCATGGTCATCAGCGGCTTGGTCCGGACGATCGTGCTGTGGGTGATCTCGCTCTGGGTCGCGCTCATCGCGCACCGTCCGCGGCATACTCGCCGGTGCCAGCGAGGTAGTTGGCCAACCGCGTCAATTCCTTCTCCCAGCCCTCGCCGTGCCAGCCGGCGACATCGGGGTCGTAGGGCCCCTGGATGATCCGCAACAGGGTGCCGTCGCGGCCGTACTTGGTGAACTCCACCCGCAGTTCGAGCGGGATGTTGGAGTCGATGCCCGGGTCGCCGGTGATCCGCTCGCGCGAGACGAACACGTCGGGTTCGAAGTACTCCGTGTAGACGCCGTCCGTCCCGACGCGGGTGCCGGGGTCGTTGTCACGCACCTTGATGTGGCTGTGCCGGCCGCCGAGGCGCAGGTCGCCCGAGAGCGTCTCCTCCTCGACGTGCCACCCCGGACTACCCCGCCAGCGCTTGAGTTGCTGGGGGTCGGTCCAGGCCCGGAAAACTTTCTGTCTCGGGTAGTCGAATTGCCGTTCGACGACCACCATGACATTCGCAGTCATACTGCCCCAATCCTAATGACGGTGGTGTAGTGCAGAAATTGCCCGCCAAGCATGGCACCGCTTACGCAGTTCGTCTACCGCAAGATTTCCGGCGTGCGGTCCTTTTGACCCGTCAGGAGGGGGCCTTCGGCCGCGAGTTGATCACCCATGCGGCGATCAGGACCAGGACGAAGCCCCCGACCTGCGCCTTTGTCAAATGCTCGCCGAGGACGAGCACGCCGAGGAGGATGGAGACGATCGGGATGAGGTACGTCACAGTCGTCGAGACCACCGCTCCGGCGGCCCGGACGACGTCGTACTGCAACATGTAGGCCAGGCCGGTCCCGACGAAACCCAGCGCCGCGACGCACAGCAGAGCCAGCCAGTGCGGGTATGCCGGATGGTCGGCGACGACGAGCGACCACGGCCGCGGCACGGACGACCGGTCGAGCACCCACCAGCCGATGAGCACCGGCACCATGAGCACCGAGCCGCACAGCAGAAGCGCCGTCGGCTGGGAGAGCCCGCCGAGATCGGCGTGGGCGAGGAAGCGCCGGTTGTAGGTCCACCCCAGGCCGTAGCACGCCCCGGACAGGACGACGATGAGGAAGCCGACCGGGTCCGGTCGTCCGGTGGCGTTCCACGGCTCGGCGATGACAACGACCCCGACGAAGCCGAGGGCGATGGCGGCGAGCTTGGCCCGGGTGAGCCGCTCAGACGGCAGCAGGGCGAGCGAGAAGAGCACGGCCGCGATGGGTGTCGTCGCATTGCCGATCCCGGCGATCGCCGACGCCACCCGGGTCTCCCCCACGACGAACCCGGTGAACGGCAGCGCGGTGAGGAAGACCGACGAGACCGCCAGGTGTGCCCACACTCGCGGGTCGCGGGGCAGGCGAGAGCCGGTGAGCCGCAGCAGGACCACCAGGATGAGCGCCCCGGCCAGGATCCGCGCGGTGGCGATCTGGACCGGATGGAGGGCCGCGAGGGCGACCTTCATGAACAGGAAGCTCGACCCCCAGATCAGGGCGAGGAGGAGGAACTTGACCTGCCACGCGAGACGAGGTTCGGGGGTCATCGGCGGGCGTCCTCGGTCAGTTCCCGGGCGACGTCGAGTGCCGTCCGCTGCGTATGCCGTGCCGCCCCCACGCTCGCGCCGGCCAGGCCGCAGGCCGGGGTGATCGTCATTTGGCCGAGCGCCGGGCCGGACAGCCCGAGCCGGTCCGCGGCGTCGAGAACGAGGCGGTGAGCCGCCTCGACACCAGCGCTCCCGGTGGTCGGCAGGCACCCGGCATACACGCCCACACCGGACTCGATGGTCACGGCGACCGACTCCCACCGGCCGGGTGTCGCGTCGATCAGATCGAGAGCCAGCGCGGCGGCGCCGGTGGACCGCAACAGGGCGACCGGTGCGGCCGGATCACAGCAGTGGACGACGACCGGATGCGCGAGGCCGCCGACGAGCCGGCCGAGTACCGACCCGGCGATCTGCGGGTCGACGGCGCGCAACCGGCCGTAGCCGCTGGCCGTCGGCAGGCGTCCCGCGAGGACAGCCGGCAGGGAGGGCTCGTCCAGTTGGACGACGAGCTGCGCGCCGGGGACGAGCCGGCGGATGTCCGCGGCATACCGGCCGATCCCCTCCCCGAGCGAGGCGGCGATGTCGGCGACGGCGGCGGCGTCGGACACGGAGCGTTCGCCCCGGGTCAGCTCCACCGACGCGGCGAGCGTCCAGGGCCCGGCGACCTGGATCTTCAGCGACCCGGCGTAGCCGTCGTAGGCCTCGGCGAGTTCGTCGAGGTCTTCGCGGTGCAGCGCGGCGGTGCGCTGGGCGTCCCGGCCGGGGCGGTCGACGAAGCGCCACCCGGCCGGCTGCAGGTCGACCGGGAGATCGACCAGCAGGCCCGCCGCCCGGCCGATGAGCTCCGCCCCCGGCCCGCGGGCCGGGGTCTCGGGGAGATAGGGCAGGCCGAGCCCGTCGCCGTCGACGAGCAGGTCGCGAACGGTGATGACGGCTTCGCGCACGCGGGTGCCGGGCCAGGACCCGATGCCGGACGCGTGTGTCGTCGGCGCCGTCACGGCGCGGGCCGCGCGGCGATGAAGTGCTCGACCGAGGCGGGTACCGGCCCGACCGACCACGGAGCGGGCTCGGGGCGCCCGGCCGCGATCGCCAGCGGGACGACCCCGCACCACACGTCGACGGGCTCCTCCGGCGTCCCCGGGCCTCCGGTGCGGGTCTTCATCAGCCAGTTGTCGTCGGTGATGTCGAGGACGAGGGCGACCGTCGCGGCGACCTGGCGGCGCGTCGAGCCGCCGATCTCCCCGGTGCGGCCGGGCAACAGGCGCTCGGACAGCAGGTCGAGGACGTCGCGCCGATCGGGTCCGGCGGGGACGACGCGCAGGTGACCGCGGATCACCGCGGACCGGTAGTTGGCCGAGGACTCGAAGGTCGACTCGGCGACGACGAGCCCGTCCATCACCGAGACGCAGAAGGCGACCGGCGCCCCCGCACCGACGTGGCGCAGCGCACCGGCCCCGGTGGACCCGTGAAGGAGGATGGTGTCTCCGTCTCGGCCGTAGAGCAGCGGGACGACCCACGGCTCGGAACCGTCGACGGTGGCGAGGACACCGACCAGCTGGCTGTCGAGGAAGGCATCGAACTCGGCCCGCGCCGTCGCCTGCCGCTCCGGTTTGCGAGTCAACGCCGTTGTCCGCGAGGGCCGTTCGTGCGCCGGTGGGTTGCGCGTCAGGGCGTCGCCGACCCGGGTCGGGCGCGGCGTCAGCAGCCCCCCGCAGGTGGGGCAGGTCTGGCCGAGCTCGGCGGCGCACGCCGCGCAGAAGGTGCACTCGAAGGAGCAGATCCACGCGTCCGTCGCGTCGGGCGGAAGCGGCATACGACAGCGTTCGCAGTCACCGCGCAGGTCGAGCATGGCCCTATCCTGCCCGTCCGGTGCGCACGATGGTCGCGGCGCCCACGACACGGGTGCCGTCATAGAGGACGACCGCCTGACCGGGCGCGACCCCCCGGATCGGCTCGTCGAGGACCACCCGCAGTTCCTCGCCGACGAGGCTCGCGCGGGCGGCATGAGCGGTGCCGTGGGCGCGCACCTGCGCCGTGATCGCGCCCTCACCGGTCGGCGCCACACCACACCACGTCGGCCGTATGCCGTGGATCTCGGTGACGCCGAGCAGGTCACCGGTACCGATGGTCACCGTGTTGCGTGGTGCATCGATGTCGACGACATAGCGGGCCTGGCCGTCCATCCCGCCGCGGGCGAGCCCGAGCCCCCGGCGTTGACCGATGGTGAAGTCGAAGGTGCCCTCGTGGGTGCCCACCACCTCACCCGCGCCGTCGAGGATCTCCCCGGGCCGGGCTCCGAGGCGACGGTGCAACCAGCCGCGGGTGTCGCCGTCGGGGATGAAGCAGATGTCATAGGAGTCCGGCTTGCTGGCGATGAAAAAGCCGCGCCGAGCCGCCTCCTCCCGCACCTGCGGCTTGGGGGTGTCTCCGAGGGGGAAGAAGGCGTGGGCGAGTTGCTCGCGGGTGAGCACACCCAGGACATAGGACTGATCCTTCGCCAGGTCCACCGCCCGATGGAGTTCCCGCCCGGCCGGCCCGTCGACGATCCGCGCGTAGTGACCGGTCGCCACCGCGTCGAAACCGAGCGCGAGGGCCTTGTCGAGCAGCGCGGAGAACTTGATCCTCTCGTTGCACCGCAGGCACGGGTTGGGGGTGCGGCCGGCGGAGTATTCGGTCACGAAGTCGGCGATCACCTCCTCGGCGAACCGGTCGGCGAGGTCCCAGACATAGAACGGGATGCCGAGCCGGTCGGCGACCCGGCGGGCGTCGCCGGCGTCCTCGAGGGTGCAGCAGCCGCGCGCGGACTCCCGGAGGGTGGCGGCGCTGCGCGAGAGGGCCAGATGGACACCGACGACCTCGTGGCCGGCGTCGACCATGCGGGCCGCGGAGACGGCCGAGTCCACCCCGCCGCTCATCGCGGCGACGACGCGCATCAGGCCGCTCCCCGCGCCCGTCGCGCCCGCTCGACGGCGGCCGGGAGGGCGGCGAGAACCGCCGCCACGTCGGCGTGCGTCGAGGTGTGGCCGAGGGTGAGCCGTATGACGCTGCGCGCCTCCGCGGGGTCGACGCCGAGCGCGAGGACGACGTGGCTCGGCCGCGGGACACCGGCGCTGCACGCGGATCCGGCCGAGCAGGCGATGCCCGCGGCGTCGAGGAGGAAGAGCAGGGAGTCGCCGTCGGCGCCGGGGACCCGGACGTGGACGTTGTTGGGGAGCCGGTCGGCCGCCGATCCGGGCGTCCAGGCGCCGGTGAGCTCGAGACCCAGATCTAGGCTCAGGAGGCCGCCGACGAGGTCGTCGCGCAGGGCGACCTGCCGCGCCGACTCGCGATCGAGACCCGCGAGCGCGTCCTCGAGCGCGACCGCGAGCGCGCGGATCGCCGGCACGTCGAGGGTGCCCGATCGCACCTGACGCTCCTGCCCGCCGCCGTGGAGCAGGGGCACGAGGGCGGCGTCCCGCCGGGCGAGGAGGGCACCGATGCCGAGGGGTCCCCCGAGCTTGTGGCCGGACAGCGACATCAGATCGAGACCGCTGGCCCGGAAGTCGACGGGGATGTGGCCGACCGCCTGCACGGCGTCGGAGTGGATCGGTATGCCGTGCTCCCGGGCGACCGCGGCCAGGCCGCCGACCGGCTGGATCGTTCCGATCTCGTTGTTGGCCCACATGATGCTGACGAGGGCGACGTCGTCGGGCGACGGCCCCAGCGCCGCGCGGAGCGCGGCCGGCGTCACGAACCCGGCGGCGTCCGGCTCGACGAAGGTGACCGTGGCCCCCTCCCCGACGAGGAACTCGACCGGATCGAGGATGGCGTGGTGCTCGATCCCGCTGACCACGAGCCGGCGACGGGTGGGGTCCGCGGCCAGGCGCGCGGCATACGTCCCCTTGACGGCGAGATTGTCGGCCTCGGTGCCCCCCGAGGTGAAGACGACCTCACTGGGGGCGGCGCCGAGCGCATCGGCGATCCGCTCGCGCGACTCCTCGACGACGCGCCGGGCGTCGCGTCCGAGGGTGTGCAACGACGAGGCGTTCCCGGTGACGGCGAGTTGCCCGGTCATCGCCGCGAGCGCCGCGGGCCGCATCGGCGTGGTCGCCGCATGATCGAGGTAGGTCGTCACGACCACGATCCTAGATAGCGTGGCCGACAGTGCCCGGGCGATCACCTGGGCCCGGTCAGTGCCGCAGCCTCTGCAGCTCGGTGACGATCGGCATGAGGACGAGCACGGGGAACAGCAGCGCGAGGAGCCGGTCGCGCGGCTTCGTCGCGCGGGTGACCGGGTGGCGCGGTGCGGCCCGCCAACTGATCACCCCGAGCAGGAGGGCGCCGGCGACGAGCACACCGATGAATCCGAGCATGGTCGGCTCCCGGGGCGTCGTGACGAGGGGGTGTCTCCAGGCGAAGCTCAGAGCGAGCGCGAGCACGAGCGCCACCGCGAGGATCCGCCCGGCGGCGCGTCCCGACAGCCCGCGCACGCGTAGCCCGGGCATGACGAGGGCGACGACGCCGAGCACCCCCAGTCCGAGCACCGGCCCGGCCTCCCACGGAAAGCGTGGCCCCGGGGACGAGTCCCCGAGGGAGGCGCCCACGGCGACGACGGAATAGCCGACCGCGAACATCGCCAGCGCCAGTCCGAAGAGAAGCTGGCGCGGGGAGCGCGTTCGACCCAGCGCCGCCGACAGGCTGCGTGCGTAGGGTTCCGCCGGCCCGAACGCCTCCTCGGCGGTCTCGCCGCTGTCCCGGCAGTGGGCCTCGATCTCGGCGAGGCGGGCCCCGATGACGTCGGCGTCGGCGCCGCCGAGCTGCATCACCCCGACGAAGGCATCGCGCCAGGCACGGTCGATCAGCGATGTGGTCATGGCAGTTCTCCAAGGGGGGCGAGGGTGGATCGCTGCGCGAGGAGGCGCAGCGTGAGGTCGGTGAATCGCTGCCAGTCGGCGCTGCGCGCCGCGAGCTCGCGTCGGCCCTCCGCGCTGAGGGCATAGAACTTCCGGCCGGGACCGCCGTCCCCGGCCTGCCAGTGCGTGCTGACCAGTCCCGCGGTCTCCAGGCGTCCGAGGATCGGGTAGAGCGTGCCGCCGCGGACCGTCCCGAAGCCCACGTCGGCGAGCGCACCGGCGATGGCGTATCCGTAGGTCGGCCCGTCCGCGACGATCCGCAGGACGCACAGTTCGAGGATGCCGCGCAGCCACTCGGTCGGCCAGGCGGTCTCGGTCATGACTAGATCGTGTCACTGACTAGCATGCGTGTCAACCTAGTTGGCCCCGGTCGGCGTGGCGATGTGTCCGAACGCACGAACGCGGCATACGGACGATGCCGTATGCCGCGTGCGTGCGTCGCTCTCGGGTCAGCCCTTCGCGGCGTTGACCGCCTCGGTCGCCTGCGGGAGGACCTGGAACAGGTCACCGACGACGCCGAAGTCGACGAGCTCGAAGATCGGGGCCTCCGGGTCCTTGTTGACCGCGACGATCGTCTTGGACGTCTGCATGCCGGCCCGGTGCTGGATCGCGCCGGAGATGCCGGCGGCGACATAGAGCTGGGGGCTGACCTGCTTGCCCGTCTGACCGATCTGGGCGGTGTGCGGATACCAGCCGGCGTCGACCGCGGCCCGCGAGGCGCCGACGGCGGCCCCCAGGGAGTCGGCGAACGCCTCGACCGGGCCGAAGTTGCCGCCCGTGCCGCGCCCGCCGGAGATGATGATGGCGGCCTCGTTGAGTTCCGGCCGGCCCGTGGACACCCGCGGGTTGGACTCGCTGATCCTGGCGCCCTTGCCCGCCTCGCTGATGGTGAGGTTGACCGGGACGACCTGCGCGGCGCCGGCCTTCTCCTCGGGTGCGGCGCTGTTGGCCTTCACGGCGATGATCGGGGTGCCCTTGGTGACCTTGCCGGTGATGCTGTAGCTGCCGGCGAACACCGACTGGGTGGCCTCGACCCCGCCGTCGGTCGCCTGGACGTCGACGGCGTCGGTGATCAGGCCCGAGTCCGTCTTGACCGCCAGGCGCGCGGCGATCTCCTTGCCGGCCGGGTTCGCCGGGATGAGCACGGCCGCCGGGGAGAACTTCTTCACCAGCGCGGCGAGCAGTTCGGCCTGCGGCGCCACGAGGTGGCTCGCGACGTCGGCGTTGTCCATCGCGAAAACGCGGGTGGCGCCGAAGCGGGCGAGGATGGGTTGCGCCTTCTCGACGCCGGGGCCCACATAGACCGCCACCGGGTTGCCGATGCGGGCGGCGATGGTGAGCAACTCCGCGGTGGTCTTGCGCACGGAACCGTTGGCGTGGTCGACCAGCACGAAAACGTCAGCCATGGGGATTTCCTCTCGTGTGGGTCGGTGATCAGATGAACTTGCGGGCGGAGAGGAACGCGGCGAGCTTCGTGCCGCCGTCGCCCTCGTCGGTGACGATCTCGCCCTGGGCGCGCGGGGGCCGCCGGGTGACCGAGGTGACCTGGGTGTAGGCGCCGCCGAGGCCGACCGCCGCCGGGTCGACCCCGAGGTCGGCGAGAGTCCAGGTCTCGACCGGCTTCTTCTTGGCGGCCATGATCCCCTTGAAGGACGGGTAGCGCGGCTCGTTGATCTGGTCGGTGACCGACACCAGCGCCGGCAGCGCGGCGATGATCGTCTCGCTCGCCGCGTCGCCGTCACGGCGGGCGGTGACCTGGCCGTCGGCGACCGAGATCGCGGCGGACATGGTGACCTGGGGCAGGCCGAGCCGCTCGGCGAGCATGGCCGGCACGACGCCCATGGTGCCGTCCGTGGACGCCATACCGGTTAGGACGAGATCCGGGCTGCCGACCTTCTTGATGGCTGCGGCGAGCACCAGGGAGGTGCCGAGCGCGTCGCTTCCGGCGATCGCGTCGTCGCGGATGAGCACGCCCTTGTCGGCACCCATCTGCAGCGCCTTCTTGATCGCGTCGCCGGCCGCGTCCGGGCCGACCGTGACGACGGTGACCTCGCCGCCGGCCGATTCGGCGAGTTTGAGAGCCTCCTCGACGGCGTACTCGTCGAGTTCGGACAACAGGCCGTCGCCGCTGCGGTCGGTCGTGAAGTCGTCCTCGAAGTGGCGGTCACCCTGGGCGTCGGGCACGTGCTTGACGCAAACGACGATGTTCATGGATTCGTCTTGCTTCCTGTCCGGTCGGGCGCCGTGGAGGGCGCTTGGGCTGCCCTCCATCCTCTCAACCCGCGAGCCGGAGCAAGCATCCGCGTCGACGTGATTACCGACACGCGCGAAACCGCGAGCCGCAAGCGCAGTGAGCACGACGCTTTTCGGTGGGCACTCGGGGGGCGGCGCCCCCCGAGTGTGCGGCCTAACGGCCGGTGAAGGTGGCCTTGCCCGGGCCCTTCTCGACGAAGGAGGTCATCCCGACGGCGCGATCCTCGGTGGCGAACAACGCGGAGAAGACAATCCGCTCGATCTCGAGACCGGTCTGGAGGTCGGTGTCGAGACCCTTGTCGATGGCCTCCTTCGCGGCGCGCAGCGCGATGGCCGGGCCGCCGAC
>JBDIAJ010000038.1:0-28198 GCA_039812345.1 Nostocoides sp. | reverse complement strand
CTCTCCACGCAGCGCCGGACGTCCGCCTCGGAATGGGCGGCCGAGAGCTGGACCCGAATCCGGGCGGCCCCCCGCGGAACCACCGGGAAGGAGAAGGCGATGACATAGACCCCGTCCGCGAGCATCGCGTCCGCGATCCGGGTCGCCGTCCGGGCCCCGTCGTCGCCGCGGAACATCACCGGGACGATCGGGTGCTCGCCGGGGAGGAGCTCGAAGCCGGCCGCGCCCATCAGCTCCCGGAACAGCGCGGCGTTCGCCGCGAGCCGGTCGCGCGCGTCGGTCGCGGTGGCCGCGAGCCGCAGGGCCTCCAGTGACCCGGCGACGACGCTGGGCGCGACCGCGTTGGAGAACAGATACGGTCGCGAACGCTGCCGGAGCAGGTCGACGATCTCGCGGTGCGCACTGATGTAGCCGCCCGAGGCCCCGCCGAGGGCCTTGCCGAGGGTCCCGCTGACGATGTCGATCCGCTCGCGCACCCCGAACTGCTCCGGCGTCCCGGCCCCGGTCGCCCCGATGAAGCCGACCGCGTGCGAGTCGTCGACCATGACCATGGCGCCGAACTCCTCGGCGAGGTCGCAGATCTGCGGCAGGGGGGCGAACGACCCGTCCATCGAGAACACCCCGTCGGTGACGACGAGGACCCGTCGGGCCCCGCCGTCCCGCGCCGCGACCAGTTGGGCGCGCAGGTCCTCCAAGTCGGCGTTGGCGTAGCGGAACCGGGCCGCCTTGCACAGTCGGATCCCGTCGATGAGCGAGGCGTGGTTGAGCGCGTCGGAGATGACCGCGTCCCCCTCGCCGAGGAGCACCTCGAAGAGCCCGCCGTTGGCGTCGAAACACGACGAGTAGAGGATGGTGTCGTCCGTGCCCAGGTGTGCGGCGAGGGCCAGCTCCAGGTCGCGGTGCTGTGACTGGGTGCCGCAGATGAAGCGGACGCTCGCCATCCCGAATCCCCACCGATCGAGGGCGTCCCGGGCCGCGGCCCGCACCTCGGGATGGTCGGCGAGGCCGAGATAGTTGTTGGCGCAGAAGTTGAGCGCCGGCCCGGTGGTGGTGGCGATGTGCGCCGACTGAGGGGTCGTCAGCAGTCGCTCGGACTTGGTCAGGCCGGCCTCGGCGATGGCCGCGAGTTCGGCGGCGAGGTCGGCGCGGATCGCGTCATCCATCGGTTCAGTCCTCCCAGTTCATGACGACCTTGCCGCACTGTCCCGAGGCGGCGATGTCGAATGCGTGCGCCCAGTCCGCCGCCGGGACGCGGTGGGTGATGACGGAGCGGACCGCCTCGGTCAGGGTGGGCGAGGTCTGCAGCATGGCGCCCATGGCATACCACGACTCGTACATCTCCCGGCCGTAGATCCCCCGGATCGTCAACATGTGCGTGATCACCTTGCCCCAGTTGATCGCGTATGCCGTGGGCGGCAGCCCGAGCATCGCCACCCGCCCGCCGTGGTTCATGTTGTCGATGAGTTCCTCGACCGCCCGGGGCGCGCCGGACATCTCGAGCGCGATGTCGAACCCCTCGCGCATGCCGAGCGCGGCCTGGGCCTCGCGGATGCTCTCGCGGCCCGTGTTGACGACGAGGTCGGCCCCGGCCCCGCGGGCCAGCTCGAGCCGGACGTCGGAGAGGTCGGTGACGACGATGTGCCGGGCGCCCGCGTGCCGGGCGATCGCCGCGGCGATCACGCCGATCGGTCCGGCCCCGGTGATGAGGACGTCCTCGCCGACCATCGGCCACTGCAGTGCCGTGTGCGTCGCATTGCCGAACGGGTCGAAGATCGCCCCGAGGTCGGGGTCGACGCTGGCCGGCTGGACATAGGCGTTGGTCGCGGGGATGACGAGGTAGTCGGCGAAGGCGCCGTCTCGGTTGACCCCGATCCCGACGGTGTTGATGCAGAGGTGGCGGCGTCCCGCCCGGCAGTTGCGGCAGTGCCCGCAGACGATGTGTCCCTCGCCGGAGACCCGGTCTCCGACGGACACCGTCCCGGTGGGCACGTCCGCGCCGACCTCGACCACCTCGCCATAGAACTCGTGCCCGACGACGAGCGGCGGTCGCAGGGTCGCCGCGGCCCACGGATCCCACGAGCGGATGTGGAGATCGGTGCCGCACAATCCGGCGCGGAGGACCCGGATCTTGACGTCCGCCGGTCCGCATGGGGGTTCGGGAACCTCGGCCCAGTCCAGGCCCGGCCCCGCCTTGGTCTTGACGAGCGCGCGCATCGCATCCTTCCTCGGGTGACGACGAGGCCACTGTATGCCGAGCCCTCCCGGTCGGCCGCGCCCGCCATGGCAGGATCGAGCCATGATCGACCACTTCGGGATCAACTGCTCCGACTTCGATGCCAGCGCCCGCTTCTACGACGGCGTGCTCGCCGTCCTCGGACACGGACGCGAGATGGACTTCGGGGTGGCGATCGGCTACGGCAGCGCCGGCAAGCCGCAGTTCTGGATCAGCAAGTGGCCGGGTGCGGAGTGCAACCGGGAGATGCACGTCGCGTTCGCCGCGCCCGACGTCGCGACGGTCCAGGCGTTCTATGACAAGGCGATCGAACTCGGGGCCGAGAGCCTCCACGCGCCGCGCGTCTGGCCCGAATATCACCCCGGTTACTTCGGGGCCTTCGTCCGCGATCCCGACGGCAACAACATCGAGGCGGTCTGCCACAGCGGGGGCCCCGGGGAGAACGCCTGAGTCACCCGAACCGGGCGGGGTGACCGGCCCGACGGGGCACCGCCCGGCTCAGCCCGGGCTCAGCCCGCCGCGGCGGTCGCGGTCGCGTCGACCCGGGCGCGGGCCGTGTTGACGGCGATGGCGTCGACGATCTCGCCGATCCGGTTGCGCGGCAGGTCGTGCGCCATGTCCGGGAACATCAGCAGGCGTGAGCCGGGGATGGCGCGGGCGGTCGCCATGCCGCCGCTGGGGGCGACCAGCCGGTCGAGCAGCCCGTGCACGACCAAGGTCGGCATCCGCAGGTCGTGCAGCCGGCGGGTCCGGTCGGGGCTGGCCTGGATGGCGAGGAGTTGGCGGATGCGGCCATACGGCTCCGGGTCGCGCTCGACGGACTGGGTGACCATCGCCCGGACCTCGTCCTCGTCGAAGCCGGGGCCGGAGATCTGGCGCCAGGTCTCGACCCCGAGGGCGATCGCCGCCTCGCGGTTCTCGGGGCGCCGCGCCACCATGGAGCGGCCGAGCCCGGGCATGATCGAGGGCAGGGGCCGCCCGTGGACCTTGTCGCCGGTGTTGGACATGATCGAGCACAGGCTGCGCACCCGGTCCGGGTGACCGAGGGCGAGTTCCTGGGCGATCATCCCGCCCATCGACACCCCGACGACGTGCGCCGAGTCGAGGCCGAGATGGTCGAGCAGGCCCGCGGCGTCCGCGGCCATGTCCTCGAGGAGATAGTCCGCCTTCGCCAGCCGCCCGCTGGCCAGACCGCGGATGACCTCGCCCCGCTGCGGCCGCCGCTCGTGGTGCTTGTGGGACAGGCCGATGTCGCGATTGTCGAACCGGATGACCCGGAACCCGTGCCCGCTGAGGGCGTCGAGGAACGCCGGCGGCCAGGCGATCATCTGGGTGGCGAGACCCATGATGAGCAGCATGGGTTCGCCCTCGCCCTTCTCGTCGTAGTGGAGGGTGATCCCGTTGACCTGCGCTTCCGGCATACGGCGTAGTCAATCAAAGGTTCCGGTATCCGACGCAACCGGGCGTTCGCGGAGTTATCCACAGGCGTCGCCGGCGAGCGCCCGGGGTCGTCGGACGCTCGGCATACAGTGACCCGTATGCCGAGCCTCACCGACGCCCTCGCCGCCGCCGTCGCGGCGCTCGGCGGTGTCGAGCGGCCCGGACAGACCCGGATGGCGGTCGCGGTTCAGGAGGCCATCGACTCGGGCGAGCACCTGCTGGTGCAGGCGGGGACGGGCACCGGCAAGTCGCTCGGCTACCTCGTGCCGGCGGTGCTGCACGCGGCGGCGACCGGCGAGCCGGTGATCGTCGCGACGGCGACGCTGGCGCTGCAGGGCCAGATCATCGACCGCGACCTGCCCCGGCTGGCCGAGGCCATCGAGCCGATCCTCGGCCGCCGGCCCCGGTATGCACTGGTCAAGGGGCGCCGCAACTATGTGTGCCGACACAAGCTGACCGGCGGCTTCCCGCCCGAGGAGGACGGGCTGTTCGAGGTCGCCGAGGTGTCGACGAGCACCTCCCGGCTCGGGGCGGAGGTGGTGCGGTTGCGGGCGTGGGCGGAGGAGACCGACTCCGGCGACCGCGACGAACTCGTCCCGGGGGTCTCCGAGAGGGCCTGGCGCCAGGTCAGCGTGTCCGCCGAGGAGTGCCTGGGGAGCCGCTGCCCCATGGCCGCCGAGTGCTTCGTCGACCGCGCCCGGGAGATCGCCAAGGGCGTCGACGTCGTCGTCACCAACCACTCGTTCATGGCCATCGATGCCTTCGAGGGCCGCTTCATGCTCCCGGAGCATCACGTCCTCGTCGTCGACGAGGCCCACGAACTCGTCGATCGGGTCACCTCGACGATCACCGACGAGTTGACCGCCGGGATGGTCCGTTCGGCGGCCCGCAAGGCGGGCAAGGCCGACGGCGCCGAGCGTCTCGACGACGCCGCCCTGGCGCTCGACACGGCCCTGGAGCGGCTGCCGGAGGGCCGGATCGAGGCGATCCCCGATCAGTTGGCGCTCGCCCTCGCAACGGTCCGCGACGCCGCCCGGGCGCTGCAGAGCGCGCTGAAGCCACCGCCGGGCGAGTCGCCCGACGGGGCCCGTCAGGTCGCCCTCGCGGCCGTGGACGAGGTCTTCGACAACGCCGAGCGGATGCTCGCCGAGCAGGACCTCGACGTCCTGTGGAACCGGGTGGACCCGCGCCGCGGGCCCGTGCTCCATGTCGCGCCGATGAGCGTCGCCATGCTCGTCCGGGACCGGATCTTCACCGACCGGACGGTCGTTCTGACCTCGGCCACGCTGGAACTCGGCGGGACCTTCGATGCCCTCGCCGGGACGATCGGACTGCGCGGCGACGGCGCGCCGCGTAACGCCGGGATCGACGTCGGCAGCCCCTTCGACTACCGCGGTCAGGCGATCGCCTATGTCGCGGCCCACCTCCCGCCGCCGGGTCGCAGCGGGCTCTCCGACCAGGCCCTCGATGAGATCGAGACGCTCGTGCGGGCGGCCGGCGGACGCACCCTCGGGTTGTTCAGTTCGATGCGAGCGGCCCGCGAGGGCGCCGAAGCGATGCGGGACCGGTTGGGGGAGAGCGGAATCGAGATCCTCTGTCAGGGGGAGGATCAGGTCCCGACCCTCGTGCGGCAGTTCGCCCGCGAGCCGACCACCTGCCTGTTCGGGACGCTGACGCTCTGGCAGGGCGTCGATGTCCCGGGGTCGAGCTGCCAACTCGTCCTCATCGACCGGATCCCCTTTCCGCGGCCGGACGACCCGCTCGCCAGCGCCCGGACCGAGGCGATCGGCCGGATGGGTGGCAACGGGTTCATGGCGGTGTCGGCGACGCACGCGGCGCTGCGGCTGGCCCAGGGCGCCGGTCGGCTCATCCGCAGTTCCGAGGACCGGGGTGTCGTCGCCTTCCTCGACTCGCGGATGGTCTCCGCCCGCTATGCCGGCTTCCTCCAGCGGTCGCTGCCGCCGTTCTGGCCGACGACGGATCGGGCGCTGGTCCTTCAGGCCCTGACCCGCCTCGACCAGACGGCACCCCCGCCGAGGGCGGTCGCCGAACCCGGACGCCGGACCCCCGGCGGCGACCGCGCACCCGATGTCCCGGGCGCGACCGCCGAGACGATCGACGCTGAGGGGGCCGCACCCGCCCGGCCGGTCGCCACCGACCCGCCTCCGCCGGCACCGGCCACCCGGACGGCCGTCACCCTCGGACACCCGTGGAGCGATCAGGAGGACGAGGAGTTGCGCGACGGGGTCGAGATGGGCCTGACCGTCGAGGAACTCGCGGAGTCGATGGAGGTGCCCGAGGACGTCATCCGGGCCCGACTCGACGGGCTCGGCCTCACCGCGTCCACCGAGCCCCAGCTGTCCTTCGACTGACCGGACGCCGACACGCCGTGACCGTCCCGGGGCCTCGCGTCGCCGACCGGGGTGGCCCTGTCGGGGGCGCGTGGCAGGCTTGACCGTATGACGACGACGCCCGCCGGCGCGATGCCGCCCCTGGTCCTGATCCAGGGCCCGGAGGCGTTGCTGGCCGACCGGGCGCTCGGCCACGTCCTCGCGGACATCCGGCTGCACCAGCCCGACATCGAGGTCGTCCGCCTGTCGGCGACGTCGCTGCCCGCGGGGGAGCTGACCGCGCAGGCCAGCCCGAGCCTGTTCGGCGAGGCCAAGGTCCTGGTCGTCGCCGAGGCGGACGAGGCGGGGGAGGAGGTCCAGGCAGAGCTCCTGTCGACGCTCGGCACGGCCGATGAGGACCTGCGGCTCGTGGTCGTCCACCGTGGCGGCAACCGCGGCCGCAAGGTGCTCGACGCCCTCAAGGCGGGCCGAGCCCGGGTCTTCGAGGCCGCCGCCGTCAAGTCCGACCGCGACAAGCAGGAGTTCACCGTCAACGAGTTCCGCCGGGCCGGCCGGACGATCCAGCCGGACGCCGTCAGAGCGCTCGTCGAGGCGGTGGGCAGCGATCTCGCCGAACTCGCCGCCGCCTGCCGGCAGCTCATCGACGACACGACGGGCACGATCGACCAGCAGGTCGTCATGACCTATCACGGGGGCAAGGTCGAGGCGACCGGCTTCCGCGTCGCCGATGCCGCGATCGCCGGTGACGCGGGGGAGGCGCTGCGCCTGCTACGGCATGCCATCGCCACCGGCCTGGACCCGGTCCCGATCGTCGCCGTCCTCGCCAGCCAGCTGCGCCAGCTGGTCCGGGTCGGGGCCGCCGGTCGCGGCCGCTCCACCGATGTCGCCCGCGAGCTCGGCCTCGCCCCCTGGCAGGTCGATCGTGCCCGCCGGGCCCTCTCCGGCTGGGACGGCGCCGCACTCGGCCGGTGCATCCAGGCCGTCGCCGCCGCCGACTTCGACGTCAAGGGTGGCGGGCGCGATCCGGTGTATGCCGTCGAGCGGGCCATCCTCACCATCGCCGCCGCGCGAGGCGGGTAGACCGGTCGGATCGGGTCGGGTGCAGTGGTGGCGTGGTCCGGTCGATTCGGTGCACGCCCGGTCCGCTGCTAGGATTCTCGTTCGCGTGCGCGCATGGTCGTGCGCGCCTCGCAGCACCACCCAGGCCTCCTCACGCAAGGCATCCCCACGCCGGTCCCGAGGAGACCTGCCGCCCTCAACGGCACCCCGACCAACCCGAAGAAAGATCACCTGTGGCGAACATCAAGTCCCAGATCAAGCGGATCAAGACCAACCGCACCCGCACCGAGCGCAACAAGGCCGTCAAGAGCGAGCTGCGGACCTTCATCCGCAAGTTCCGCGAGGCGGCCGCGAGCGGCGACGCGGCGGCGGCGACGTCGGCCCTCCAGGCGGCCTCGCGCAAGCTCGACAAGGCCGTCAGCAAGGGCGTGATCCACGCCAACCAGGCCGCCAACAAGAAGTCCGCGATGGCCAAGAAGGCCGCGGCCCTCTGATCCGGTCAGCCTGACGTCGACGCCCCCCTCCGGCCGGCGGGGGGTGTCGTCGTCTCGGTCCGCGTTGGGTCGGTGGCCGTCGTCGTCAGTGGGTGCGCCCGTGGAAGCCGACCAATCCGGCGACGACGAGCTTGAAGTGCTCGCGATCGAGCACGGCGCCCTCCCGTCGGATCGCGGCGGGATCGACCCGGATGACCCGGTGGATCGCCACCTCCGAGGGACGCCTCCGCGAATCCCACGGACCGGCCCCGACGTCGACCCAGCTGCGGCCGGCGGCCCGCTCCTGGGCCTCGTCACGGTCGTGGTCCTTGCTCGTCATCGGGCAGGCGAGCAGCCACCGTCCGTCCCAGCCGATGAGCAGCACCGGCCGGTCCTTGCCCTGGCTCGGGTCGTCCTGGAAGGGGACCCGGGTCCACACGACCTCGCCCGGATCCGGTGCCCCGTCCGGCTTCGGCGCATACCTCAGGTGCGGCAGTGGTCCGGTGAAATCGCCGACGTATGCCGCCCCCGCGCCCCCCGCGGTTCCGCCGCCCACGCCTGCGCCTCCCGCGTCACCGCCGACGACGGTCGTCGCCGAGGCCGGTGCAGCGGCGGCGTCGCGCGCCGTCACGAAGGGCGGAATCGGCATACGACCCAGGAGGCGGCGAACGCCGTCGAGGACCACGTCAGCTCCGTCCGTGAGGCGGCAGCGGAGGGAATCCCAGCGATGACGCGAGCGCCTTCGGTCCCCGCGGTCGCCACAGCAGGTGGCCGGGTGCGCTGCGGTCCCGCAACGCGTGGGCGCGCCAGGCGAGCACCGGGTGCGAGGAGGCCGCGTTCACCGTCCAGACGAAGAACCCCTTCTCGTCCTCGGCGCGGTCGGCGATCGCGTTGATGTCGACGCTGGCGTTGAGGTACTTCCCCGCGGCCAGGGTCGCCATCGCCGACGCGCTGCCCTGCGGGCAGTGGGCATACCCGAAGTTGTCCGCGGTGTACTCCTGGCTCCGGCTGAGCGCCGGCCCGACGATCGGGATCCAGTTGGCGGCGAAGACCCCCAGCCACCGCCAGTACGACACATGCCCGGCGGCGATGTGGCCGACCTCGTGAGCGATGATGAACCGCAGCGCGTCGGGGTTGCGCAGCCGGCCGCCGACCTCGAACAGGTCGCTGTAGACGAAGATGAACCGCCGGAACCCGTGCCCGGACGCGGCCGCGTTGATCATCCCGTTGCCGAGGACGACATAGGCGTCCGGGACCCGGGTCAGGCCGAACGCGTGTGCCGACTCCACGACCATGGCATGGGCCTCGGGGTACTGCGTCGGGGTGATCTTGACCCCGTTCACGCGCAGTCGCGCCATCATCTGGCCGCGCATGAACCACAACAGCAGCGGCGCGAGGACGAGGATCGTCGCATAGGTGTTGGGGGTGCGCCGCGCGCTGATCGCGCTGGCGAAGGCGTCGATGCCGATCCCGGCGATGACCAGGGAGGCGAGGATGGCGACGACGAGGCAGAACAGTTCCAGCGGATGCCGCAGACCCGACCGGATCCGCCGGCGCCGCGCCAGCGGATCGCGGGCGGCGTCGACGGCGACATAGCCGGGCGGTGGTTGCAGACTCATGCGCGAAACGCTCGTTCCCCTGATTCGACGTGCGACGCGACCGAGCGTACGGGAAACCCGCACCGGGCAGCCACGACGCCATGGGAGACTTGAGGGTCAGTCTGCACACCTCGATCCAGGAAGACCCACCGACTCGTGTCCCCCCGCGCCCGCACCGTGCTGCAGCCGCACGCCACGCCGCCGGAGGCGATCCGCAACTTCTGCATCATCGCCCACATCGACCACGGCAAGTCGACCCTCGCCGACCGGATGCTCCAACTGACCGGTGTCGTCGACGACCGGTCGATGCGCGCCCAATACCTCGATCGGATGGACATCGAGCGCGAACGCGGCATCACGATCAAGAGCCAGGCGGTCCGGATGCCCTGGGAGGTGGACGGCACGGCATACGCCCTCAACATGATCGACACACCCGGGCACGTCGACTTCACGTATGAGGTCTCACGAAGCCTCGCCGCGTGCGAGGGCGCGGTCCTGCTCGTCGACGCGGCCCAGGGGATCGAGGCGCAGACGCTCGCGAACCTCTATCTCGCGATGGAGAACGACCTGACGATCATCCCGGTACTCAACAAGATCGACCTCCCGGCGGCCCAGCCGGAGAAGTATGCCGCGGAGCTCGCCGGCCTCATCGGCGTCGATCCGTCCGAGTGCCTCAAGGTGTCCGGCAAGACCGGTGAGGGCGTGGAGGCGCTGCTCGAGGAGATCGTCAAGCAGATCCCCGCGCCGGTCGGGGACCCCGACGCGCCCGCCCGGGCGATGATCTTCGACTCCGTCTATGACACCTACCGCGGCGTCGTCACCTATGTCCGGGTCGTCGACGGCAACCTCAACCCGCGCGAGCGGATCGTCATGATGTCGACCCGGGCCCAGCACGAGCTCCTCGAGATCGGGGTCATCTCACCCGAGCCGGTCCCCAGCCGGGGCCTCGGCGTCGGTGAGGTCGGCTACCTCATCACCGGGGTCAAGGACGTGCGCCAGTCCCGCGTCGGTGACACCGTCACCAACGCCTCCAAGCCGGCGACCCGGGCGCTCGGCGGCTACCGCGATCCCAAGCCGATGGTCTTCTCCGGGCTCTATCCGATCGACGGCTCCGACTACCCGGACCTGCGCGAGGCGCTCGACAAGCTCAAGCTCAACGACGCCGCGCTCGTCTATGAGCCGGAGACCTCGGCGGCGCTCGGGTTCGGCTTCCGCTGCGGCTTCCTCGGCCTGCTCCATCTCGAGATCGTCCGCGAGCGGCTCGAGCGGGAGTTCGGACTCGACCTGATCTCGACCCAGCCCAATGTCGTCTATCAGGTGACCCTCGAGGACGGCACCCAGGTCATCGTGACCAACCCGAGCGAGTTCCCCGGCGGCAAGGTCGCCGAGGTCCGCGAGCCGGTCGTCCGGGCCACCATCCTGGCCCCGAGCGAGTTCATCGGCGCGATCATGGAGCTGTGCCAGGGCAAGCGCGGGGCGCTGCGCGGCATGGACTACCTGTCCGAGGACCGGGTCGAGATGCGCTACACCCTCCCGCTCGCCGAGATCGTCTTCGACTTCTTCGACCAGTTGAAGTCCCGCACCCGCGGCTACGCCAGCCTCGACTACGAGCCCGACGGCGAGCAGGTCGCCGACCTGGTCAAGGTCGACATCCTCCTCCAGGGCGAGCAGGTCGACGCGTTCTCCTCGATCGTCCACAAGGACAAGGCCTACGGCTATGGCGTCATGATGGCCGGCAAGCTCAAGGAGCTCATCCCGCGCCAGCAGTTCGAGGTGCCGATCCAGGCGGCCATCGGGGCCCGGATCATCGCCCGCGAGAACATCCGGGCGATCCGCAAGGACGTGCTCGCCAAGTGCTACGGCGGCGACATCACCCGCAAGCGGAAGCTCCTGGAGAAGCAGAAGGAGGGCAAGAAGCGGATGAAGATGGTCGGCCGGGTCGAGGTCCCCCAGGAGGCCTTCATCGCCGCCCTCTCCTCCGAGGACGCGACCCCCAAGAAGAAGTAGTCCGCCGCCGGGTCGACGCGTCGCCGTCGCCCCGTACGCTCGTCGGGGTGGAGCACGAGTCGGTCGCGAGCGGGATCCCGCTCGGCCTGCGTCCCTATGTGACGGGGCTCGTCGGCTATCGCATCGCCGATGCGCCGCCGGGAGTCCACCTCGGCCTGCCGTCCCCGGCGCTGACCCTGCTCATCCCCCTCGATTCCGGAATCCGGTTGTCGGGCATCGGGCTCGGGGACGCGGCACGGCTCTTCGAGACGGTGGTCGCCGGACTGCACACGACGCCGGCGCGGATTCACCACGACGGCGTTCAGTGCGGCCTTCACCTGTCCCTGACCCCGCTCGGCGCGCGGGCGGTGCTGCGCGCACCCGCCGCGGAGTTCGCCTCGGCACCCGTGCGGATCGACGAGGTGATGGGGCGCGGCGGGGTCGAGCTCCGGGAACGCGCGTTGGCCGCCCGCACCTGGCGGCACCGGTTCGGCGAGGTTCTCGCCCGGATCGAGCACGCGGTCGCGGCGGAACCGGCGACGATCAGTCGACCGGCGCAGCACGCCTGGGAGTTGCTCGCGGCGAGCCGGGGCGGCATCCGCATCGACGACCTCGCCCGGGATGTCGGATGGAGCCCGCGGCGGCTCACCTCGGCCTTCTCCGCGGAGTTCGGCCTGACCCCCAAACTCGCCGCCCGGATGCTCCGGTTCGATCGGTCCCGCCGACTCGTCGGCCGGATGACGTTGACCGACATCGCTGTTCGCTGCGGGTATGCCGATCACAGTCACCTCGTGCGCGACTGGTGGCAGTTCGCCGGGATGCCACCGACCCAGTGGCTGCGCGCGGACGCGATCGCCCGCGTGGACTGAGCCGGGACCTGTCCGATTCGTCCAAGCCACCGGGCGCGGTGGCGGGCGAGACTGGCGGCATGAGCGATCACAACATCTGGCCATCGCTGAGATACGACGACCCCCGGGCCGCGCGGGCCTGGCTGGCCGCGCTCGGTTTCGAACCCGGGATCCTGGTCCCCGGTGAGACCGAGGGCGAGATCCACCACAGCGAGATGCTCTGGCCGGAGGGCGGGCGCGTCATGGTCACCACCGCGGCGAAGACCGCCGGCGATGTCCCCGGGAGCGCCGGCGTCTACGTCGTGACCGCACATCCCGACGACGTCGCCGAACGCGCCACCGCCCTCGCCGCCGAGTTCACCCGCCCGCTCCGGGACGAGAGCGACTACGAGTCCCGCGGGTTCACCATCCGCGACCCCGAGGGCAACATCTGGAGTTTCGGGACCTTCGCCGGCTGAACCCGGGCCGGGTGCGGTACGAATCGTCCATGCCGTCCGCCGCCCGCGACCGCGCCCTCATCCCCGTCGCCGCCCTCCTGTGGGGGTTGCAGTTCGCCTTCCTCAACCCGACCATCGGCCTGATCCTCGTCGCGCTCTATCACGCGACGCCGGGTCAGGTCGGGTGGGCGCTCGCGGCCTACAACATCAGCGGCTTCCTCTCGACGCTCGTCGTGCCCACCCGGGCCGACCGCAGCGGCGACTACCTGCGACCCATGCTGGCCTGCGGTGTCATCACGGTCGTGCTGGTCACCGCGCTGGCCCTGGCGACGACCCTTCCGTGGGCGGTCACGGCCCTGGTCACCCTGGGCGGGCCGGCGGGCGTCGGGATCGGGCTGCTGTTCGCCCACCAGCGGCATCTCGGGGCGACGGACGCCGAGACGATGCGGACGCGGGCGATGTTCTCGGCCAGTTGGGTCGCCGGACCCCCGATCGCCGCGTTCATCCTCGGGCTGCTCGGGGACCGGGCGATCCTCTGGGTCATCGCCGGGGTCGCGCTGGCGACCATCACGACGACCGTGGTGATGATCCGCACCCGGCCGGCGCTCACCCCCCGGGACGCGGCCGGCGGCGCGGAGCAGTCGGTCCTGGGGCTGCTGCGCCGACCGTCGGTGCTTCTCCTCGTCGTCGCCTTCGTTCTGCTCCAGTCGACGAACTTCGCCGCCGTCTCGGTGACGACGCTGTTCGTCACCGACCGGCTCGGCCTCGACGCCCTGTGGGGCGGGGTCGCCCTCGGCACGGCGGCCGCGCTCGAGGTGCCGATCCTGCTGATCCTGGCCCGGTTCGTCGCCCGGGTCCCGGCGGTCCGGCTCATCGGGCTCGGTGCGGTCGCGGGCATCACCTATGACCTCGCGATGGCGGCCCTGCGCGGCCCGGTCCCCCTGGTCGCCGTCCAGGTCCTCAACGCGACCTTCGTCGCGGCGGTCTCCGGGGTCGGGCTGACCCTCTTCCAGCACGTCGTCCCGCGCCCTGGCCTGGCCTCGGGCCTGTTCATGAACACGACCCGCGTCGGCGCCATCCTCGCCGGCGTCCTGATCACCCTCGGTGCCGTGCCCGGCCTGGGGTATGCCGCGGTCTTCCTCGCCTGTGCCGCCGTCGGACTGCTCGGGGTCGCCCTCGTCGTCGTCGCCGACCGCCGCGGGAACGATCCGGGGCTCACGCCGGGATGACCGACTCCTCGACCGTGCCGAGGTCGAGGGGACCATCCGCCCATACGGCCGGGTCGGCGAGCAACGCCCAGATGGCGAGCAGATCGCGCGGCCACCGGTCCTGCGGCGACGCCGCCAACTCCGCGCCGCTCCACCAGCGGATGTCGGCGACGGTCGCCTGCTCCTCCTCGGTGTGCCCGGAGGTGTCGATCGGGAACGCCGGCACGCGAACGGCGAAGAACACCTCGTCCTGGGCGACGACCTTGTCGCTGTAACCGTGGACGACGTGTCGGCGCGCCAACGGGCCGATCAGGTCCGCCGCGGTGACGACGAGCCCGGTCTCCTCCCGCAGCTCCCGGACCGCCGCCTCGACATCGCTCTCCCCGGTGTCGACGCCCCCGCCGGGCGTGATCCACCAGTGCGGGACCGGGTCGACGCCGAGGTCGGAGTCGAGGAAGAGCAGCAGCCGGTCGGCCTCGTCGACGACGAGAACGCGGGCGGCGCGGCGGCGCTCGAGGCGGCGCCCGACCGGACGAGGCGACGTGCGGGAATCCATTCGGCGCAGCCTATTCGCCTACTCTTGGGCGCATGAGCCAGGGCCCCGCGGGCTGGTACCCCCAGCCGGACGGCACCGAGCGCTTCTGGAACGGCGCCGGGTGGACCGCCGCCGTCCGTCCGATGTCGTATGCCGTCGCGCCCGGCACACCGATCGCGACGCCGTACCCCGCGGCATACGTCCAGGACGCGGGGGTCAACCCGGTCGTGCCGGTCATGCCGACGCCACCGATGATGTATGCCGTTCCGGTCCCCCGGAAGAGCCCCGGCGGGGCCATGATCGCGTCGTTGTTCGTGCCCGGGCTCGGCCAGCTCGTCAACGGCGAGGTCGCCAAGGGGATCCTCTTCTTCGTCCTCGCCGGGCTCTTCGGGCTGCTGACGATCGTCGTCATCGGGGCGCCCTTCCTGCTGATCACCTGGATCTGGGCCGTGATCGACGCCCACTCCAGCGCGGCGAACTGGAATCACCGCTACGGGATCCCCTGACCGGGACGCAGCAGCCTGCGCCGCAGCGCGCCCACCTCGTCCTCGCTCCAGCCCTGGGTGCGCAACCAGCCGGCCGCGCCGCCGAACTCCTCCTCGACGACCGTCAGGAGCACGTCCATCGATTCCGGCTGCGGGATCTGTTCCGCCCGCGGCCGTCCGGCGAGCGAGTGCTTGTAGGGCTCCTCGTTCTGCAGGCGCGCCATGATCCGGTCGAGGCGCTGCGAGGTCAGGACGTAGTCGGCGACGATCTCCGCCCGCGGGACACCGGCGACGGCGAGGGCCAGCCCGACGACGGTCCCGGTCCGATCCTTCCCGGCGGCGCAGTGGACGATGGTCGCCCCCTCGGCCGTGGCGATGACGGACAGGGCCCCGGACACCGAGTCGGGGCGCTCGGTGAGATAGCCGCGGTAGTGCTGGCTCCAGTAGCTCGGGGTCATGAGTGGGCGGTCGGTCCGCACTCTCGGGGTGAGGAACTCCGGCGCCTCCTCCTGCGGTGTCGGATCGGGGAAGAAGCTGTGGTGGTGATGGCGCAGGGGAGTGGCGCGCAGCGGCCCGTCACCGGTGAGGTGAAGCTCGCGTTGTGACCTCAGATCGACGATGTCCGTCACCCCGACCTCATCGACGAGCCGGCGCACGTCGGCGGGGGAGAGCTGCTGGAGGTTGTCGGAGCGGATGAGCCGCCGGGGCTGGATCCTCCCCCCGTCGCTCGTCGGCAGGCCCCCGAGGTCGCGCATGTTGGCCACGCCGTCGAGGTCGATCCACCGGTTCACAACGAGCAGGCTACGGCCGGTCCGGGGACACAAAAGGTGAGGGCCTCGGAAAGTATGAGTTTCCGAGGCCCTCGTGCTCAGACGAATCCGAGCGGGGTGGGATCGGCCGAAGCCGCTCCCGTGATCCGGGCCGAGGCCCAGATCTCTGTGACACGGAACGAGTTCCATGTCGGCGATCGAAACCGGAGTCCCGATCTCTCGCTCTCACCCGGAGGTGTTTGCGATGGGTTATTTCTACCCCCTCGAGGGTGCTCGGGCAACGTTCGGCGCCGACCTTTTTTCGACGAATTTCGGGCCTTCGGCGTGTCGCGCTGGACACGCCGCCCGCCGCGCTACTCGAGTGACGGATGGGATCCGCCGGTCCGGCGTCGACACCCGGGCGCCTCCACGCGGGCCTGCGAGGATGTCCGTATGCCGCCCAGCGCCCTCCCCGACGGTGACCCGGCACCGGCCGACGGACGGCTCCCGGGCCCCGCGCTCGCCGGGTTGGCCGCGGGGGGCGGGCTCGCGGCATACGTCCACGTGCCGTTCTGTCGCGTGCGCTGCGGCTATTGCGATTTCAACACCTATGCCCCCGGTGACCTGACCGGGCCGGATGCGTCGACGGCGACGTATGCCGCGGCGCTGGGTGCCGAGATCGACCTCGCCGCCCGGGTCCTCGCCGGCGCCGGCTCGCCGCGGCTCGAGAGCGTGTTCGTCGGCGGCGGGACGCCGACGCTGCTGCCGGCGCCCGCCCTCGCCGGGATCCTCGGCGACCTCCGCGCGCGGTGGCCGCTGGCCGACGGGGCGGAGGTGACGACCGAGGCCAATCCCGACTCCGTCACCCCGGACTCGCTCGCGGCGCTCGCCGAGGGCGGGTTCACCCGGGTCAGCCTGGGAATGCAGTCGGCCGTCCCGCACGTCCTCGCGACGCTCGATCGGACCCATGACCCCGCCAATGTCGCACGGGCGGTCGACGGCGCCCGGGCGGCCGGCCTCGACGTCAGTCTCGACCTCATCTACGGGACCCCGGGGGAGTCGCTCGCCGACTGGCGGGCCAGCGTCGAGGCGGCGATCGGCCTTGCGCCGCAGCACATCTCGGCATACGCGCTGGTCGTCGAGGACGGCACCCGGATGGCCACCCAGGTGCGGCGCGGGGTGCTCCCGGCCCCGGACGACGACGACGCGGCGGAGAAGTACGAACTCGCCGACGCCCTCCTCACCGCCGCCGGATACCACTGGTACGAGGTGAGCAACTGGGCGCGCCCGGGCCACGCCTGCCGGCACAACCTCGCCTACTGGCGCGGCGGTGACTGGTGGGGTTTCGGGCCGGGCGCCCACAGCCACGTCGGCGGGGTGCGCTGGTGGAATGTCCGCCACCCGGGTGCGTATGCCGCCCGCCTCGCCGCCGGCGACTCCCCGGCCGCCGCCCGCGAAACGCTCACTCCGGCTCAGCAGGTGGACGAGGCGATCCTGCTCGGGGTCCGGCTGCGCGACGGCCTGCCGATCGAGGTGCTCCCCGATGAGGGCCGCGCGGCGCTGGCCGGGCTCGTCGCCGACGGCCTCGTCGAGCCGGGCCCGCCCGGGGACGAGAACCGCCCCCGCCGGGTCGTCCTGACCCTGCGGGGGCGGCTGCTCGCCGACGGCGTCGTGCGCCGCCTGCTCGGTCTCAGCGGATGAACTTCGGCACGAGCGGCGGGTCGTACCACTCGCCGCTGTTGGCCTTCCCGGCGGCGATGGCGTGCAGGATGATCGCCCAGAGGCAGATCAGCGGGTAGGTGAGGAACCCGATGAGCAGGAACATCAGGACCACCGAGATCAGCAGGCCGATCCCGGTCGCGATCTGGATGTTGAGCGAGTTGGCCGCGTGCTGCCGCACGAACGGCCCGCGGTCCTTGTACATGAGGTAGATGACCAGCGATCCGACGAACCCGAGGGTCCCGGCGCTGAGGATGAACAGTCCGAGCGGGACGACGTGGGCGAGCATCGCCCAGGTCCGCTCCTGCTGCGGCGTCATCGGGCCCGAGCCGCCGACATCGCCGAAGTTGGTCTGCCAGGCGTTGGGGGTGGGTGCGGCATACGGCTGCTGGGTCGGGTAGCCCTGCTGCGGAGCGGTGTAGCCGGCCTGCTGGTAGCCGGTGTTGTCGATCGGCGGGTAGGCCGGGAAGTTCGGATCTCCCTGCGGCTGCTGGGTCATGACGTGATCCCCTTGTGGTGACGACGAGCCGGAGCATCTCCCCGGAAGTTGTCTCGCTGCACACCAGTCAACCGCATCCGCGCGGCGATCCATTCCGTTTCCGGGGTCGCCACGGCCAACCCCGGGGACGGCTCAGGGTCGCTCCCGACCCGGCTCACCGGGACGGCGGGACGGTGACGAAGTCGATCAACTCCTCCACCCGGCCGGAGAAGGCGGGGTCGAGATCGGCATACGTCCGGACGCGGCCGAGGATGTGCTTCCACGCGAGCCCGATGTCCTCCGTGGTCGTATGCCGCAGCCCCAGCGCCGCGGCGATCCCCGCCTTCCACTCGGTGTCGCGGGCGATCGCCGGCCACGCGGTCAGGCCGACGCGTTCCGGGCGCACCGCCTGCCACACGTCGACGAACGGGTGTCCGACGACGAGCACGGTGTCCGCGGCATACGGCCTGGTGGCGGCGGCGACGATCCGCGACTCCTTGGATCCGGCGACGAGGTGGTCGACGAGGACCCCGGCGCGCGCCTCGCGCGTCGGAGCGAAGTCGGCGAGCGCGCCGGCGAGGTCGTCGACGCCGTGGAGGAGTTCGACGACGACCCCCTCGATGCGCAGGTCGTGGCCCCAGACCTTCTCGACGAGCTCGGCGTCGTGGGTGCCCTCGACGAAGATCCGCGACGCCGCGGCGACCCGGGGGCGGACACCGACGACGGCGACCGAGCCGCTCGCGGTCCGGGCCGGAACCCGGGGTGCCGGCGCCGCGGCCGGGCGGGTGAGGACGACCGGCCGGCCGTCGAGGAGGAAGCCGGGTCCGAGCGGGAACGACCGGACCTTCCCGTGCCGATCCTCCAGCGCGACGACCTGGCTCCCGCCGATCGCCTCGACCCGCACGACGGCGCCGCACCAGCCGGTCTCGCTGTCCTCGACCACCAGCCCGGCGTCGGCGGGCACGCTGACGACCTGCGCCTTCCTCGGGCGACGCCAGTCACGGGCCAGCGGATCCGATCCATAACGGCTGCTCACCGCGGCAGCGTAAGCGAGGCCCCTCGCCCGGTCGTAGAATTGGCACTCACGGGCTGGGAGTGCCAGCCCGGCGACCGACGACACGCGGGGGAGGACACGGTGAGCCAGGAACGCCGACTCGCCGTCCTCGGCGCGATCGTCCACGACTACGTCCACTCCAGCGAGCCGGTCGGCTCCAAGGCCCTCCTCGAGCGGCACCAGTTCGGGGTGTCGGCGGCGACCATCCGCAACGACATGGCCGCCCTCGAGGAGGACGGCCTCATCGTCGCCCCCCACACGAGCGCGGGCCGGGTGCCGACGGATGCCGGATACCGGCTCTTCGTCGATCGCCTCTCCCAGATCAAGCCGATGAGCCGCGCCGAGCAGGCGGCGATCGCCGAGTTCCTCGGCGGCGCCGTCGACCTCGACGACGTCGTCGACCGGACGGTGCGGCTCCTCGCGGGCCTGACCCGGACGGTCGCGGTCATGCAGTACCCGTCCCTCACCCGCTCGAGCGTCCGGCACATCGAACTCGTCCCGCTCGGCGGCACCCGCCTCATGCTCGTCCTCATCACGACGACCGGCCGGGTCGAGCAGCGGGTGCTCGACCTCGGCGTCGACGTCGAAGGGGACGGCGAGTTCGTCACCCGGCTGCGCGCCGGCCTCAACTCCGGCGCCGACGGGCACACCCTCGCCGAGGCGGCCTCCGGGCTGCGGGACCTGGGCGAGCAGTTCCGGCCCGAGGAGCGCGACGCCGTCCGGCGGGTCGTCACGACCCTGGCCGAGGTCCTCATCGAGGAACGCGAGGAGCGGGTCGTGCTCGCCGGGACCGGCAATCTCGCCCGGTTGCCGGGCGATTTCCCCCGGTCGCTCGAGCCGGTCCTCGACGCCCTGGAACAACATGTCGTCCTCTTGAAGTTGTTGTCGACGGCCGCCGCCGGAGGCGAACACATCGCCGTCCGGATCGGCCACGAGAACCCGTATGCCGACCTCCAGTCGACGTCGATGGTCACCACCAGCTATGGGACCGGCGGCCAGATCGTCGGGGGTCTCGGCATCGTCGGGCCGACCCGGATGGACTACGGCGCGAGTATGGCCGCGGTCCGGACGGTCGCGGCATACGTCTCGGCGCTGCTCGGCGAGTGACGGGTGGAGTGACCCGGTGAAGAACGGAACAGGAACCTGGTGAACGACTACTACCGCGATCTCGGTGTCTCGCCCGATGCGAGCCCGGAGGAGATCAAGACGGCCTACCGCAAGCTGGCGCGCAAGCTGCATCCCGATGTCAACCCGGGCGCCGAGGCCGAAGAGCAGTTCAAGCAGGTCTCCCAGGCCTACGACGTGCTCTCCGACCCCGACAAGCGGCGCAACTACGACCTCGGCTCCGACCCCTACGGCGGAGCGCATGGCGGCTTCGGCCAGGGGTTCTCCTTCAGCGACATCATGGACGCCTTCTTCGGGGCCGGTGCCGGGGCGGGCGGTGGCCGCGGTCCACGTCCGCGGGCCGCGCGGGGCCAGGATGGGCTCGTCCGGCTCGGTGTCGACCTCCGCGACGCGGTGTTCGGCGGTGAGCGGGAGCTGACCATCGAGACGGCCACGCTGTGCTCGACCTGCCACGGCGACGGCGCCCAGCCCGGGACCGGCCGCAAGACCTGCCAGGTCTGCGGGGGCCGCGGCGAGATCCAGCAGGTGCAGCGCAGCTTCCTCGGGCAGGTCATGACGAGCCGGCCCTGCGGCGCCTGCCAGGGCTACGGCGAGATCACCCCCAACCCGTGTTTCGAGTGCTCGGGGCACGGCCGGGTGCGCACCCAGCGGACGATGACGATCGGCATACCGGCGGGGGTCGACACCGGGACCCGGATCCACCTCGCCGGCGAGGGGGAGGTCGGACCGGGCGGCGGTCCGGCCGGGGACCTCTACGTCGAGGTCAGCGTCAACCCCGACCCGAACTTCCAGCGCCGCGGCGACGACCTCCACGTCAGCGTCCAACTCCCGATGACGGCCGCCGCCCTCGGCACCCGGATCGCGCTCGACACCTTCGACGGCGCCCAGGACCTCGACATCAAGTCCGGGACCCAGCCCGGCGAGGCGATCACGCTGCGCGGCCTGGGGGTGACGCACCTGCGCACGCACGGGCGCGGTGACCTCGTCGTCCATGTGGACGTGCGCACGCCCACCCGCTTGGATGGAGCCCAGGAGGCCCTGCTCCGGCAGCTGGCCGACCTGCGCGGCGAGGACGCCCCGACCGGCCGGCTGGCGCCCGCGGACACCGGGTTCATGGGCCGGCTGCGGGACGCGTTCAAGCCGCGCTGACCGTCCAGGTGGAGCAACGGCGCTCCGACGTCCGATCGCAGGAGGGAGTGCCGATGACGTTCCACCAGTTCTTCGCCGAGCCGGGATCGCTCGATGATGCGGAGGAGGGCGACCGGGTCGTCCTGGGCGGGCCGGAGGGGCATCACGCCGCGACCGTCAAGCGGCTCCAGCCGGGGGAGTCGGTCTGGCTCGCCGACGGCGCCGGACGGCGCGCGACCGGGCTCGTCGTGGCCGTCGGTGCCGGGGAGGTCACCTTCACCCTCGCCGACGTATGCCGCGAACCCGCCCCGGCGCTCACCCTCACCCTCGTCCAGGGCCTGGCCAAGAGCGACCGGGACGAGTCGGCCGTCGAGGCGGCGACCGAACTCGGAGTGGACCGGATCGTGCCCTGGCAGGCCGACCGGTCGATCGTCCAGTGGCGCGCGGAGCGGGCCGAGAAGTCCCGACGCCGGTGGGCCGACACGGCCCGGGCGGCGGCCAAGCAGTCGCGGCGCGCGTGGATCCCTCTGGTCGAGGAGGTCGTGACGACGACCCAGTTGATCCAGCGCGCCCGCCGGGCCGCGGCCGTCTTCGTCCTCCACGAGGAGGCGACGGTGCGGCTGGCCACCCAACCCACGCCCGCCGCGGGGGAGGTGTTGCTCGTCGTCGGTCCCGAGGGCGGGATCGCGCCGACGGAACTCGCCGCGCTCGCGGGAGTGGGCGGCATACCCGTCAAGCTCGGTGACCACGTCCTGCGGTCCTCGACGGCCGGCCCGGCGGCCGTCGCCGTCCTCTCCGCGGCGGCCCGCTGGGCCTGACTCCGGGTCAACGGACGGTGAGGGGGACCTCGGCGCCCGGCGGTGCCTCCGTCCCGGCTCGGGTCTCGGTGACCCAGAGCTGGTAGCTGCCGGCCGGCAGTGCCGGGATGGTGACCGCGTAGCCGAACTGCCGGCCACCGAGGGCGTCGACGCCGGAGGCGGTCGGTGTGCCGCTCGCGATGGTGTCGCCACTCTTGACCACCGTCCAGGTCAGGTCGGCGGCCTTGGCGAAACCGAGCCCCCGCACCGGGATGGGCGCACCGGCCGCCATGGTCGCGTCCAGGCCGGGGGTGTCGATCCAGACCCGGGCGATCTCGTCGGCCACGGCATCGGTGTTCGGCCGGTCGTAGCGATCGGCCGCGGGATACCTGTTGAAGAACAGGGTGGCGCCGTCGGCGATCCGGAAGGTCACCGGGAGCCGATCGAGACCGGCCGCGGCCTGCGCCGTCCAGACGAGCTGCTGGATGGCCAGGCGCTCGACGGTCGTCGGGAGCGCGCCGGCGCCGGGCGCCGACACCTTCGCCGGGTCCGACAGCGTGACAGTGATCAGCCCTGAGGTGACCGAGACATCGGTGACCGAGGTGCCCGCCCAGGGCGAGGGCAGATCGGAGGTCCGCCAGATCGGTTGGCGCAGGGCCAGGGTCACCGCCATCCGGACCCGCTCGCTCGGCGAGGCGTGGGCGGCGGCGACGACGCTGGCATACGTCCGGTAGAGCGCGAACCCGGACGGGGCGCCCGGGGCCGGCGCGAGGTAGTAGACCGGGAGGGCGGAGCCGGCGACCGCAGACGGGGACCCGCCCGTGGACGGCGTCACCGGCGCGCTGACGCTCGCGGTGCCACTGCCGCCGGGCACGCCCGGCGAGGTCCGTGGGAGCCACTGGTTCGCGGCGAAACTCAGCGCGAGGGCGGCGGCCGCCGCCGCACCGATCAGCGTGACGAGGCGTGGCCCCCGGCGACGGGACGGGATCTCGGTCACCGTGGCCGCCCGGATCGCCGGCAGCCGATCGGTGGGGACGATCCGGTCCGCGTCGGCGTGCAGTGCCCGGCTCAGGGCCGCCTCGAGGTCGCGGTCGTCATGGCGGTCGCCGGTGGTCATGGCGCCTCCCGGGGGTGCGTGTCGGTGGCGAGGTGGGCGCGCAGGGCGGCCAGCCCGCGGGAGGCGTGCGCCTTGACCGAGCCGGGCGCGATGTCGAGGGCGTGGGCGATCTGGGCCTCGCTGAGGTCGGCGTAGTAGCGCAGGACGAGCACCTCCCGTTGTCGGCGGGGCAGGTGGTCCAGCGCGCGGAGCATCTCCCGGTTGCCGAGGGCGCCGAGGGCGAGGTGTTCGGCGCTGGGGGCGATCGCCCGGCGTTCGGCGTCGGCGGCCTCCGCCGAGAGCTTCTCGTTGACGACCCGGCGGTGCCGCAGCACCGAGCGGGCGCCGTTGACGACGCTGCGGCGCAGGTAGGCGACGGCGTTGTCCTGGTCGGCGAGGTGGTCCCAACGACGATGGATGGCGATGAGGGCGTCCTGGACGATGTCCTCGGCGACCTGCTGATCGCGCACGAGCAGGTAGGCGAGGCGGACCATGGGCGCCCAGTGGGCGGCATACAGCTCGGCGAGAGCGGCGTCGGCGCCGCGCCGGGTCCCGGCCACCGGTCTGCTCGCCACGGCCACCATTGTCACAACGCCCGCACGCGCGAGCGCGCCGACCGGTTGACCGGATACGTTTGACGGCATGACCGACTGCCTGTTCTGCCGATTCGTCAGCCGCGAGATCGAGCCGGCCGTGGTGGCCGAGACGGAGTCGAGCCTCGCCTTCCGCGACATCAACCCGCAGGCGCCGACGCATGTCCTCGTCGTGCCCAAACGGCACGTCGCCAATGCCGCTGAACTGGCCGGATATCCGGACGAACTCGCCGACGTCGTCACGCTCGCCGCGTCGGTGGCGGCGCAGGAGGGGCTCGACGGCGGGTATCGCCTGGTGACGAACACCGGCCTCGACGCCGGGCAGAGCGTCTTCCACGCCCATGTCCACCTGCTCGGCGGGCGGGCAATGGGGTGGCCGCCCGGCTGAACCGGCCCGTAGACTCGACCCGCTCATGACTGACACGCCATCCGCCGACACCGGGCCCCACCCGAGCGCGCCGACCCATCCGACGCACACCGTCGTCATCCCCGCCTCGGTCGCCATGGTCACCCTCCTCGGGCCACGCGATGAGTTGCTGCGGACCATGGAGCGCCAGTTCCCACGGGTCGAGATCAATGTGCGCGGCAACGAGTTCCGGATGGTCGGGCCGAGCGACGACGTCGCCCTCGTCGAGCGGACCATCGATGAACTCCTCGTCGTCATCGCCGCGGGCCAGCCGCTCAACCGGGACGCGGTCGAGCGGTCGATCGCGATGCTCCGGGCCCGGACCGCCGAGCGGCCGGCAGACGTCCTGACCCTCAACATCGTCTCCAACCGGGGTCGCACCATACGGCCCAAGACGCTGAACCAGAAGCGTTATGTCGACGCGATCGACCACCACACGATCGTGTTCGGGATCGGGCCCGCGGGGACCGGCAAGACCTATCTCGCGATGGCCAAGGCGGTCGCGGCGCTCCAGGCCAAACAGGTCAATCGGATCATCCTCACCCGACCCGCGGTCGAGGCGGGGGAGCGGCTCGGGTTCCTCCCCGGGACGCTCAACGACAAGATCGACCCCTACCTTCGCCCGCTGTATGACGCGCTGCACGACATGATCGATCCGGACTCGATCCCGCGGCTCATGGCAGCGGGGACGATCGAGGTCGCCCCGCTCGCCTACATGCGGGGCCGCTCGCTCAACGACGCCTTCATCATCCTCGACGAGGCGCAGAACACCTCGCCGGAACAGATGAAGATGTTCCTCACCCGGTTGGGCTTCGGGTCCAAGATCGTCGTCACCGGGGATGTCACCCAGATCGACCTGCCCGGCGGGACGCAGAGCGGCCTGAAGGTCGTCCAGGACATCCTCGCGGACATCGAGGACGTCCACTTCGCCGAGTTGACCTCCGTCGACGTCGTCCGGCACCGCCTCGTCGGCGAGATCGTCGACGCCTACGGCCGCTGGGACGACCGCCAGCATCGGCATCCGCACCGAGGGAGTGCCCGCCCGTGACCATCGACGTCCTCAACGAGGTCGGATTCGCCGTCGACGAGGTCGAGCTGACGCAGTGCGCCCGCTTCGTGCTCGACCGTATGCACGTCCACCCGCGCGCCGAACTGTGCATCCGGATGGTCGACGAGGCGACCATGGCCGTCCTCCACGAGAAGTGGATGGACCTGCCCGGGCCGACCGACGTGATGAGCTTCCCGATGGACGAGCTGAGCCCGGGCCGGCCCGGGGAACTCTCCGAGGAGGGCGTGCTCGGCGACATCGTCCTGTGCCCGAGCGTCGCCGAGCGGCAGGCCGCCGAGGCGGGGCACGCGACGATCGAGGAACTGCTCCTGCTGACGACGCACGGCATCCTCCACCTGCTCGGCTACGACCACGCCGAGCCCGAGGACGAGCAGGAGATGTTCGCCCTCCAGCGGCGGCTGCTGCTCACCTTCCTCGCCCAGCGCGGCGGCTCCCGAAGCTGACCGGCGTGGCCACCCGACTGCTCGTCGTCGCCCTCGTCGGCGTCCTGCTCGCCTTCCTCCTCGCCCTCAGCGAGGCGGCGCTGGCCCGCACCTCCCGGGTGCGGGCCGAGGAACTCGCCGCCGATGGCCGCGCGGGATCGGCTGCGCTGCAACGGATCGTCGGTGACAGTGCGAGCTATCTGTCGGTGGCGGTGTTCCTGCGGACGGTCTTCGAGATGGCCGCCGCGGTCTGCGCGACCCTCGCCGTCCAGCTCTGGGTCGGGTCGTTCTGGCGGTCACTGGTGCTCTCGGTGGCGGTGATGGCGGTCGTCTCGTTCGCCATCGTCGGGGTGTCGCCGCGCACCCTGGGCCGGCAGCACGCCGACGCCGTCGCGCTGGCGAGTGCGCCGGTGATGGTCTGGTGCCGACGGGTCCTCGGCCCGGTCTCCCGGCTGCTGGTCGGGATGGCCAACGCCGTCACCCCCGGCGGCGGATATCGCGACGGCCCGTTCCAGAGCGAGTCCGAATTGCGCGACCTGGTCGACATCGCCGGCGAGAGCGCGCTGATCGAGGACGAGGAGCGGGAGATGATCCACTCCGTCTTCGAACTCGGCGACACCATCGCCCGCGAGGTCATGGTCCCGCGCACCGACATGGCGTGTATCGAGGTCGGCAAGAACGCCCGGCAGGCGATGTCCCTGTTCAACCGGTCGGGCTATTCCCGGCTCCCGGTCATCGACCAGGGTCCGGACGACGTCGTCGGCCTGATCTATCTCAAGGACGTCGTCCGGCTGATGACCGCGGACGGCCTCGACCTCAAGACCGTTCCGGTGCGGGCGATCATGCGCCCGGTGCCGTTCGTCCCCGAGTCCAAGCCGGTCGATGACCTGCTGCGGGAGATGCAACGCGACTCGGTCCACATCGCCGTCGTGGTCGATGAATACGGCGGAACCGCCGGCGTGGTGACCATCGAGGACATCCTCGAGGAGATCGTCGGTGAGATCGACGACGAGTACGACCGCGAGGCCCCGGGCATCGAGGATCTGGGCGACGGGCGCTTCCGGGTCCCGGCAAGCATGAATGTCGACGACTTCGGGGCGTTCTTCGACGTCGACATGGACGACGAGCACGAGGTCGACACCGTCGGC
Organism: Nostocoides sp.; assembly: GCA_039812345.1. Lineage (GTDB taxonomy): Bacteria > Actinomycetota > Actinomycetes > Actinomycetales > Dermatophilaceae > Nostocoides_A. Next base: position 1,761 of record JBDIAJ010000038.1, on the reverse strand, counting down.
GGGTTGATCGCCAAACGCATCGGTCAGGTGCCGATCCTCGGCTCCCGCTGCGAGATCGGGCGGTATGCCGTGATCGCCGAACGCATGGCCGGGCGGCGGCACCGGATCGCCTCGGTCCTGGTGGAGCCGCTGCCCAGGGTCATCCGGGCGGACGGCGAACTCGTCGGGCCGGTGCGCCCGGCGCCGGGCGAGGAGAGATCATGACGGAGGAATCGGCATACCGCGCGGGGTTCGCCTGCCTGGTCGGGCGACCCAACGCGGGGAAATCGACCCTGACCAATGCCCTGGTGGGGGAGAAGGTCGCGATCACGTCGGCGAAACCGCAGACGACGCGGCATACGATCCGCGGGATCGTCACCCGGCCCGACGCGCAACTGATCCTCGTCGACACCCCGGGACTGCACAAGCCGCGAACCCTGTTGGGGGAGCGGCTCAACGATCTGGTCCGGGCGACCCTCCTCGACGTCGACGTCGTCGGCTTCTGCCTCCCTTCGGATCAGCGGATCGGGCCCGGCGACTCCTTCATCGCCGCGGAACTGCGCGAGTTGATGGCGGCCCGGCGGACCCCGGTGGTCGCGATCGCCACGAAGACCGACCGGGTCGACCGGTTGCGGCTGGCGGAGCACCTCATCGCCATCGACCAACTGGGCGACTGGGCCGCGATCGTCCCCTGCTCGGCGACGAGTGGCGACCAGGTCGACGACGTCCGCGCCGTCCTCAGCGGCTATCTCCCGCCGGCGCCCGGTCCGCTCTATCCCGAGGATGTCGTCACCGACGAGGAGCGGGAAACCCGGATCGCCGAATTGGTCCGGGAGGCGGCCCTCGACGGCGTCCGCGACGAGTTGCCGCATTCGCTCGCCGTCGTCGTCGAGGAGATGACCGAACGCGAGGACACCGACCGGCCGCTGCTCGATGTCCGGGTCAATATCTTCGTCGAGCGGGACAGCCAGAAGGCGATCGTCATCGGGCGTGGCGGCTCGCGCCTGCGCGAGGTGGGGACGACGGCCCGCGCCGGCATCGAGGAGTTGCTGGGCCGGCGGGTCTTCCTCCACCTGCGGGTCAAGGTCGCCAAGGACTGGCAGCGGGACCCGAAGCAGTTGCAGCGGCTCGGTTTCTGACGGAGTTGACCTGCGTCCAGGCGGTCGTCGGGCGGGCGGACGCGCCCGGGTGGTGAAATGGGCGGGCTTCGGGGGCGAGGCTTACCTATCCTGGCGACATGCGTGTTGGTGTATTCGGTGCCACCGGTCAGGTCGGCGGGGTCATGCGGACCCTCCTCGCGGAGCGGGCCTTCCCCCTCGACGACATCCGTTTCTTCGCCTCGGCGCGCTCGGCGGGGGCCAACCTCGCCTGGGCCGACGGCGAGGTCGTCGTCGAGGACACGGCGACGGCCGACTTCTCCGGGCTCGACGTCGCGCTCTTCTCCAACGGCGGATCGACCTCGAAGGAGTACGCGCCGCTCGTCGCGGCGGCGGGGGCCGTGGTCGTCGACAACAGCTCGGCGTGGCGCAAGGACCCGGAGGTCCCGCTCGTCGTCAGCGAGGTCAACGCCGAGGACCTGCGGGTGATCCCCAAGGGGATCGTCGCCAACCCCAATTGCACGACGATGGCCGCGATGCCGGTGCTGAAACCGTTGCACGACAAGGCATCTCTGGTCCGGCTGCACGTGTCGTCGTATCAGGCGGTCTCCGGCTCCGGTGGCAAGGGCGTCCAGGAGCTCGACCGCCAACTGCGCGGTGGGTATGCCGCGGGCGACCCGATGGG
>JBDIAJ010000037.1:0-28883 GCA_039812345.1 Nostocoides sp. | reverse complement strand
CGACTGGAGCACGCAGAGCCGCCAGCCGCTGATGAAGAGCCTGCACGTGCGGATCGTTCCCTCCGGATCGGCCTAGGATTCCTCCACCCCGACCCCAAGGAGCACCCCCATGCCGATGATCGATGTGTATGCCGCGGCCGGCACCTTCGCCGACGTCCACCAGCTCGCGCAGGACCTCGCGACCGCCGTCATGACGATCGAGCAGGTCCCGCCGATCGCGATGTTCCGCGAGAACACCGCCGCCTTCGTGCATGAGCTTCCCGCCGCCGCCATCTCCAATGTCAACGGGGCGAGCGACCACGTCCGCGTGCAGGTGCTCACCAACGCGGGCGCGCTCGATCGCGACAAGCAACTCGCGGTGACCGCGAGACTCACCGAGATCGTCGTCGCCGCCGCCGGGGACGAGGCCCTCGCCGAGCGGACCTGGGTCCTGCTGACCGAGGCCGCACCGGGCGGCTGGGGGCTGTGGGGCCACGCGCACACCAACGAGGATCTCGTCGCGGCGGCCCGGCAGCGGATCGCCGCGGCCCAGTCCGGGGCCTGACCCGCGGCATACGTCGCAACGGGGTCGATCGTCGTGATCGAGCCGGTTCCCGTTGCGCGGCACGGTATTCGGGAGGACACTGAGCGGACCCGCGGGTGAGGAGAAGTCAGTGCTGACGTTCCGGGGGTTGCTCGTCGTCGCATGTTCATGACCTTGATCATGACCAAGCGGACGACACCGTTCACGGCGCTCGTGCCTCGACCACGGGACAGGCCTTCGACCTGCTCTCGCCTCTTGTCGGCTTCATCTATCTCCTGCTGCACCTGACGGGCGTCGACATGGGCACGTGGCAGCGGACGGCCGCGAAGTGGAGCATCGGGACCTTCGTCATCTTCCTGCTGTGTGCGGTCACCGTCGGCGGCGTGCCGATCTGATCGCCCGGCCCACCCGTCGACCCGACCCACGTCGAAGGGCAGAGACACGCCGTATGCCGACTCGGCATACGGCGTGTCTCTGCCCCTCGATCGGGAACCCGGGGGCCCGTCGATCGGGAACCCGGCGAATTACCGCACGTCGAAGCGGTCGTTGTCCATGACCTTCGCCCAGGCGGCCACGAAGTCGTGGACGAACTTCTCCGCGGCGTCGTCGGCGGCATACACCTCGGCGACCGCCCGCAGCTCGGAGTTCGAAGCGAAAGCCAGGTCGGCGCGGGTGGCGGTCCAGGACTGGCCGTCCGCGCCCGTCCCGGTGAAGCTGTCACCGGTGGCGTCCGTGGCGCTCCACGACGTGCCGAGGTCGAGGAGGTTGACGAACCAGTCGGGGCTCAGCGTGCCGACCCGGTCGGTGAGCACGCCCGCCGTCGAGCCGCCGCTGTTGACCCCGAGGCCGCGCAGGCCGCCGACGAGGACGGTCATCTCCGGTGCGGTCAGGCTCAGCAGGTTGGCCTTGTCGATCAGGTGATACTCGGCCGGGAGCCGGTTGTCGTGGCGCTCGTGGTTGCGGAAGCCGTCGGCCCTGGGCTCGAGGTGGCCGAAGGATTCGACATCCGTCTGCTCCTGCGTCGCGTCCCCGCGGCCGGGCGTGAACGGCACCTCGACGGTGACGCCGCCCGCCGCGGCCGCCTGCTCGACGCCGACATTGCCGGCGAGGACGACGAGGTCGGCGAAGGAGATGTTCAGGCCCGACTGGATCTCCTCCAGCTTGGCGAGCACGGTGGCCAGGTCGGCCGGGTCGTTGGCCGCCCAGCTGCGCTGCGGCTCCAGCCGGATTCGGCCGCCGTTGGCGCCGCCGCGCTTGTCGCTGCTGCGGTAGGAGGACGCCGCCGCCCAGGCCGTCTTGATCAGCTGCTCGACACTCAGGCCGGACCCGGCGATCGCCGCCTTGGCCGCGGCGATGTCGTCGGCGGAGGTGCCCAGCTCGTTGGCCGGGATCGGGTCCTGCCAGAGCAGTTCCTCGCTCGGCACCTCGGACCCGAGGTAGCGCGAGATCGGCCCCATGTCGCGGTGGGTCAGCTTGTACCAGGCCCGCGCGAAGGCGTCGGCGAAGGCCGCCGGGTCGTCGTGGAACCGGCGGGAGATCTTCTCATATGCCGGGTCGAACCGCAGCGCCAGGTCGGAGGTCAGCATCCGCGGCTCACGCTTGCCGCTGCCGAAGGAGTCGGGGACCATGTCGGAGCCCATGCCGTTCTTGGGCCGCCATTGGTTGGCCCCGGCCGGGCTCTGGAACAGCTCCCACTCGTAGGCGAACAGGATGTGGAAGAACTCGTTGTCCCAGCGGGTCGGGTGGTAGGTCCAGGTGACCTCCAGGCCGCTGGTGATCGCGTCCAACCCCTTGCCCGACGCGTATGCCGATTTCCACCCCAGCCCCGCCTGCTCGATCGGCGCGGCCTCCGGCTCCGGCCCGACCAGGGCGGCGTCGCCGGCCCCGTGGGTCTTGCCGAAGGTGTGCCCGCCGGCGATGAGCGCGACGGTCTCCTCGTCGTCCATCGCCATCCGGCCGAAGGTCTCGCGGATGTCGATCGCCGAGGCGAGCGGGTCGGGGTTGGCGTTCGGGCCCTCGGGGTTGACATAGATCAGCCCCATCTGGACCGCCGCGAGCGGGTTGTCCAGGTCGCGCTCGCCGGTGTAGCGCTGGTCGCCGAGCCACTCGGTCTCCGAGCCCCAGTAGACATCGTCGTCCGGCTCCCACGCGTCGATCCGACCGCCGGCGAAGCCGAAGGTCGAAAAGCCCATGTCCTCCAGCGCGACGTTGCCGGCGAGGATGATCAGGTCGCCCCACGAGAGGGCCTGGCCGTACTTCTTCTTCACCGGCCACAGCAGGCGCCGGGCCTTGTCGAGGTTGCCGTTGTCCGGCCAGCTGTTGAGCGGGGCGAACCGCTGCTGGCCGGTGCCGGCGCCGCCGCGGCCGTCCTGGACGCGGTAGGTGCCCGCGCTGTGCCAGGCCATCCGGATCATCAGCGGGCCGTAGTGGCCGAAGTCGGCCGGCCACCAGTCCTGGGACTCCTTGAGCAGCGCCGCGATGTCGCGCTTGACCTCGGCGAGATCGAGCGCCTCGAAGGCGGCGGCATAGTCGAAGTCGGCGCCGAGCGGGTTCTTCTCCGCGCTGTTCTTGGCGAGGATCTTCAGGTTGAGCCGGTTGGGCCACCACTGCTGATTGGCGTCACCCTGGGTGGGCTGGACGAGTTCGTGCATGACCGGACACGTGGCATCGCTGGAGTTGAGGTCGGCGAGTTCGGCGTCATCCGCAGGCGGGGTCGACTCGCGGCTGGTGTCGTCTTGGACAGACATGGGGGTGTTCCTTCCTGGACTCACTCGAGTGGGGCTGGCGTGGTGGAGGCGCAATCGGGGCAGAGGCCCCAGTAGTTGACCTCCGCCTCCACGACCACGAAGCCGTGGTCCTGGGCGGGGTCGAGGCACGGGGCCGACCCGATCGCGCAGTCGACGTCGGCGACGGCGCCGCAGGATCGGCATACGACATGGTGGTGGTTGTCGCCGGTCTGCAGTTCATAGCGGGCGACCGAGCCGGCCGGCTGGATCCGGCGCACGAGGCCGGCCTCGGTGAGCGCGCCGAGGCAGTCATACACGGTCTGGTGCGACACGGCCGTATGCCGCCGGCGCACCGCGTCGATGACCATCGCCGTGTCGACGTGGGGAGTCTCCGCGAGCACCGCGAGGACCGCGAGCCGCGGTCGCGTCACCCGCAGTCCGGCCGCGCGCAGCGACTCGGCGACGTCGGGTGGCATGGGTCAACCATGGCCGCCTTTCTGGAATGTGTCAAGACATTGATCGGCGACTGGACATTGGTCGTACTCCTCAGCTTCGCCTCAGGAGAATGGTTTAGCGTTCCACGACATGGACTCCCTGTTCGACACCATCGCCGGCCTCCCGGTCCACCCACTGGTGGTCCACGTCGTCGTCATTCTGTTGCCGCTCAGCGCGATCGGGCTGCTGGCCGGGGTCATCCGGCCGGCCTGGCGGACCCGGTTCGGCCCTCTCGTGGCCCTCGGTGCCGTCGCCGGTGCGGCCGCGACCTGGGTGGCCGCCCAGTCCGGCGAGCAGCTCGCCGCCCGCGTCGGCGAGCCGCACGATCATGCCGAGTGGGGCGACCGCCTGGTGCCGGTCGCCGCGGCCTTCGGCGTCGTCGCGCTCCTCTGGTATGCCCTGCAGCGGCGCAGCGAGGCCGGCACCGGCGCGGGGAAGGTCCTCGGCATCCTCGGATCACTGCTCGCCGTGGGTGTGCTCGGGCTGACGGTGCTCGTCGGGCACACCGGCGCGAAGGCGGCGTGGGCCGGGAAGGCCTCGACCGCGCCCGCGTCGGCGACCTCGACGACGCCGAGCACGCCGACGTCGACGTCCACGACGTCGACCTCATCGGCGACCACGTCCGCGGGCGCGTCGGGTTCGACGACGCCGTCGAGTTCGGACTCCTCGTCGTCCGCGGCGTTGACGATGGCCGTGGTGGCGACGCACAACCAGCAGTCGGACTGCTGGACGGCGATCAACGGGAACGTCTACAACCTCACCGACTGGATCGCCCAGCACCCTGGCGGCGAGGCCCCGATCATCGGCCTGTGCGGCAAGGACGGGACCAGCGCCTTCCAGGCACAACACGGGTCGCAACCCGAGCCCAACGACCGGCTGGCCCAGTTCCTCGTCGGGCCTCTCGCGACGGGCTGAGCCCTACGCCTCGGCGGCCTCCGCCGGGGCGCCGGCGATGTTGACGTGCCAGAGGATGCCGAACTTGTCGACGAGCATGCCGTAGTCGTCGCCCCACATCTGCCGCTCCAGCGGCATCGCGACCAGGCCGCCCTCGCTCAGGGCGTTCCAGTAGCCGCGCAGGGCGCCGGCGTCGTCGCCGGAGAGGCTGATCTGCAGGTTGTTGCCCGGCTGGTAGGGTCCCATGCCCTCGACGGTGTCGCTGGCGAAGAGGTGGAACCCGGCCGGGGTGTCCAGTGACGCGTGCATGATGCCGTCGACGTCCATCCCGAACTCGCGGAAGGTCGACGTCCGGGCCTCTCCGCCGAGCGCCGCGGCATAGAAGTCCATCGCCTCCGCGCACGTGCCGGGGAAGGTGATGTAGGGGTTGAGCTGCTGGGGCATCGGTCTCCTGTCGAGGGCTGTATGCCGTGCGCCCGCCTCCGGGCGGTCCCTCACCCTAGCCAGTCGTGACGGCCGCCGGTGGGCTATGACAAGGTGATCGGCTGGCCGTGCGGGGTGCGGGCGGCGGCCGCGTGCCAGGCGGCGGTGGTCGACTCGACGTCAGCCGGGGTGAGCAGATCCTTGCCGGCGAGGAGGTCGCCGAGCGCGGCGACCCAGCACTCGTAGTAGTCCGCGCCGTCGTCGCGTTCGCTCGCCGCGATCCGGGCGCCCAGGGCCTGCGCCCACTCGGCGGGGGTGACGCTCCCTCGGTCCTGCAGGGCGACCGTCATGGCGACGACCTGGGCCTGCCAGGGCTGGTCGAAGGCGCGGGCGCGCTCGATGTCGGTCATGACATGGGCTCCAGGTAGGGCTCCCAGACCTCGAGGCAGACGCTGACGGTCGGGTCGGATTCCGGACCCCAGAGGTCGGTGCCGGTGATCTCGACGGTGTACATCCACTCGGGGGTCGGGTCGGGATGGTGGCCGATCGGGACGGCGGACCGGTCGGGATAGACGAACGCGCCGTGGACGCGAACGATCGTGCCGGGCTGGGCGCGGGCATACCGGGGAAGGCGGGTGTGCCCGGCGGGGTGGATCATCCGCGTGCGGACGCGGTCGCCGACGGCGTAACGGGCGGCGGTGGCGGGGTCGCGGGCATACGACGTCCCGGTCGCGAGGGCGTCGGCGATCCGCGGCCAGGAGCGGGCGGTGCCGTCGTGGCTCCCGTCGAGGAGGCCGGCCGCGGCGATGCTGCGTTCGAGGGCCTCGAACCAGATCCGGTAGTAGCTGCTCGACAGGTAGACGCCGGGCGGCAGCGACTCCCGCGCCGATCGGGACTGGTCGATGTTCCAGCCGCCGAGGGCGCCGGTCGCCAGCGTAAGGGCGAGGGTGCGCGCCTCCCAGTCGGCGTGGAAGACCGGCTCGTTCTCCTCCGGCACCACCTCGCCGAAGCAGTGCATCCCGCCGAGATCCTGTATGCCGTTCACTCGCCACCTCCGGCGAGTCCCGTGCCGATCATCGCGTCCCGGCCGACGAGGGCGGCCAGTTCGGCCTCGGCCAGGTCGTCGGTGCCGTCGGGTCGCCGGGGGATGACGAGATAGCGCACCTCGGACGTCGAATCCCACACCCGGATCGCGGTCTCGGGCGGCAGGGTGACGCCGAAGTCGGCGAGCACGCCGCGCGGGTCGCGGACGGCCTTGGCGCGGTAGGCGGGCGACTTGTACCAGACCGGAGGAAGGCCGAGGACCGGCCAGGGGTAGCACGAGCACAGCGTGCAGACGACGAGGTTGTGGGTGTCCTCGGTGTTCTCGACGGCGACGAGATGCTCGCCGGCGCGGCCGGCATACCCGAGTGACGCGACCGCGGCGGTGGCGTCGCGCAGGAGCCACGCGCGGAAGTCCGGGTCGACCCAGGCCCTCGCGACCACCGCGGCGCCGCGATGCGGGCCGACCTCGTGCTCGTAGGTCTCGATGATCCCGTCCAGGGCCGCGGGGTCGACCAGCCCGCGAGAGACGAGCAGCGTCTCGAGCGCCCGCACCCGGGCGTCCATCTCGCTCAGTTCGCTTCCGTGCGCGTGATCGTGGTCGCCTGTCATCCGCCCACTGTCTCACCCGGGGGCTCGGGGTGTGCCGCCGGAATACCAATCGGCCGTCGCGGGGCCGGGTGCTGAGCGTGAAAGCGGTCACGGGATGCGGCATACGTATTCCGGCGGCACGCCGGCCCGCCGGTGCACCGTCAGGAATCCAGAGCCGCCAATTCTGCGTCGGTGAGCAACCGGGAGCGGATGAGGAAACGCTGCCCCGTCGGTGCCTCGACGGAGAAGCCCGCACCCCGCCCCGGAACGACGTCGATGGTCAGGTGCGTATGCCGCCAGTACTCGAACTGCGCCTTCGTCATCCACACCGGGATCGGCCGGTCGAGCCCGACGTCGAGCCCGCCGAGGAACTGATCGGCGTCCCCGATGATGAAGTCGCCGTCCGGATAGCACATCGGCGACGACCCGTCGCAGCAGCCGCCGGACTGGTGGAACATCAGCGGCCCGTGGACCGCGGTGAGCTCGCGCAGCAGCGTCGCCGCTGGCTCGCTTACCGCGACCCGCGAGGGCCGGATCGGCCTGGAGTCCATCAGTACTGATCACGACCCGGCCGTCGATCCGGCTGGGCACCCAACTCGGTGACGACCGCGGCCCGCATGGTGCTCATGGTGTGTGTCCTCTCGTTGCGGTGGGTGGGTGACGATCAGAAGAAGCCGAGCTTCTTCGGGGAGTAGGAGACCAGCAGGTTCTTGGTCTGCTGGTAGTGCTCGAGCATCATCAGGTGGTTCTCGCGGCCGATGCCGGACTGCTTGTAGCCACCGAACGCCGCGTGCGCCGGGTACTGGTGGTAGCAATTGGTCCACACCCGGCCCGCCTGGATCTCCCGGCCGGCGCGGTATGCCGTGTTGCCGTGCCGCGACCAGACCCCGGCGCCGAGGCCATAGAGGGTGTCGTTGGCGATCGCCATCGCGTCGTCGAAGCCGTCGAAACTGGTCACCGACAGCACCGGGCCGAAGATCTCCTCCTGGAAGATCCGCATCCGGTTGTGCCCGGCGAAGACGGTCGGCGTGACATAGAAGCCGCCGGCGAAGTCGCCGCCGAGGTCGGCGCGGGTGCCACCGGTGAGCAGCTCGGCGCCCTCCTGGGTGCCGATGTCGATGTAGGAGAGGATCTTCTCGAGCTGGTCGTTGCTCGCCTGGGCGCCGATCATCGTGTCGGTGTCGAGCGGGTTGCCCTGGACGACCGCCTGCACCCGGGCGATGGCGTCGGCGAGGAAGCCGTCATAGATCGGCTTCTCGACCAGCGCCCGGCTCGGGCAGGTGCAGACCTCGCCCTGGTTGAGCGCGAACATCGCGAACCCCTCGAGCGCCTTGTCATAGAAGTCGTCGCGCTGCTCGGCGACGTCGGCGAAGAAGATGTTCGGGCTCTTACCGCCGAGTTCGAGGGTGACCGGGATGAGGTTCTGCGAGGCGTACTGCATGATCAGCCGGCCGGTCGTCGTCTCGCCGGTGAAGGCGATCTTGCGGATCCGCGGGGAGGAGGCGAGCGGCTTGCCGGCCTCGAGCCCGAAGCCGTTGACGATGTTGACGACACCGGCGGGAAGGACGTCGCCGATGACCTCCATCAGCTTCAGGATCGACCACGGGGTCTGCTCGGCCGGCTTCAGGACGATGGCGTTGCCGGCGGCGAGAGCCGGGGCGAGCTTCCATACGGCCATCAGGAGCGGGAAGTTCCACGGGATGATCTGGCCGACGACACCGAGCGGCTCGTGGAAGTGATAGGCGATCGTGTCGTGGTCGATCTCGCTGATCCCGCCCTCCTGGGCGCGGATCGCGCCGGCGAAGTAGCGGAAGTGGTCGATCGCCAGCGGCAGGTCGGCGGCGAGGGTCTCGCGCACCGGCTTGCCGTTGTCCCACGTCTCGGCGATGGCGAGGGCCTCGAGATTGGCCTCCATCCGGTCGGCGATCCTGAGCAGGACATTGCTGCGTTCGGTGGTGCTCGCGCGGCCCCAGGCGGGCGCGGCGGCGTGCGCCGCGTCGAGAGCCTTCTCCACGTCCTCTGGCATCGACCGGGCGATCTCGGTGAAGACCCGGCCGGTCACCGGGGTCGTGTTCTCGAAGTACTGGCCGCCGATCGGGGCCACCCACTCGCCGCCGATGAAGTTCTCATAGCGGGATTTGACCTCGACGGTGCTGCCCTCGGTGCCGGGGAAGGGGTACGTCGTCATTGCTCGTCCTCTCATCTGGTCCGTCGTCGGCGACGGATTGCGGTGAGGTTAGGGACGGCGATGTTGCAACGACGTTGCACGCCGATCACGCAGGCCGTATGCCGCGCGCAACCGCTCGATCTGACCGCGCGCCACCGGACGCAGCGGGCTCGTGGGGGCGAGACTCGCGTGCAGGCGCTCCCACATCTGCAGGTCGTCCGCCCCGGACCGCGACCTCGTCCAGATGGCCATGAGGTCGGCCTCGCCCGCGGCGAGGATCGCCGCCCGCAGCTGCGCCTCCAGCGTGTCACGTTCCTCGACGACCGCGGGCGCCTCCGAGCCGGGCAGCAGCGGCCCGCTGTAGGCGGTCAGCGCCTCCCGCACCCGGCCCGCCGCGAGGTGCGCGGCGACGGACACCCAGTCGCCGGCGAGATCGGGAGCCAGGCGATAGGGCCGGGACTGGAGAATCTCCTCGCCGACGAGGGCGCGCAGCCGGCCGAGTTCGACGCGCAGGGTCGAGCCGCCGACCCCCTCGGGATAGACGTCGACGGCGAGTTCGTCTGCGGTGCACCCGTTCCGGTGCCGGGTCAGGGCGACGAGGAGTTCGCTGTGCCGGCGGCTCAGGCGCAGGCTGCGGCCGGGGAGGTCGACGACGGCCTCGGGCAGACCGAGGGCGGTGACGCGCATGGGGGCGGGCGCGGCATACGTCCGCAGGAGGGTGGGACGTCCGGCGGCGACGAGACGACCGAGCTCGGACTCGGCCATCCGGGCGGCGGCGTGGATCATCGCGAGGCTCTGCGGGGTGGCGATCTCGGGTCCGCCGGTGATGTCGACGACCCCGAGGATGCGCCGGGTGACCGGGTCGTGGATCGGTGCGGCGGCGCAGGTCCACGAGTGGACGAGGCGGCTGAAGTGTTCCGGGCCGTGGACGATGGCCGGGGCGCCGAGATGGAGGGCGATGCCGGGGGCGTTGGTGCCCGCGGACGTCTCCGCCCACACCGAGCCCTCGACGAAATTGATCCGCTCCGCCCGCCGCAACACCTCCGGCGACCCCGACACCCACAGCAGCTTTCCGTCGGCGTCGCCGACCGCCATCACCGCGTCGCAGTCGACGGCGGCCCGGCCGAGCACGTCATACAGCAGGGGGAAGACGGCGGCGAGGGCGTGCTCGGCGCGATAGTCCGCGATCTCGGCGCGGTCCAGGGCGACCGGCGCAAGGTGGTCCTCGGGATCGACCCCGGCCGCCGAGGAGCGAACCCAGGACTCGGCGACGGTCGCGCGGAGGTCTGCGCCGCGGGCGTCCCGGTCGCGCGGACCGGGACGCCGCGCACCCGCCTGCCCCCGTGCCATACCTCCGATTGAACCGACTTCGGCGCGCCGCGACAAGAGTCGCACGTCCACCCAGCTGAACCGGCGGAGTCTCGAGCGTGCCGTCGGAATACCGATCGACGGGGGCGGACGCGTTGGTGAGCGTGCGCGCGGCCCCGGGCCGCGGCATACGTATTCCGGCGGCCCGCCGCCCCGCTGTCGGAACCCTCAGGGACGGGTCCTCGGGCGGGCGAACGGGTCCCGCAGCGGCGCCGGCGGCGGCCGTCCCTCCCGTCCCGCGAGCCAGGTCTCGAGCGCCCAGCGCACCCACGCGGGGTTGACCATGACGTCGACCCACGTGAACGGCAGGTAGGTCCACCCGTGCACCCCCAGGAGTGTCGCCCGCCGCCGGTCCTTTGAGAAGCCGCCGCGGGTGCCGTGGTGTTCGAATCCGTCGGCCTCCAGCGCCAGACGTTGCGATCGGTCTCCCAGGTCGACCCGCACGTGGACTCCCGGCTCGTGGATCGCCAACTGGGGCTCGAGCGTCAGCCCGGCCTCGATGGCGATCGCCCGCAGCACCGACTCGAACGGGTTGGCCGCCAGCGCGTTGGTCTCCTGAGCGACGCGTCGAACGGCCCCGCTGCCGGGGCCGGCGAGGGTCGCGTCATACTCGCGCAGGGGTCCACGGTGCACTCGACCGGAGCGCAGGGCCGAGTCGGCGACGGCGAGGGCCTCGTCGAAGGCGAGGACGCGCGCGCAGTCGGCCACCGTCCGGAGTGGGCTGGTCACACCGGCTCGGCGTTCGCGGTCGCTGACGGTGCCGCGCCGCAGGTGCACCCCGTCGACGAGGCGGCGGCCCGGCGGGACGGTGAGCCACGCGAGCTCTGGGGGCGTCTTGACCGCCCACCCATGGACGACGGCCGCGCTCAGATGCGACACGACGGCCGTATGCCGCTGGGCCACCACCCGGTGTCCCGTCACCGCGGCGAGGGCGTAGCGACCTCGCCCCGTCCGCACGATGCTCCCGGCGGACACCGCGACGGCGAGTTCCCGTCGGGTGTGCCAGCGGCGCAAGTCGGCGGTGGTCGCCAACCCGCCGAGTTGGGCGAGGGTGACGGCCGGCGACATACGACCAGCGTCCCCGATGGGCGCCGATCATGCCTCTCGAGCGCCGGCCGCCTGTGGATATCCCGTGGCCGGCACGGACGGGAGGTCAGTCGAGCCGCAGCAGATCCTCGACCGGCGGGTCGGCACGACACCAACGACGCTCGACCGCGCCGTACTCACGAACCCGCGCGACGAGATCGGCGGCGAGTCCCGGGTCGATGAGCACCGGGTCGGGGACGGTGACCGACAGGCCCTTGGCCATCCGGGCGGCGCGGCTGCCGAGCGAGCGGTATGCCGTGCGGTCGAGCATCGGTGCCGGCGGCGACAACTCGAGGACATCCCGCGGCGAACGCGCCACCGAATGCAGCACCGCGGTCCCCTTGGCGAGCACCCCGATCCCGATCCCCGAGGGGACCGATCGAGCTGCCTCCCAGGCGATTCGGACGACGTCGACGCTGGCGTTGACCCGGACGATCCGGACCTCGCAACCGGTGAGCGCGGCGCCCTGGACCAGGGAGACGACGACCTCGCGCGGACTCAGGCCACTCATGGTCGGTCCCCCGTCGGGGCGGCCGAACGCGGGCGACACGCCGATGCCGATGGTCAGCGCATCACCCGGCGACATCGAGGTCTGCGACACGGCGTCGAGTATCGCGGACCTGCGCGTCGCCGCGCGCCCTGGGGCGATGCCTGGCAGACTGCCGGGCACGAGGCATGATGTAGGGCCGTGCCGAGTCCCGAGGGGTCGGTGCCGTGGAGCGTTACCTCTTGGTCATGCGGGTGCTGGTCGTCCTCAATGCCATCGCCGGCATTCTCGTTCTGCTGCAGGTGATTCCGTGGCCGGCGGTCGCGGTCACCGGCGTGGTGCTCGGGTGCTGGTGGCTTCTCGGCAAGCGACTGCTCGGACTCATCGCCGCCGGCTGAGGCGTCAGAACCGCCCGAGGACGTCGATCTCGACCCCGAGTTCGGCGATCGCCCGGGTCTGCCACGTCCGCGGCGTGAGATGGGCGATCGCCGCGGGATCGGCGGCGCAGACGATCAGCCGCCGCGGCATCGGGGTGAGCACCCGGGCGATCCAGAACAGCTTGACCGCCTCACCGAGGAGGTCGCTGCGTTGGGCGGGCGTCGCCGGTCCGACCGGGGTCCAGGCCTGGACGAGCACGCTGTTGTCGGGGGCGACCCCGTCGATCGCGACCTGGGCGCCGCTCGGGTGGCTGATCCGCCTCGGGGACAACTCGACCGCGAGCCGACGGCTCAAGCCGGCGACGATGTCCGCCGACCTGGGCGCCCCCGCGCGCCGCTGACCGGGCGACGGCTCCGGCCCGGGGACCTCGATGTCGAGCATGGACGCCTCGAGCAGGCCCGGCGAGGCGGTCGCGAGCCGGTTGACGATCAGCCCGTTGGGTCCGGAGATGCGGTCGATGACGCCGTCAGCGGCGAGCGCGTGGCAGATCGTGTTGACCGTCTGCCGCGGCCGCACCCCGCTGCGCCGGGACAACTCGACGTCATCGAGCGGACGCGCGCTCGCCCGGATCGCCGCGAGCACCCGCTCGCGCCGCGAGGCGACCATCTCGGTGTCCACATGCCGACCCTATCCAGCCCGGCCAGCCGCGGATGGGCGACGTCACGCGGGCCGGTCGGCCCGCTCCGTCCGGGCGTAGCCTCGACCCCGTGCCCAACCCGATTCCCACGGCCACCCCCACGGCCGCAACCGCCGCGAACCCCTGGCCGGCCTTGTGGGCTCTGGTCATCGGCTTCTTCATGATCCTGGTCGACTCGACGATCGTCGCCGTCGGGACACCGGCCCTCATGCGCGCCTTCGATTCCGATATCACCGCGGTCCTGTGGGTGACCAGCGCCTATCTTCTGGCGTATGCCGTCCCGCTCCTGATCACCGGCCGGCTCGGTGATCGCCTCGGCCCCAAGCGCGTCTATCTCGTCGGCTTGACCGTCTTCACCGTCGCCTCCCTCTGGTGTGGTCTGAGCGGCGAACTCGTCGGGGGCATCGGCATGCTCATCACGGCGCGCGCCGTCCAGGGCTTCGGCGCCGCGCTCATGACCCCGCAGACGATGGCCGTCATCACCCGGACGTTCCCCCCGGAGCGCCGGGGCAGCGCGATGGCGCTCTGGGGAGCCACGGCCGGAGTCGCGACGCTCGTCGGGCCGATCCTCGGCGGCATCCTCCTCGACAATCTGGGCTGGGAGTGGATGTTCTTCATCAACGTCCCAGTGGGCATTCTGGGCTGGATTCTCGCCTGGCGGCTCGTGCCCCGGCTCGAGACGCACTCCCATCGGTTCGACTGGGTCGGCGTCGCGTTGAGTGCCATCGGCCTGTTCTGCGGAGTGTTCGCGATCCAGGAGGGCCACGCCTATCACTGGGGTCACATCCGGGGGCCGGTGTCGGTCCCGCTGCTGCTCGTCGTCGGTGCCGCGCTGCTCGTCGTCTTCGTCTGGTGGCAGAGCCGCAATCCGGTCGAGCCGCTGATCCCGCTGACGCTGTTCCGCGACCGGAACTTCTCGGTGGCCAACCTCGCCATCTCGACGGTGGGGTTCACCATCACCGCGATGATGTTCCCCTTCATGATCTATGCCCAAGCGGTGCGGGGTCTCTCACCCACGCGCGCGGCCCTCCTGCTCGCGCCCCAGGCCCTCATGTCGATCGTCCTCGCGCCGATCGCGGGTCGGTTGACCGACCGGGTCCATCCGCGGATCCTGGCCGGCTGCGGCCTGCTGGGCCTCGCCGCGGTGACCTTTGCGCTGTCCCGCGTCATGACCCCTTCGTCGCCGACCGTCGCCATCCTTGTGGTCGCTCTGTTCATGGGGGTCGCGAATTCGTTCATCTGGGGTCCGTTGTCCGCCTCGGCCAACCGGAACCTGCCGATGCAGCTCGCCGGCGCGGGTGCCGGTGTCTACAACACGACTCGGCAGATCGGCTCGGTTCTCGGGAGCGCCGCGATCGCCGTGCTCATGGAGGCCAGGATCGCGGCCCACCTGCCCGGCACCGCCGTGAGCGGGGCGTCGATGGCCGAGGGGGCGGCAACGTCGATGCCGCCCTTCGTCGCCATCCCCTTCTCCAAGGCACTCGCCCAGTCGATGCTGCTGCCGGCGTGCGTGGTGATGCTCGGCTTCGTGGCCTCGCTCTTCTTCGAGTCTCCCCGTCACCTGCGCGGGAATTGACCTCTCGACGCCCGCTATTTGACCTCTCGACGGGGTGAGGGGGGCCGACGGCTGGATGATGGGCGATCGGGAGGGCGCTGAGAGCCCGAGACAGTACCGTTGGCCGTAGGGTCGAGAGATCGGCGCCAGTCGAGCAGAGGAGCCACGATGAGCACGCCCGCCACCCCGTCCACCCCCGATCCGGCCGACCGCACCGCCCCCGAGCCGCCCAACCCCGGCCAGGCCGGCGGCTCGACCCTCCTCGGCGGCGGCCCGGCGGCGTCGGACCGCCACAGCCTGACCCTCGGCCCGGACGGACCCCTTCTCCTGCACGACCACCACCTCGTCAACACCCTCGCCCACTTCAACCGCGAGAACATCCCCGATCGCAAGCCGCATGCCAAGGGAGCGGGCGCGTTCGGCGAGTTGGTCGTCACCGGTGACGTCACGGCATACACCAAGGCCGCGGTGTTCCGGCCGGGCGAGAAGACGCGGGTGCTCGCGCGGTTCAGCACGGTCGCCGGCGAGGCGGGTTCGCCCGACACCTGGCGCGACGTCCGCGGCTTCGCGCTGAAGTTCTATACGGCGGAGGGCAACTGGGACCTCGTCGGCAACAACACCCCGGTCTTCTTCCTCCGCGACCCGATGAAGTTCCCGCACTTCATCCGCAGCCAGAAGCGCCTGCCGGACAGCGGGCTTCGCGACCAGAACATGCAGTGGGACTTCTGGACGCTCAGCCCGGAGTCGGCGCACCAGGTCACCTACCTCATGGGCGACCGCGGGCTGCCGCGGTCGTGGCGCTTCATGAACGGCTATGGCTCGCACACGTATATGTGGGTGAACGAGGCCGGAGAGAAGTTCTGGGTGAAGTTCCACTTCCACAGTGACCAGGGGGTCGAGAGCTGGACCGGCGCCGATGCCGAGCGGATCGCCGGGGAGGACGCCGACTTCCACCGCCGCGACCTCTTCGACGCGATCAGCAGCGGTGACCATCCGAGTTGGACTCTGCGGGTCCAGGTCATGCCGTATGCGGAGGCGAAGACCTATCGCTACAACCCCTTCGACCTCACCAAGACCTGGTCGCATGCGGACTATCCGCTCATCGACGTCGGGACGATGACGCTCGACGAGAATCCGGAGAACTTCTTCGCCCAGATCGATCAGGCGTCGTTCGCGCCGTCCAATATCGTCCCGGGGATCGGCTTCTCGCCCGACCGCATGCTGCTCGCGCGGGTCTTCGCGTATGCCGATGCCCACCGCGCCCGGCTCGGCGTCAACCACGATCAGCTCCCGGTCAACCGGCCGATCGTCGAGGTCAATGCCTATACCTTCGACGGACGGATGCGATTCGAGCACGCTGGCTCGGCCGCCACCTATGCGGCGAACTCGGTCGGACGGCCGTATGCCGACCACGACGGCATCGCGCCCGACGGCTGGGAGGCCGACGGCGAGATGATCCGCTGCGCCCAGACGCTCCGTTCGGACGACGACGACTTCGGCCAGCCGGGGATCCTCGTCCGAGAGGTCTTCGACGACGCGGCCCGCGAACGGTTCGTCGAGACCGTCGCCGGCGCGCTGCTCCAGGGCGTCACCCCACCGGTTCTCGAGCGGGCGTTCTGGTACTGGTCGCAGGTCGATGCGGAGATCGGATCGCGCATCCGGGCGGCGGTCGAAGCCGGGCAAGCGTCGGGTGGCCCGGGCAACGACGCCGACGACGCGAAGGCCAAGGCGCCGAAGGCCATCCGCGAGAGCGCGACCAACGCCGCCAACTGACCGCGCTCCGTATGCTGCTCCCCCAACGGCGTCGGGAAGGTGACATGGGCGGGGGGGCGGACGGCATACGACCTGGTCGTCGATCTCAACGCGGATCTCGGCGAGGGGCCCTGGGAGGCGACGTCCGACGAGGGCCTCCTCGGGATCGTCACGAGCGCCAATGTCGCCTGCGGCGGGCACGCCGGCGACGAGGCGACGATGCGCCGAGTATGTGCCGAGGCCGCCCGCCGCGGGGTCGTCGTCGGGGCCCATGTGTCGTATGCCGACCGCCCCGGATTCGGCCGCCGGCCCATGTCGGTGCCCGCGGCCGAGCTGACCGATCTCGTGCTCGGGCAGATGGACCGGCTCGCCGCGGTGGCCGCCGACGAGGGCGTCGCGGTCGCCTACTGCAAGCCGCACGGGGCGCTCTACAACACCATCGCCCACGACCCCGGCCAGGCGGAGGCGGTCGCCCGGGCGTGCGCGGCGCATCGCCCCGGACTCCCGGTGCTCGGGCTGCCGGGGTCGGTGTGGCTCGACGCCGCGACCGCGCATGGCCTGCGGTCGGTGGGAGAGGCGTTCGCCGACCGGGCGTATGCCGCCGACGGCACCCTCGTCCCCCGGGCCGAGCCGGGGGCGGTGCTGCACGACGCCGACCCGATCGCCGCCCGGGTCGTGGCGATGGTCCGCACCGGGACGGTCGAGGCGATCACCGGCACGCGGGTGCCGCTCACGGTCGGCAGCATCTGTGTCCACGGCGACACTCCGGGCGCGTTGGCCATCGCCGTACGAGTGCGGGAGCGACTGGCGGACAACGGGATCCGCATCGCCCCGTTCGTCACGGGCTGACATGCATCGGGTTCTCGGCTACGGCCGGCGCGCCTGGCTCGTGGAGGCGGCCGACGGCCCGTCGGCGCTCGGGCTCTACCGGGCCGTCCTCGACTCGGACCTGCCCGTCCGGGAGGCCGTCCCCGCGGCGCGGACGGTCCTGGTCCGGTTCGCCGACGAGGCCGCCTGCGCCGCCGCGCGGGCAGGCCTCGAGGCGCTCGAACCCGTTGCCGGACAGGCGATCGCGGCGGACACGGTGGTCATCCCGGTCACCTATGACGGCGCCGACCTCGATGACATCGCCCACCTCACCGGGCTGACCCGCCGGGCCGTCATCGACCGGCACACGGGCGCGGACTACGAGGTCGGTTTCCTCGGCTTCGCCCCCGGGTTCGGCTATCTCCTCGGCCTCGACCCGCGACTCCATGTGCCGCGACTGAACTCCCCGCGCACGTCCGTGCCCGCCGGCTCGGTCGCCGTCGCCGGTCCGTATGCCGCGGTCTACCCCACCGCCTCCCCCGGCGGGTGGCGGTTGCTCGGCCACACGATGACCACGGTTTTCGACGTCGAGCGTGACCCGCCCGCCCTGCTGGCGCCGGGGACCCGGGTGCGGTTCGTCGAGGCCCTCCCGTGAGCCTGACCGTCCTGAGGTCCGGGGTGCGCACCTCCATCCAGGACCTCGGCCGCCCGGGCCACGCGGCGATCGGCGTCTCCCCCTCCGGGGCCGCCGACCGGGCCGCGCTGCGGCTCGCGAACCGGCTCCTCGGCAACGCCGAGGGCGCCGCGGCGGTCGAGTGCACGCTCGGCGGCCTTGCCCTGCAAGCGGATCGGGGTCACTGGTGCGCCGTGACCGGCGCCGTCGCCGATGTGACGATCGACGGCGTGGGCGCCCCGATGGGCGTGCCCGTCTTCGTCGGGGCCGGCGCCGTGCTCGAGCTCGGCCTGCCCCGCCACGGCCTGCGGACGTATGCCGCATTCGCCGGCGGCCTCGACACGCGCGTCCTGCTCGGGTCCCGGTCGGAGGACACTCTCGGGCGGCTCGTCCCGACTCCGGTGACGGCGGGTGCGGTGCTGCCGATCGGCATACCGAATCCCGATCTGCCGGGAGTCGACCATCCGGTGAACTCGGCTCTGCCTGAAGGTGATCCACACCTCGTCCCGGTGACACCGGGCCCCAGGCGCGACTGGATCGACGACCGGACCTGGGCGACGTTCACCTCCGCGACGTTCGTCGTGACGGACCGGCTCGACCGGATCGGCATCCGCCTTCGGGGGCCGGTCCTGACCCGGCGGATCACCGCGGAACTGCCCAGCGAGGGCCTGATCCGCGGCGCGGTCCAGCTCCCGCCATCGGGCGAGGCGATCGTCTTCCTCGCCGATCACCCGACAACCGGCGGATACCCGGTCATCGCCGTCGTCGACGACGCGGCCACCGACCTCCTCGCCCAGGTGCGACCGGGGCAGACCGTTCGCTTCGTCGGACGGACCGGGATCGACCCGTAACCTGAGCCCATGTCCGTCGAGATTCCCAAGCGCGGCAGCCGCGGCGCCACGGTCCCCAACCCACCCGCGATCATCAAGCGGCCCATGATGTGGGTGTTCGAGCAGGTGATGAAGCTGCGCGGCGCGCCGCTGGCCCATCTGACGACGATCGGCGCCAAGAGCGGGGTCGAGCGGACGGTCCCGCTGCGGGTCTTCGACGACGGACCCGACCGTTGGCTCGTCGTGGCCAGCCTCGCCGGCTCGCCCAAGAACCCGGCCTGGCTGCACAATCTCAAGGCTCATCCCGACCGGGTCCGCCTGCGGATCGGCGACACGACCATGCCGGTGACGCCGACGACCCTGGACCCCGCCGAGCGGGACGTCGTCTGGGAGCGAATCGTCCGCGAGGCGCCCGACTTCGGCGGCTACCAGCGCGGCACCGACCGGGTCATCCCCGTCGTCCGCCTCACCCGGGTCACCGGTTAGTCCGATCCCCGAGCCGTATGCCGATCCCACCCAAGGACGAACTCGCCCGCCTGCTCGGCGCCGGCCCGGCGGCGACCGGGGGCCACGAGGAACTCGATGTCCCCCTGAACGACCTTCGGGTCACGGTCCAGGGGATCGGCGAACTGCGCGTCCCGGTGACCCCGACGCAGGCCAAGGCGCTGGTCGCGCTGGGCGAGCCCGCGCCATACGGACTCGGCACCGAGACCCTCCTGGACACCGCGGTGCGGGACACCGGGCAGATCCCGAGCGACCTGGTCTCCGTGGACTGGAAGGGACGACTCGACGCCGTGCTGGAGGCGGCCCGGGCGGCCCTCGGCCTGCGCCCGCGCGCCCGGCTCACCGCCGAGTTCCACTCGATGCTGGTGTATGGCCGGGGGCAGTTCTTCGCGCCGCACCAGGACTCCGAGAAGCAC
The DNA here is from genome assembly GCA_039812345.1 of Nostocoides sp. Classification (GTDB taxonomy): domain Bacteria; phylum Actinomycetota; class Actinomycetes; order Actinomycetales; family Dermatophilaceae; genus Nostocoides_A. Next base: position 9,470 of record JBDIAJ010000037.1, on the reverse strand, counting down.
GACGGCATGGTCGCCACGCTGGTCGTGCACCTGCCGTCGGCGCACAGCGGCGGCGAACTCGTCGTCCACGACGGTCGGCGGCGCACCGCCTATCGGGGCGATCGCCACGAGACCCGGGCGGTCGTCCTCTATGCCGATCGCGTCCACGAGGTGCTCCCGGTCAAGACCGGGCACCGGATCACGCTGACCTACAACCTCATTCGCCAGGACTCCGGCGCCGATGTCCCCACGCCGGACGACCGCACCGGCGACGTGGCGCTGCTGCTGGAGCGGCACTTCGCCACGCCGATGCCCCGAAGCTGGCGCCGTGAGGACGGCGAACGGCCGACGCGGCTGGTCTATCTGCTCGACCATCAGTACACCCCGCGCAGCCTGTCCTGGGCGGCACTCAAGGGTGTCGACATCGCCCGGACCGAGGTGCTGCGGGCGGCCGCCGAGCGGGCCGGATGCGAGGCCACGCCGGCCCTGACCGACATCCATGAGACGTGGAACGCCGTCGATGACCGCGGGCCCTATTCGCGTCGGCGCCGCGGCGCCGACGTCGAGCCTGACCCCAGCGACCTCATCGTCTCGGAGGTCGCGCTCACCCACTGGCGGGGCGCGTGGAGCCGGACGACCGAGGAGATCTCGGTCTGGATCGAGCCGGGCGAGGTCTGCGCGACGACGCCGACCGCACGGATGACCCCGGTCGAATCCGAGTACGAGGGCTACATGGGCAACTACGGCAACACGATCGACCGGTGGTACCACCGGGCGGCCGTGCTCGTCTGGCCGACCCGCCTGCGGTTCGTCAACCGGGCCCGCATCGACCTGTCCTGGGGCCTGGAGGACCTGCGCACCCGGCTCGACGAGGGGGACACGGCGGCCGCCGGCGGCGACCTCGCGACGCTCATGCCGTTCTGGCGCCCGGGTCACGGGTCCCGAGTGGGCACGCTCTTCGCGCCCGCCCTCCTGGTCGCCGCCCGCCTCGATGATCCGGACCTCGCCGCGGCCTTCCTCGACTGTCTCGGGATCGTCTCGCTCACCGCCGCCGACGCCCCGGCCGTGCTCGCCCTGGCGGACACCTACGGCGACGCGTGGGCGACGGCCCGGGTCCGGGCGTGGTTCGGCGGCCAGCGCCCAACGCCCGGTGACACCACGTTCGAGCAGTGGCTCGCGACCCTGCCCGAGGTCGGTGCGGCGTTGCGCGACAACGCCGTTCTCACTCGGACGCTGGTGACCCTGGCCTGGACCGGGGTCGCGGGGCGGATCCCGCCGCTGCTGGAGGCCGACCGGACGAGCTGGGTGCGCGCCCAGATCGCGACCATCGCCGGGCCGGTGACGGCGATCCTGGACGCCGCCGCCGCGTGCGGGGTCGACGCGGTCCGGGACGAGGTCGTCGCGGCCTGTCTGGCTGCTGGTGAGCGCGGCCTACCACTGCTGGACGCCGTGCTCGACGCGGCGGCGACCTGGCCCGAGGAGGTCAGGGAGGCGTCCCGGGGAGGTGAGCTCGCGGCATACGCCCGGGGGGTGCTCGAGGAGCGGCTCGACCGGCCGGCGCGGACGGTCGACGACTGGTCGATGCCGCCGCTGACCGGGTGCCAGTGCTCGTTCTGTGGGACGTTGAACGCCTTTCTCGCCGATCCCGGCGCCCGCACGCTGGAGATCGCGACGGCGGAACGGAACCGCGGGCACCTCCACAGCCGGATCGACCACGGCGAACTCCCGGTGACGCACACGACGCGCCGGCAGGGGCGGCCGTTCACGCTCGTCCTGACCAAGACGATGGCCCTGTTCGAGCGGGAGATCGACCAGCGGCGCGATGACCAGATGGCCCTGGATCGCCTCGCGGCCCAGTGGCCCGGGCCCTGAGCCGCCGTCCCGCTCAGCCGGCCCCGCCCGCCCAGCCCACGAGCGACTGCACCCGGAAGAGGAGGATGCGCGCGAACGGGTGGTCGCGGTACTGCGGATAGCGCTCCGCGAGCAGGTCCCCGAGTGCGGCCGCCGCCCCGTCTGCACCACCTTCCGTTCCGCCCCAACGCAGCTCGGCTCGGACCCACCACAGCCGCGACCAGTCCGCGGGGTCCCAGTGCTCGATCAGCAGGGACGCCCGCGGGTCGGCGGCGAGGTTGCGTTCCCGCTGCAGGCGCCCGGCCGCCTTGGGTTTGACGGTGTCGACCGGGATGCCCACGCGGTCGCCGGCCACGGCATACACCACCGGCACGGCATCGACCCCCCGCACCGGATGCCGCGTGGCGAGCACCCCGTGGTCGTATGCCGCGAGCCGAGCCCGGGCCTCGTCCTCGCCGAGCCTCATTCCGGCATGCTAGGGCGGCCACCGCCCCGGGCGGCCGGCCGTCGCCGGATCGACGATCGCGGATGCCGATCGCCCTGACCGAGCGTCAAGATTGCTCGCCCCGAGGTCTTGATCGGTCAGCGCGCGTGTGCGACGTTTGCCGGGATCACTCGGACAATGCCGTCAGGAGGCCCCGTGAAGCTCGCCCTCTACCTGCCCAACTTCCGCGAGAAGGTCACCGTCAAGGAGTTGGAGGACCTCACCGCTCTCGCCGAGGAACTGGACTACGACTCGGTGTGGACGCTCGACCGGGTCGTCGTCCCCGAGGCCTCCGACCGCGGCGAGCTGCAGTACGCCTTCGGGATGATCCCCGGCTTCCCCAAGCAGTTGCCGGTCTCCTCGCGTGGGGAGTTCCTCCAGGGCTGGCCGCTGATCCCGTGGCTTGCGGCCAAGACCTCCAAGGTCCGGATCGGGATGAGCATCACCGACACCCCCTACCGTTCGCCCGGCGTCCTCGCCGCCGAGCTGGCCACCGTCGACCACCTGTGCAACGGCCGGCTCAACGTCGGCGTCGGCGCCGGGTGGATGCCGGAGGAATTCGCGGCGGCGAGCGCGTCGCACATCTTTCCGCGGCGGCATACGCACGTGCGCGAGACGCTGGAGATCATGCAGGGGATCTGGGGCAACGAGGTCTTCGAGTTCCACGGCGAGTTCGCCGACTTCGACCCGTGCGGCTTCGGCGCCAAGCCCGTGCAGAACCCCGTCCCGATCTATTTCAGCGGCCTGAAGGACCCCAAGCGGTCGGCGCTGCGGATCGCGAAGTACAACCTCCACGGCTGGATCGGCATCCAGGACTCGCCCGAGGAACTCCAGATGTGGCGCACCGCCATCCAGGCCGAGCTCGACAAGCTCGACACCGAGCGCTCGATGGACGACCTCGACATCTGCAGCATGATCTGGTTCGTCATCACCGACCAGGAGGCCGACCAGACGCCGATGGGCAAGGGCTCGAACCTCCTCGTCGGCACCAAGGGCCAGATCACCGACATGCTCAAGCGGTATCGCGACGCCGGGCTGACCATGCCGCTGCTGTGGCCGCCCTTCCAGGACGTCCCGGTGAGCAAGACCCTCGACGACATGAAGGTGCTCTCCGAGGAGATCATGCCCAAGGTCAACGAGGGCTGACCGGCGGCTGCCCTCCGCGGCTCAAATCACGAGCTACCGCCTGGTAAGTCGGGTGATCACCCCACTTACCAGGCGGTAGCTGCTGACCGGGTTGTCCACAGGGCCGGAAGATCCACGATTCGCCGTCGTCCCCAGGACGCAGGCGCCGCTCTGGCCGTATGCCGCCACGCTCGTCAGGCTTCACTCATGCCGGAAACGCCCCTCAGCCCTGTCGTGCAGGACCTGCTGCGTCGGCAGGACGGCGTGGCGACTCGACGCCAGCTCCTAGAGGCGGGGGTGTCCCGCGACACCGTGCTGTGGCGGCCGTCGCGGGCCTGGCGAATCGTCCTGCCCAGGGTCTACCTCGTGTCTGCCGACCCGCCGACTCACCGCCAACGGCTCATCGCCGGACTGCTGTGGGCCGGCCCCGGAAGCGCGATCGCCGGGGCGACCGCGGCGGAGTGGCACGGCATACGATCCGCGGACGCCCGAGGTCGGGTGCGGCTGGTCACGGCCCCACCGAGGGCAAGCCGGCAGAGCGGATTCGCCACCGTGCGCCGCTCGCTTCTCGTCGATCCCGAGGAGGTCACGCGCGGAGTGCTCCGGCTGTCGTGCCCGGCCAGATCGGCAGTCGACGCCGCGTTCGAGACGCCGACTCGGTCTGGTCGGTCGGCCATCCTCATCGAAGCCGTGCAACGTCGGATCGTGTCGATCGACGCACTCGCCGCCTGGGTCTATCGTCTGCGCGACGGCGACCGGGCGCGCCTGAACGGCCCCCTCGACGACGCGGCGTCCGGTGTCTGGTCGCTTCCCGAGGCCGAGCTGCTCGACCTCGTTGTCGGGTCGTCCATCCTCCCCGAGCCCTGGCCGAACCCGCTTCTCGAGGATGAGATGGGGCTGCCCCTGATCACGCCCGATCTCTGGTTCGACGACGTTGGCGCTGCCGTGATGGTGCATTCGCACAAGTACCACAGTGGCGCGCTCTGGGATGAAACCGTCGAACGCGACGGCGACCTCACCACCGCCGGGATCGTCGTGGTCGGGGTGACTCCCCGCGCCATCCAGAACGAGCCGATCCGCGTCCTGCGCAAGGTCGAGCGGACCTACCTCGCCGCGCAGCGTCGTCCCCGGCCGAACGTTCGCGCGATCTCGCGCCACCACGTTCAGGCACCCTGAATCGGGGCTGATCTCGCCTCGCGCACCGTCACCGGATGAGACGTCGCGTCCCACAGGGTCACGCTTCCGCCGCGACCCGAGCTACCGCCTGGTAAGTCGGGTGATCACCCGACTTACCAGGCGGTAGCTCGTGCCTTGTCCGGCGGACGCGCGGTCAGTCCGCGGGGAGGTCGAGGGCGAGGGGGCGGGTACCGAGGGCGAGGGTGAACCCGTCGCCGGTGATGATCTCGCGCGGGATGAGCGGGACCGGGCCACCGTCGGGCAGAACGATCCGGGCGGTGGCCCGGGCGAGGATGTCCCGGTGGACGTCGACGCCCGGCGCGACCAGGACCAGCTCGAGCCCACGCTCGGTGAGCCGGAAGAGCCCGAGCGGCGTCGCGTACCAGAGGCGCTGGCCCCGCTCGAGCGCCCGCCGGCCGCAGATGGTGATCTCCCGGACCCGGTCGACGAACTTCGGTCGCCCCGAGCCCGACACCTGCACCCGCCCGTCACGGACCCGCAGCCGCTCCCCGTGCGCGAACGACCCGGTGAAGACGATCGTCCGCGCGACGTGGGCGATATTCGGGGCGCCGCCGCACCCGACATACTCCGACGGTCGCTGCCCGCGCCGCGACAGGTTGACGTCACCGCCGGAGTCGACCTCGAGGAGGCCGAGGACCGCGACGTCGAGCCGCCGCTCGTACGCGTGGAACATCCACGAGGAACTCTCCTGCCGGACCGGGTTGACCGCCCCGCCGAAGAACACCCCCGAAGCCGGTATGCCGCCCCACACCCCCGCCTCCGACGTCTGGACGAGGTGGGCGTCCAGGCCCGTCTCGTGGAGCACTGTGGCGACGATCTCCGGTTGGCCCACACCGATATTGGTCACCGCGCCGGGCTCGACCGACCCGGCGACGACGGCCGCGGCCAGGCGCCCCGCCACCGCGTCCGCGGGCCCGCGCCGCGGCGTGATGCCGACCGTCGCGTTGATGAGCCGGAGGTCGGCGAGCGCCCGTTCGGCGTCGACCGGCTCCCCGACGGTGAACATCGGCCACGCCCGCCGCTGCGGCACTGACGCCGTCTGTTCGTTGCCGGGGTGGACAACGATGTGGTCGACCACCCCCGCCGGGACGTATGCCGATTCCCCCGCCCGCGGCTCGATGACGTCCGCGACCACCACCACGACCAGCCCACCGTTCGCGTGCACGGCGAGCGCGGCGTCGTGGATCTCGGTGAGACACGCGGCGTCCCGGGCATAGACGTTGCCGGCCGAATCGGCATACGGCGCGCTGAGGAGGGCGACGTCGAGGCGCGGGAGCCGGTAGCGCAGGTGCTCCTCGTCGGCCACAGACACCAACTGGAGCCGCGACCCCGGGACGACCGCCGAGCCTCCGCCGACACGGGGGTCGAGGAAGCTGCCCACTCCGACCGCGCTGACCCGCTCGAACTCCCCGCGCGCCTGGCCCTCGACGAGGAACGCCAGCTCCCCCTGCGGCAGCGTGTGGACCTCTCGCTCCCCCCGGTCGGCCCCCGCGAGCAGCGCTTTCACGGTCTCGACATGCCCGGAGACGAACGTCGTGATCAGTCCCGGCGCCGCACACTCCTCCAGCGATCCCGGGAGCATCCCCCGGCTGCCCACGGCGCCGACCGCGATCCAGGTGAGGTCACGCGGGTGGCGCCGCGCGGCATACCGATCCCGAATCGCCTTGTAGAGCAACGAGACGCGGCCGTGGGCGGCCATCCCGCTGGAGATGACGACGGCGCCGTCCGGCACGAGTTCGGCCGCCCGGCGAGCGCTGACGAACCGCGGCCCGAGGCCCGGCGGGACGTGATCGAGGTCGGCGGTGACGAGTCCGACGAGCCAGCGTGCCGCGTGCGGGATCAGGTAGGCCTGCCGGGGCGTCATCGTCAGGCCCGCTCCGACCCGCGCCGCCAGCCCGTCCCAGGGGTTCATCCAGCGCTCCTTCCACGACCAGACGTCATCAATGACCTCTCGACGCCCGCTATTTGACCTCTCGACAACCGCTATTTGACCCCTCGACGGGAAGGCAACGTTACCGACCGGTCTGGTCGCCGGGGCACGGGGCGCATAGAGTCACGACATCCGGCGAGGACAGGAGAGAACCATGCTGATCGCCCGAGTCCGCGGTGCGGCGGTGTCGACCATCAAGGATCCGAGCCTGACCGGCTACAAGCTCCTCCTCGTCGAGCCGTGTGACGAGGCCGGGACGGCCACCGGCCCGATCCGGGTCGCCGTCGACGGGGTGGGTGCCGGCGCCGGCGAACTCGTCCTCGTCGTCGAGGGCAGCGCCGCCCGCTTCGGCCAGCGCAATGGCGATCAGGCCAGCGACGCCCTCGTCGTCGGCATCCTCGATTCCATGGACGTCGACGGCACGGTCACGTTCCGGAAGGACTGACCGGGCGTGCCGCTGGCGGGCCGCGACGTCCTCAGTGTGGGCATCGATGTCGGCACGAGCACGACCCAGGTCGTGTTCTCCCAGTTGAGTCTTCACGATGTCGCTCGCCCCGGACAGATCCCCCGGCTCCAGGTCGACGAGAAGTCCGTGCTCCACCGGTCCCCGACCCACACGACCCCCCTGACCGCCCCCGACGAGGTCGACGCACCGGCGCTGGCCGCCCTGGTCACGGCGGAGTATGCCGCCGCCGGCATCCGCCCCGACCAGATCGAGACCGGCGCCGTCATCATCACCGGCGAGACCGCCCGCACCCGCAACGCCGACGCCATCCTCGCCGCCCTGTCGGCCGAGGCCGGGGACTTCGTCGTCACCGTCGCCGGGCCCAACGCCGAGGCCCAGATCGCCGGCCGCGGCTCCGGAGTGGCCCGCTGGTCGGTCGACCACTACGCCCAGGTCACGACGATCGACGTCGGCGGCGGCACCGCCAACGCCGCGGTCTTCACCATGGGACGGCACGTCTCCTCCTCCGCCCTCGCCGTCGGCGGTCGCCAGATCGAGATCGACGCCACCGGTCGCATCCGCCGTATGCCGCCCCCCGGCCGCGCCCTCGTCACCCACCTCGGTCTCGACCTCCGGGAGGGCGGCACCGCGAGCCTCGCCGACCTGCGCCGGGTCGCCGACCTGATGGCCGACCTCCTCGCCGACCTCGCCACCGGCGTACCGGTCACCATCCCCGGCATCCAGCTCACCCCGCCCCTGACCGGCACCGACCGCTCGACCAGCCTGTTCCTCACCGGCGGCATCGGCGCGTGCTACTACGAGCAGACCCCGTGCGCGAGCCTCGCCGAGGTCGCCGTCCACGGCGACATCGGCCCCCTCCTCGCCGACGCGATGCGGCGCAACACCCGCCTCCAGGCCCTCGGGGTCCGCCGCCCGCCCGAGACCCGGCAGGCCACCGTCCTCGGCGCCGCCAGCCAGACCGTCACCCTGAGCGGGTCGACGATCTGGGCCGACGCCGCCCTGCTCCCGCTGCGCAACCTCCCGGTCCTGCGGCCGGCGCTCGCCGCCCGTGGCGGCTCGCTCTCCTTCGCCGAGGCGGTGCACGCCGCCCGCGCCCGCTGGGATCTCGACGACGACGCCCAGGCGGCGGTCGTCGTCGACCTCCCCTCCGGCCTGTCGTATGCCGACCTGACCGCCGTCGCGACCGACATCGCCGACCACCACGACCGCCACGGCGGCGGCCGGCCGCTCGTCCTGGTCATGACCCAGGACTACGCCCAGGTCCTCGGGCAGACGATCCGCGGCATACGACCGAATCTGCCGCTCCTGGTCATCGACCAGGTGGGGCTCGGTGAGGGAGACTTCGTCGACATCGGTCTGCCGATGCTCGACGGACGGGCCGTGCCGCTGTCGATCAAGACGCTGGTGTTCTATGACTGAGCCGAGGACTGACGCGAGGAGGCGGCGGTGATGCTGGCAGCCACCCTGTTCGGACATCGCTACGAGTTCCGGGACGTCAAGGACCTCCTCGCCAAGGCCAACGAGGAGAAGTCCGGTGACCGGCTCGCCGGCATCGCCGCGGCCTCGGCGGCCGAGCGGATGGCCGCGCGGCACGTCCTCGCCGAGGTCGACCTCGCGACGCTGCGGGACAACCCGGCCGTGCCCTACGACGAGGACGAGGTCACCCGGGTCATCGACGACGCGGTCGACGAGGCGGTCTTCGCCGAGTTCCGCAGCACCACCGTCGGCGACCTGCGCGAATGGCTCCTCGCCGACACGACGACCGAGGCGATGATCCACCGCCTCTCCACCGGCCTGACCGCGGAGATGATCGCCGCCGTCACCAAGCTGATGTCGAACCTCGACCTCATGCTCGCCGCCAAGAAGATCCGCAACGTCAAGCACGCCAACAACACGATCGGCCTGCCCGGCACCCTCGGCTCGCGCCTGCAGCCCAACCACCCGACCGACTCCGTCGAGGGCATCCGGGCGGCGGTCTATGACGGGCTGAGTTTCGGCTCCGGCGACAGCGTCATCGGGATCAACCCGTCCGACGACTCCCTCGGCAGCGTCGCCCGCCTGCTGGAGATGACCCACGAGATCATCAGCCGCTGGGAGATCCCGACCCAGAACTGCGTCCTCGCCCACGTCTCGACCCAGATGGAGGCGATGACCAAGGGCGCCCCGACCGGGCTGGTCTTCCAGTCGCTCGCCGGCTCACAGAAGGGTTGCGAGTCCTTCGGCATCGACGTCGGCATGCTCGACGAGGCCAACGCCCTGGCCCGCAAGCACGCGGCGGCGCAGGGCCCGAACTACATGTACTTCGAGACCGGCCAGGGCGCCGAACTCTCCGCCGACGCCCACCACGGCGCCGATCAGCTGGTCATGGAGGCCCGCTGCTACGGCCTGGCCAAGCGCTACGACCCCTTCCAGGTCAACACCGTCGTCGGTTTCATCGG
>JBDIAJ010000036.1:0-29139 GCA_039812345.1 Nostocoides sp. | reverse complement strand
GCCGGCCTGTGGTTCGACCCGCACCGCGACCCCGCCTACTCCCGGGCGATCGAGATCGACCTGAGCGCGATCCGGCGCTCGGTCGCCGGCCCGACTCGCCCCCAGGACCACCTCGACCCCGCCGGCATCCCGGCCAGCCTGCGCGACCTCGGTGGACGTGACGCCGCGGCAGGCCCGGGTTCGTCAGCCGCGACGAACGCCGACCTGCCACCCTTCCCGGTCGCGCTGGCGGCGATCACCAGTTGCACCAACACCACCGACCCGCGCCTGCTCGTCACCGCCGGCCTGCTCGCCCGGCGAGCCCGTGCCCTCGGCCTGCAGGTCGCCCCGTGGGTCAAGACCTCGCTGGCCCCGGGCTCGCCGGCCGCCGCGCGCTATCTGGCCCGGACCGGGCTGCTGGACGACCTGGCCGCCCTCGGGTTCGACATCGTCGGCTTCGGCTGCACGACGTGCATCGGGAACTCCGGCGCCCTCCCCGAGCGGATCGAGGCCGCGCGCCAGGCCGGGAGGATCACGCCGGTCTCGATCCTCTCCGGCAACCGCAACTTCCCGGGGCGGGTGCACCCCGACGTCCGGGCCAGCTATCTGATGAGCCCGGCCCTGGTGGTCGCCTTCGCGCTGCGCGGCGACGCCGACGGTGACATCGAGAGCGAGCCCCTCGGGCATACGAGCGCGGGACGGGCGGTGCACCTGGCCGACCTGTGGCCGACCACTGCCGAGGTCGACGCCGAGGTCGCCCGGGCGGTGCGGCCGGAGGACTTCCCGGCGGCCTTCGTCGCCGCCCGGGCCAGCGGGTCGTGGCGCGACCTGGCGAGCCCGGTCGGCGCGTGCTATCCCTGGGACGCCGCGTCGACGATCCTGCGGCCGCCGCCCTTCGCCGCGGCCGAGGACGCGCGAGCGCTGGCCCCGTTCACGGCGCACCCGCTGCTGGTGCTCGGCGACGACATCACGACCGACCACATCTCCCCGGCGAGCGCGATTCCGGCCGACAGCCCGGTCGCCGACTTCCTCACCGAGCGTGGCGAGGACCGTGGCGACCTCAACGTCTTCGCCTCCCGGCGCGGCAACTGGGAGGTCATGGTCCGCGGCGCCTTCCACAACGCCAGCCTCGTCAACGCCCTCGCGCCCGGGGCGCCGACGGGGACGACCCGCCACGCGGACGGGCGGGTGCTGACGATCTTCGACGCCGCGCAGACGTATGCCGCCGCCGACACTCCCGTCGTCATCGTCGCGGGTGAGCGCTTCGGGATGGGCTCCTCGCGGGACTGGGCGGCCAAGGCCCAGCAGCTGCTCGGCGTGCGGGCGGTGCTCGCGGCGAGCTTCGAGCGGATCCACCGGACCAACCTGGTCGGGATGGGGATCCTGCCCCTCGTGCTGCCGCCCTCGGACCGGGCCCGGATCGGCACCCTGGACGCCGCCGACACCCTGACCGTCGACGTCGACCCCGGCACTCTGGCGCCGAGCGGCGAGGTGCCCGTCACCGTGCGCCAGCACGACGGCCGGGTCACGACCCTGCGCCTGCGCGCCGCCGTCGAGACCACGGAGGAGATCGCCCTGCTGCGCGCCGGCGGGGCGATCCCGTTCATTCTCGATCGGCTGCTGCCGCGAGGCTCTGACCGATGACGGCCAGCGCGATGTCGCGGGCGGCGAGCACATGCGACTCGGCCGCGGCGCGGGCCGCGGCGACGTCACCGGCGACGACCGCCGCGACGATGGCCCGGTGTTCGGCGAGGGCGGCCTCGCGGCGGGCCTGGCTCTCGTTGGTGTAGCGCCGGTAGCGCGCCATCTGCACATCGACCTGCGCGTGCAGGCGCTGTGCCCAGGAGTTGCCGGCGATATCGGCCAACGCCAGGTGCAGCTCGTGCCCCGCAGCCTCGGCCTCGGCCGGCAGGTCGACCAGCCGGGCGTTGCGTTCGACGAGGGCGGCCAGGCGGGCGTGCTGCCCCGCCCCCGCCCGCTCGGCCGCGGCGCCGGTGAGCAGGCCCTCCAGCGCGGCGCGCACGGCATACAGCTCCTCGATGTCGCGGGCCGAGACCGCGCTGACGACGATCCCGCCGGTGGGGAGCTGCTCCAACAGACCCTCGGCCATCAGCAGTCGGACCGCCTCGCGGTAGGGGGTCCGGCTGACGCCGAGCTCGGCCGCCAGGGCGCTCTCGATCAGGCGTTCACCGGGGGCGAGGTCGGCGTCGAGAATGCGCCGGCGCAGCTCGGCATACACGGCATTGCTCCCCGACGGGCGGCGCATGGGTCCTTCGGTGAGACGACTCATCCCTCTCCTTGCATATTTGTATACAAGTATGCTCTACTCTCCGTGAGCATTGAAGCACACCCACGACAGGAGCACCGATGAGTGAGGACGCCCGCAGCGGCTTCCGGGTCGCGCCGGACGACCTGACCGCGACCATGACGCAGATCCTGGGCGGCTTCGGCGTCCCGGCCGCTAACGCCCGGCTGCTCGCGGATTCCCTCACCGTCGCGGAGCTGTGGGGGCACGCCTCGCACGGCGCGCTGCGCCTGCCCTGGTATGCCGAGCGGCTGCGCTCCGGGGCGATGCGTGCGGTCACCGAGGTGGTCACCGTGCACGACAGCGGTGCCGTCGTGGCGCTCGACGGTCAGGACGGGATCGGCCAGGTCGTCACCGCCCACGCCGTCGATCTGGGCATCGAGCGCGCGAAAGTCCACGGGGTCAGCGCGATCGGCGTCCGCGGCTCCGGGCACTTCGGCACCGCCGCCTATTTCACCCGCCGCGCGGCCGAGGCCGGCTGCGTCGCCATCCTCGCGACCAACGCCTCCCCCGCGATGGCGCCCTGGGGCGGGCGGACCAAGGCGATCGGCACCAACCCCTGGTCGATCGCCGCCCCCGCCGGCCGGCACGGGGTGCTGTGCATCGACCTCGCCAACACCGCGGTCGCCCGCGGCAAGATCTACCTCGCCAAGGAGCGGGGCACCGACATCCCGGACGGCTGGGCCGCCGACGCCGAGGGAGAGCCGACGACCGACCCGACCGAGGCGATCGACGGGCTCATCCTGCCGATGGCGGGCCCCAAGGGCTATGTCATCGCCTTCATGATGGACGTCCTCGCCGGGGTGCTGACCGGCGCGAACTTCGGCCCCGCCGTCACCGGTCCCTACGACCCCACCCGGCGCAGCGGCGCCGGTCACCTGCTGATCTGTCTCGATGTCGCCGCCTTCGGCGACCCGCAGGCGTATGCCGCCCGCGCCGAGCAGCTGATCGACCGTACCCACGGCGCCGACCGCGCCGCCTGGGCCGACGCGATCCTCGTCCCCGGCGAACTGGAGGACCGCGCCCGGGCCCGGCACGAGCGCGAGGGCCTGATCCTCCCCGAGACGACGTGGGCGAGCCTGAGCGCGCTGTGCACCGAGACCGGCACCGCCCTGCCCGCGCACTCCCCGGTCACCGACCCCTGCACCGACACCGACCCCACCACCGCAACCGAGGAGGCCCGATGATCGCGCTGACCGTCACCCTGCAGGTCCGCGAGGGGGTGCTCGAACCCTTCCTCGCGGCCATCACCACCAATGCCGCGGCCAGCATCGCCGACGAGCCCGGTTGCCGGCAGTTCGACGTGGTCCAGGGCCACGACGACCCGCACCGCTTCGTCTTCTACGAGCGGTATGACGACCTGGCCGCCTTCGCCGCCCACAAGGCTGCCCCGCACTTCGCCCAGTGGCGCGCCGCCGCCGATGCCTATGTCGTGCCCGGCTCCCAGGTCAATTCCTTCGGCGACGTGATCGCCCACCACATCGACGAAACCCCTTGAGCGCGAACGGACTTCACATGCAGATCCTCATCCTCCCCGGCGACGGAATCGGCCCGGAGATCACCGCGGCCACGGTCGCGGTCCTCGACGCCGTGGACGCGGCATACGGGCTCGGCCTGAGCCTCGAGACCCGCGACATCGGGCTGGCCAGCCTCGCCAGCGAGGGCACGACGATGCCGGCCGACGCGCTGGCACGGGTCGGCGAGGTCGACGCGACCGTGCTCGGCCCGGTGTCCCACTACGACTATCCGACCCGCGAGCTCGGCGGGATCAACCCCTCGGCGGCGCTGCGGACCAGCTACGCGCTGCACGCGAACATCCGCCCGTGCCGCTCGGTCGCCGACCTGTCCGTGCTGCGCACACCGATGGACCTCGTCGTCGTCCGCGAGAACACCGAGGGCTTCTATTCCGACCGCTCGATGTATGCCGGGACCGGCGAGTTCATGACCGACCCCGACACCGCGCTCTCGGTGCGCAAGATCACCCGGCACGCGAGCACCGAGGTCGCCCGGGCGGCCTTCGCGTTGGCGGCGACGCGCCGGCAGCGGGTCACCGCCGTGCACAAGGCGAACGTCCTCAAGCTCTCCGATGGGCTCTTCCTCGAAGCCGTGCGCGCGGTCGCGGCGGACTACCCCGGTGTCGAGTTGCGTGAGCTCATCGTCGACGCCGCGTCGGCCCGATTGATTCGCGCCCCCGGCGATTTCGACGTGATCGTCACGACGAATATGTTCGGCGACATCCTCTCCGACGAGGCGAGCGAGCTGTGTGGCAGCCTCGGCCTCGGCGGTTCGATCAACGTCAGCCGGGACGTCTGTGTGGCGCAGGCCCAGCACGGCTCGGCGCCGGATATCGCCGGCCAGGGCATCGCCAACCCGGTCTCGCTGATCCGCTCCGCCGCGATGATGCTCGACTGGCTCGGCCGCCGCCACGACACCGAGCCGTATGCCGCCGCTGCCCGCGCCATCGAGGCCGCCGTCGACGCGGTCGTCGGCAACCCGGCCACCCGCACCCGCGACCTCGGCGGCACGCTCACGACCGCGCAGGCGACCGACGCCGTCCTCGCCGCCCTCCCCACCCCGAAGCTCGAGGAGACACCATGACCGACCAGCCCAGCGCCCCCAATCTGCTCATCCGCCCCGACCAGGTCCGCCCCTTCGACCGCGGCAATGGCGTGGTGACGATCCCCTATGTCGGCAACTGGAATTGCGCGACCAACCGGGTCACCACCGGCCAGACCCAGTTCGCCGAGGGGACCGGCCTGCCGCTGCACAGCCACAATGTCGAGGAGTCGGTGCTCATCCTCGAGGGTGAGGCGGTGGCCGAGATCGGGGACGAGCGCTTCGACCTCGTCGCCGGCGACGCCACTTGGGTGCCGGCCGGCATCCCGCACCGCTTCTACAACCGTGGCACCGGCACCATGCGCATCTACTGGGTCTACGGCGGCCGTGATGTCACCCGGACGATCACCGCGACCGGCGAGACCGTCGAGCACCTCTCCGAGAGCGACCGCGGCGGGCTGAGCACGCCATGACCACGATCGTCACCACCGACCCGAGCACCGGCGCCACCCTCGCGTCGTATGCCGCGATGACGCCCGCCGACGTCGACGCCGCCCTGGCCGCGGCCGTCACCGCCGCCACGAACTGGCGCGCGGTCGACACCGAGGCGCGCGCGGCGCGTCTGCGCGCCCTCGCCGCCGCCCTGCGGTCCGAGGCCGAGCCGCTCGCCGCCCTGGCGACCGCCGAGATGGGCAAGCCGCTGGCCGAGAGTCGCGGCGAGGTCGCGAAGTGCGCGACGACCGCCGAGTATTACGCCGCCCACGGCCCGGCCCTGCTCGCCGACCGCCCGGTCGAGATCGCCGGCCCGCAGGGCATCACCTCCTGGGTCGCCCAGGAGCCGGTCGGCGTGGTCCTGGGGATCATGCCGTGGAACTTCCCGATCTGGCAGGTCATGCGCGCCGCCATCCCGATCGTCATGGCGGGCAACGCCTTCGTGCTCAAACACTCCCCCAATGTCACCGGCTCGGCACTGGCCCTCGGCGAGCTGTTCGTCGCCGCCGGCTTCCCACCCGGCCTGGTCGCCGTCCTCGTCATCGACGAGCCCGACGTCCCGGCGACCATCGAGCGCTTGATCGCCGATCCGCGGATCGCGGCCGTCACCCTGACCGGCTCGAACCGCGCGGGCGAGGCCGTCGGCGCGGCTGCCGGGCGGGCCAGCAAGCCGTCGGTGCTCGAGCTGGGCGGATCGGACGCCTTCGTCGTCCTCGCCGACGCCGACGTCGCGGCCGCCGCCACCGCCGCGGTCACGGCGCGCTTCCACAACGCGGGCCAGAGCTGCGTGTGCGCCAAGCGCTTCATCGTCCACGCCGACGTCGCCGACCGCTTCACCGACCTCTTCGTGGCCGGTGCCCGAGCCCTGGTCGTCGGCGACCCGACCGACCCGGCCACCCAGGTCGGCCCGATGGCCCGCGCCGACCTGCGCGCCGGCATCCAGGACCAGGTCGACCGCTCCGTCGCCGCCGGCGCGACGCTCGCGCTCGGCGGGCAACCGACCGACGGGCCCGGCTGGTTCTACCCGCCGACCGTCCTGACCGGAGTGACGCCGGGCATGGCCGCCTTCGATGAGGAGACCTTCGGCCCGGTGGCGGCGGTCACCGTCGCCCGAGACGACGACCACGCGGTCGCGCTGGCGGACGCCACGGCATACGGGCTCGGTCTGTCGGTGTGGAGTGGGTCGACCGCGCACGCCGTCGCGGTCGCGCGGCGGATCACCAGCGGCGCCGCCTTCGTCAACGCGATCGTCGCGAGCGACCCGCGGGTGCCCTTCGGCGGCACCAAGCGCAGCGGGTATGGCCGTGAACTCGCCGACGCCGGCCTGCTCGCCTTCACCAACACCCGCACCTTCTGGGTGGCCGGCTGAGCCTCACAGGTGCCGGTAGACGTCCTGCGGGGTCAACTCGCAGGCGAGCATGAGCACCTGCAGGTGATAGAGGAGCTGGCTGATCTCCTCCGCCGTCTTCTCCCGGCCCTCGTATTCGGCGGCCATCCAGACCTCGGCGGCCTCCTCGACGATCTTCTTGCCGATCGTATGCACGCCCGCGTCCAGGGCGCGGACGGTCCCCGAGCCGGCCGGGCGGGTGCGGGCCCGCTCGGCCAGCTCGGCATACAGCGCGTCGAAGGTCTTCACGCGCGCCAGGGTAGGCGAGCGCACCGGTCAGCGGGCCCCGGCGTCCGCCATGACGTCGGGGGCGGGCACCCGCCTGGACTCATTGGTCGCCTTGACCCACTGGGTGAAGCCATAGAGGACGAAGAGGCCGTAGAAGGTGTACATCACCGCCGTCGGGACGTAGTCGGTGGCGAAGCCCAGCGGCACGCCGACCAGGTCGACGCCGATCCAGGCGAGCCAGAACTCGTTCCAGCCGCGGGCCATCGCATAGGTCGCGACGAACGAGCCGACGAAGATCCACGCGTCGCACCAGTAGTACCACCACTGCGGCTGCCAGTAGGGGTTCGGGGCGAGGTTCCACAGCCAGACGAAGACCTGGTGGACGACGACGGTGCCGACCAGCCAGCCGACGATGATGGTCGTCCGCTCCCGGCTCGTCGTCCACCGCGGCGTGATGGCCGGCGCGTCCTTGCTGCCGGCCTGCTTCTGCAGCCGGCTCCAGCGCCACCAGCCATAGATGCTGGTGACGATGAAGAAGATCTGCCGCCCGGCCTGACCGAACAGCGGAATCCGTTCGCCCGCACCGATGGTCGCGCCGATGTAGACGAAGAACAGCATGATGTTGGCGGTGATGCCCACCGGCCACGCCCAGACCCGGCGCTTCATGCCGAACCAGGCCGACACGACGCCGATGAGGACGCCGATCAGTTCGAGCCAGTGGAGTTGGTATTTCCCGATCGGGATGGCGGCGTCGATGATCCGCTGGAAGATGTTCTCCCCGGCCGCGGCGGCCAGGACGAGATGTGACATTGGTGTTCGTCCTTCGGTTCGTTCTGTCACTTCGGACGAACTCCGGGGGACGTGCACCGCCGACCGGGCCGCGGCCCGCGCACGGGTGCGCGGACGGCGAACGGCCGTTGGTACGTGCTGCCTCCCATCCGGACTTTCACCGTCGGTCCCGGAGTTTCACCGGATCAACCGCACACTGGCTGTGGGCGGGTCGTGGACTGTCACCACCGGTTCGGAATTACACCGACCCCGGAGCACGTGTTGTCAGTATGCCGCACACCCACCCCCCGCGGACCCGCCGCCGCCTCGTGGTGTCCACCACGTGGACACCCGGCGGACCGGGCCGGCCACGCCGTCTGCCGTCGCGTGCGCCGGCGCCCGCGGCGTGATCTGCTGTCCGTATGACGACCCCCACCGCCGAGGACTGGCGCGCCCTGGCACGGTCGGCGCCATGGCTGTGGCGGGCCGTCGAGTTCGAACTCGACTGGCCGGTCTGGCACTGGCCGACGATGAGCGGGCCACCCCTGCATGCCTGGCTGCGCCGGCCGTCCGATGTGCGCGTCATCGTGCCCGAACAGCCCGGTGAGCCGGTCACGGGGGGCGCGCTCGCCGGACACGATTTCGGGCCGCAACCGCCGGACCGGCCGGCGACGTTCCGCGCCGACGGCCTGGTGCTCACCCGCACCCGCGGCACCGATGGTGACGACCATGGCCTCTACTTCCACAACTACTACTGGCTGGCGATCCTCGACCCGTATGAACTCGCCGACGGCCAAGCCTGGATCCCCGAGGACCCCGGGGACGAGGACGGGCCGGGTCGAGTCGAGATGGTGCCCGGCACCGACCTCGACGAGGTGACCACGAGCAGCCGATTCGGCCGCGAAACCTGGTGGGCGCGAGTGCGGCCCACCGCGGCCTACCAACCGCGATGCTCGTGCTGCGCGCTGCTGCCCGGCGAGCTCGCCGAGCGGATGGACTATGGGGGCGAATTGCGCGATCACCCCGAACCCGGATTCCGATATCCGACCGAGTGGCTGATCGGGCTCGATCGCGCGACCGGACTGCCGGTGAGCATCGAGCCGCTCGACGGGAGCACTCCCGGTCACACCCTGCGCATCCTCGCCGTCGACACCGATGCTCCCGGCTCGCCCTCCGCCCGTGCGTGAGCCGACCCACGCTCGGCCACCGCCCGGCCGGTTCCGGGCCTCAGACCAGCTCCACCCCGAAGGGCCGCAGCAGTCGCCCGGCCTCCGCGGCGTCGAAACGCGCCCCCCTCACCTGGTTCACGCGGATGTCGAAGTCATAGGCGACGGCCCCGACGAAGGACGCCTCGCGCAGGTCGGTCGCGGCGAACACCGACCGGCTCAGGTCCGACCCCGCGAAATCCACCTTCCGCGCGACCGCCTCCCCGAAGTCGACCTCCAACAGACGGCAGTCGTGCCACACCGACCCGGTCACGTCGAGCCCCCGGAACGAAGCGAAGTCGAGCCGGCACCGCTCGAACCGAAACGGCGCCGACAGCGTGACCGTATGCGCGAGCGCGAAGTTCACCCCGAGCGCGCGGCTGTCCGAGAAGACGCACTCGGCGAAGCGCGCGTCCGTGACGACGGCGCGAGAGAGGTCGACCCCGGTGAACGTGCACTCGGTGAAGTGGCACCCGCGCAGCTCGGCACCGGCGAGCGCGCACCCCTCGAAGGTGCACCCGTCGAATTCGATCGTCCCGAGCCGAACGCCCTCGGCGAGGTTGCCGGCGAACCGCTCGCCCGCGGCATACGTCCGGCCGGCGAGTTCCTCGACGAGGCTCGGGACCGCGCGCCCGCCGTCAGTGTCGGTGCGCGGCAACGAGATCCCGGAGGTGCGTGATGTTGGCGGCGGCGGACTCGGCGTTGTAGACCGCTGTCCCGGCGACGAAGACATCGGCACCGGCCTCGGCGCACTGCTCGATCGTCGCCGCCGAGACACCGCCGTCGACCTGGATCCAGATCTCGCCCCCGTGCCGGCGGACCGACTCGCGCACCGCCCGGACCTTGGGCATCTGGTCGGCCATGAACTTCTGTCCCCCGAACCCGGGTTCGACCGTCATGACGAGCACCATGTCCAGTTCCGGCAGCAGATCCTCGTATGGCGCCCACGGCGTCCCCGGCTTGAGCGCCATCGATGCCCGGGCCCCCGTCGCCCGCAGGGTGCGCGCCAATGTCACCGGGTCGGCCGCGGCCTCGATGTGGAAGGTCACCGACTTCGCCCCGAGTTCGGCATACAGCGGTGCCCACCGGTCGGGATCGGCGATCATCAGATGGGTGTCGATCGGGACCGGGCTCACCTCGACGAGCCGTTCGACGACGGGCAGCCCGATCGTCAGGTTGGGCACGAAATGCGCGTCCATGACGTCGACGTGGGCCCAGTCGGCGGTCGCGATCCGGTCCAGTTCGCTCTGGAGATTGGCGAAGTCCGCGGCGAGGATGCTCGGCGAGATCTGCACGAGCTCAGCCTAACCAGGCACGGACCCCGCGGGAGAGCGGTTCCCGCGAGGTCCGTGGTGGTCAGGCCCGAGCCCGGATGGGTGGGATCAGGTCGACCGCGGCGCGCTGACGGCCTTGACGGGATGCCAGGTCGGGTCGCCGTAGAATTGGACCTTCCCGGTGCTCTTGGTCCGGAAGACGCCGTGCGAGAAGCCGACGTAGGCCGTGCCCCAGACCTTGATGACGTTGTACCTCGTGCCCTTGACCGGCACTCCGACATCGACCCACCGCGTGCCGAACTTCTGCTGCAGCGTGAATCGTGCCTGCAGCGCATAGACATTCGCCGTGCAGGTCAGGTCCCCGTCGCCCTTGATCAGGCCGCCGTTGAGGTAGGGCGGGTAGGCGTGGATGGTGCACGTCGTCGGCGCCTTGGCCGCCCGTGCGGTCGCGCCGTCCTGTGCGGCCTGTGCCCCCGTGGCGCTCGCGATCATCAGTGCCCCCGTGGCGGCGACGATGCCGACTCTCCGCGTGATGCTCATGAACCTTCTCCTTCTGGCCCCGGGCCCTGCGCCCACGTGCCGGAAGAAGGGTGGCAAGGCTGCCCTGACCGGCGCCATCCCAGGAATGTGGGATGGCGCGAAAGCGCTGATCACCCCCGCCGACGAAGCAGGGCGAGGAACATCGCGTCGGTCCCGTGCCGGTGCGGCCACAGCTGGACCGCAGGCCCCGGACCGAGCCGGTCGACCCACCCGGGGGCGATCGCCTCGACGACCGGCCGGGCATCGAGCTGCTCGACGTCCGGACGGCGCTTGA
The DNA here is from genome assembly GCA_039812345.1 of Nostocoides sp. GTDB lineage: Bacteria > Actinomycetota > Actinomycetes > Actinomycetales > Dermatophilaceae > Nostocoides_A. The sequence goes on along the minus strand of JBDIAJ010000036.1, from coordinate 18,131 downwards.
GCACGTCCGTCACGACGAAGGTCGTCTCGGCGAGGTGGGGGCTGCAGGTCGCATAGGCGACGACACCACCCGAGGCGACCGCCGTCAGGGCGCTGATCAGGAGGTCGCGTTGGAGGACCCCGAGGGTCGCGAGGTCGCCGGGGGTCCGGCGCCACCGGGCCTCCGGTCGGCGGCGCAGGGCGCCCAGTCCGGTGCAGGGGGCGTCGACCAGCACCCTGTCGTATGCCGCCGGCTCCCCGTCCCCGAACTCGCACCCGTCGCCGGTGCGCACCTCCAGGCTCAGACCGAGGGCTGCGGCCCGGGCGAGGGCCGGCGCGAGGGTCTGGCTGACCAAGGCCGCCCGGTGGGGGGTGAGGTCGTTGGCCACGAGATCGGCTCCGCGCCCGGCCGCCAGGGCGGCGAGCACCCCGGCCTTGCCTCCCGGGCCGGCGCACAGGTCGAGCCAGCGTTCCCGCCCGCCGGGGCCGTGGCCCTGCGGCACCGCGCCCGCGTCGTCACGCGCAACGGGCGGGGTCGAGCGCCCGGTCCGGTCGACGCCGGCGCGTGGCGCCGCGGCCAGCGCCAGCGCGACCACCTGCGAGCCGGCGTCCTGGACGGCGGCCCGACCGTCGCGCACGGCGGCGATCGCGCCGGGGTCGCCACCGGGAAGGATGACGGCGGTGGAGACGTCGGGATGCGGGCGTGCGCCCGCGTCGACCAACTCCGCCGGGTCGCACAGGCCCGGGCGGGCCACGAGATGCACCTCGGGGGCAGCGTTGTCGGCGGCGAGCAGCGCGGCGAGATCCGTGTCGGCCGTGGCCGGGCTGCTCGCGCCGTGCCCGAGCAGTGCCTGCCGGAGCGCCTTGACGATCCACAACGGGTGCGAGTGTTCGACGCCCAGTCGCCCCAGGGGGTCGTCCTCGGGGGGCAGGACCCGCGTCATCCAGTCGTCCCGGTCCGCCTCGCTGATCCGGCGCATGACGGCGTTGACCAGGCCGCTCGCCCCGACCCCGTTGACGGCCCGAGCCAGGGCGACGGTCTCGTCGGCCGCGGCGTGCGGCGGGACTCGCATGCCCAGCAGTTGATGCGCCCCGAGCCGAAGGGTGTCGAGGACGGGGCCGTCGATCCGCGCGATCGGCCGGTCCGCGGCCAGGGCGATAACGGGGTCATAGAACCCGCGGAGGCGGGTCGCGCCATACGTCAGTTCCGTGGCGAAGGCGGCATCACGTCCACGAAGTCGTCTGCGCCGCAACTCCTTCGGCAGTTCGAGATTGGCATACCCACCGTCGGCGATGGCCCGCATCACCGTGTAGGCGGCCAGCCGGGCCGGGTCACCGGTCCGTCCGCGCTGGGATGGCGCCTGGCGGGAACGAGGTCCGGATCGCCGCTCCTGGTCGCGCCCCGGTGAGGCTCCTCTGGAGCCGCCGCCGGACTGTCGTTCGGTCACGGCCGGCAGCCTAACGGGCGGCGCCCGGCGATGATCTCGGCGTGTCGCCGAGCCAGAAGGCATACTCGGTATAGTGTGGGTGCTCGTCACCGCCCGACGGGAGGACCTGCGATGACGACGACAAGCCAGCCGATGCGCGTCCGGCCACCGGAGTCCCCGGCCCGCGCGCCTCACCCCCCTCTGACCTTCGGTCGACCCCGCCGAAGCCGACAGTCGAACCGCACCGTCGCCGTGGTGGTCTCCGCGGCACTGCCGATCGCCCTCGGCCTCGGCATCGGTGCCGTCGTCATCCACGGCTACCATGCGCACACCAAGCCGGTCGTCACCCGCCCCACCGCCGGTGCGACCGCAGACGCGAGCGCCGAGACCGGCGCGAACGACCACGCGCCCACCGGGCCGGACGTCGGCACCACGGGTCTGAATCCGCAACTCTCCCGGGCGATCACCCGGGCCCGCGAGGCCGCGAAGGCCGACGGGGTGACGATCGACATCGTCTCCGGCTATCGCACCGCGGCGACCCAGCAGGCGCTGTTCGACCAGGCCGTCGTCAAGTACGGCTCCGCGCGCGAGGCCACCCGGTGGGTCCTCCCGCCCGACAAGTCCGAGCACGTCAAGGGCGGCGCCGTCGACGTCGGTCCCTATGCCGCCACGCGGTGGCTCAAGAACAACGGCGTGAAATTCGGTCTGTGCCAACGCTATGCGAACGAGTACTGGCATTTCGAGGTGCTCGCCCCGGCGAAGGACCAGCCCTGCCCGGCGCTGGAGGCGGACGCCTCGTCCGGCTGACCGGCGCCCGGGCGTCGCCCTTGTGCGGCCGCGGGGGTCCGGTCAAGATCATCCGCCCGAACGTCACCAACAACGACACCGGCGTCAACTGCGACCGACCGGACTGGTCGCCGAACGGCCGCACGCTGGTCATCGAACAGACGTACTGGTAACGGGGGGACTGGTCGCGTCAGATCGACCTCTCCCGCAGATTCCTCGCCGGCTACTCCTACGGACCCGGGGACACGCAACCGAGCCACAGCCCGTCGGGGACCATTATCGTCGCGACCAACTGGGCGAACGGTCCCGGCCGCATCGAGCGCGGCTCGGCCACCACGGACGCCGCCGACAAGTACCTCACGCAGTTCGGGGCATCGGACCCGGTCTGGTCCCCCGACGGGAGGAGCATCGCCTACCGCTTCGACTCGGACTGGACGACGCAGGATTACAGCGACATCTATGTCATGCGCGCGGACGGGCAGAACAAGACTCGTCTGATGAAGGGCGCGATGACGAAGTCCATCACGGTCCGGGCCTGGCGCGCCTCCTGACGGGCCGCCGCGCCGGTTGACGGTGGTCCGCTGCTCACCGGCCCAGCCGCTCCCCCGGCTCGATCCGTATGCCGCGGGCCCAGTCCGCGGCCGGCATCGGCTTCCGCCCGAGCGCCTGGACCTCACCCAGCCGGATCGGGTGGGTGGCCGAGCCGGCGTGGACGCTCGACTTCGTCACCCGCAACTCCCCGGGAGCGAGGGTGCCCGCGGCGGGATCGGTGACGACCGGGCCGAGTTTGAGGCGTTCACCGCGCAACGCCGTCCACGCCCCCGGCGCGGGGGTGCAGCCGCGGATCTGGCGGTCGATGGCGAACGCCGGCCTCGTGAAGTCGACCTCGGCCTGCTCGACGGTGATCTTCGGGGCTACCGACACGCCGTGGGCCGGTTGCGGGATCGCGGTGAGCCGACCCGCCTCGATCCCGTCCAGCGTCGCGAGCAGCAGCCCGGCCCCGGCCACGGCGAGGCGGGCCAGCAGATCCCCCGAGGTGTCCGTGGGCCGGATCGGCTCGGTGAGCGTCCCATAGACCGGGCCGGTGTCGAGCCCGGCCTCGAGGCGGAAGGTGCTCGCCCCGGTGATCTCATCGCCGGCGAGGATGGCGTGCTGGACCGGGGCCGCACCGCGCCAGGCCGGCAGGAGGGAGAAGTGCAGGTTGACCCACCCGTGCACCGGGATGGCGAGCGCCGCCGCTGGGACGAGGTTCCCGTAGGCGACGACCGGGCACGCGTCGGGCGCGGCCGCGGCCAACAGCGCCAGGAAGGCGGAATCGCGGACGGTGGCGGGCGTCCATACGTCCAGACCGAGCTCGACCGCGCGCGCCTTGACCGGCGACGGAGACAGCCGTCGGCCCCGGCCCGCCGGGGCATCGGGGCGGGTGAGGACGGCGACGATCTCGTGCGAGGAGGCGGCGAGCGCGTCCAGGGAGGGCAGCGCGGCCTCGGGTGTGCCGGCGAAGACGAGGCGCATCGTCACATCCCCAGACCGAAGGTCGAATGCGGCGACACCCTGACGACGGGCGCGTTATCGCCGAACCAGTCCGCGGCGCGGATCGCCTTCATCGCCTCGCGGCGGGTCTGCGGGTCGAGCCGGTCGATGAAGAGGATGCCGTCGAGGTGGTCGGTCTCGTGCTGGATCGCGCGGGCGAGCAGCTCACTCCCCTCGAGGAAGACCGGCTCGCCCCACATGTTCTCGCCTCGGGCGACGACGTTGAGTCCGCGCCGGGTGTCGTAGGCGAGATCCGGCAGCGACAGGCACCCCTCGGGCCCGTCCTGCTCCTCCGGCCCGATGTCGAGGACGGGGTTGATCAGGTGCCCGACGATGCCCTCGACGTGGTAGGTGAACACGCGCAGCCCCACCCCGATCTGCGGCGCCGCCAGGCCCGCCCCCGGCGCGTCCAGCATCGTGTCGGTGAGGTCCTGGACGAGGGTGCGCAACTCCTTGTCGAAGTCGACGACCTCCACCGCCCGCGTCCGCAGGATGGGGTCGCCGAACAACCGGATCCGCTGTATCGACACCCGACGGAGTTTAGGTCACGGGTTTTCCGCCCGGTGCCACCGAACCTCGTCGCCCCGCACGCCTTCCGTTGCCCGATCGGGTCTTCCGGGGCGAAGTCCTCCCGGGGTCGTCTGCCGACCGGATCCTCGGGTCGAGGGTCACTCCAGATCGGTGAGCGTCATCCGTATGCCGAGTGGCGCCGAATCCTTCCGCGCACTGCGCGCGGCCCGCGCCTCGGCGAGGACCCGGGCCACCAACGGGACATCGGCGCCTGCCGCCTTGAAGACCAGCCGGAACTCCTCCCGCCCCGGAACGGCCAGGGGCCCGAACCGCTCGACCGACCCGGGCAGGGCGGGGTCCGCGGCGAGTTCCGCGAGCACCACACGCTCCCCCGTCGCGACCCCGAACACCACGGCCGGCGGCAGCCGCAGCACCACCCGCTCGGCCAGTTCACCCTCGGCCAGCCAGGCCGGGTCCCACCGCACCAGCGCCTCGACGGCCGGGAACATCACGCCCGGGGGCACCCCGCACAACACCACCTGCCCCCCGTCGCCGGCCGGCCGGACGAGGGCGGCCGCGCCGAGCCAGCGCCGCAACGCCTCCGGGGTCGCCTCCAGTGCGGTGCGGTCCAGCAACGCCCAGGCGTCGAGGAGGAGGGCGGCGGCATACCCGCCCTCGGCCACCGGCTCGGCGCCGGGTGTCGCGATGACGAGCGCCGGTCCACGTCCCACGGATGCCCGCACCTCCCCCGCTCCGGAGGTGACGACCCCCACACCCGGGAACGACCGGCCCATCTCCTCGGCCGTCCGCCGCGCCCCGACGACAAGCGAGCGCAGGCGCCGGTCACCGCACGTCGGGCACACCCAGGCGGCGGCGACCGTGCCGCACCACCGACACACCGGCGACCCCCCGGTCTCGCCCAGACCCAACGGCCCCCGGCACACGCCGCACCGCGCCCGGCTGCGGCAGGTCTGGCAGGCCAGCGCGGGGACATACCCGCGGCGCGGGACCTGGACCAGAACCGGCCCACGGCCGAGTGCCTCGCGCGCGGTCCGCCACGCCAGCGTGGGCAGCCGGGCGCTCGCCGCCGCGGGATCGCGCTCCTGCTCCCGGTCCTCCCCGGCGACGACGACCCGGGGCGCGGCACCGCGGACCACCATCGCCGCCGCGACCACGGGCCGGGCCACCCCCGACGCGATCAACGCCTGGGCGGCCACACTCCGCCCGAACCCGCCGAGCACCACCGCCGCCCCCTCGAGCCGTCCGCGGCGCAGCGCGAGGTCACGCACGTGGGGATACGGCGCCCGCGGCTCCTCGTGCAGGTCGTCGCCGTCGTCCCAGACCGCGACCAGCCCGAGATCCGGCACCGGCGCGAACACCGCGGCGCGCGTCCCCACGACCACCCGCACGTGCCCCCGCAGCAGCTTCAACCAGGCCGTATAGCGCGCCTGCGGCCCCTGGTCGGCGCTCAACTCGACGTGCCGCCCGGCTCCGAGAACCTCCCCCACGACCGCCGAGACGCGCGCCAGATCCCGATGGTCCGGCACGACGACGATCGACCCGCGCCCCCCGGCGAGCGCCGATCCGCACGCCTCGGCGAGGGCCCGCGGCCAGTCCCGCGCCGGCTGGGTCGCGCTCGGCAGCGCCGACCACACGGCGACCGGTGCCTCTCCTGCGCGGATGCGGCGCAGCAGTGCCGGCCCCGCGGCATACGGCTCCCAGGCGTCGCCCACGGCCTCCGGCGGCGACAGGTCGCCCGTCGTCGGCTCCCCGAGCGCCTTCTCGGCGCGGGCGTGACGCGGCGGGATGGCCAGCCGCAGGACGTCACCCACCGTCCCCGCGTATGCCGACGCCACCTCCCGCGCCAACTCCAGCACCGCTGGGGTCAGGACCTGCTCGGGGGAGACGACCGTCCGGATCGGCGTCAGCCGCCCCTCGTGATCGGCGCCGGACCGGCGCTCGACGACGTAGCCGGCGACATCCCGCCCGGCGAACCGGACCCGGACCCGCACGCCCGGCTGGGCCACGTCGGCGAGGTGGGCCGGAACGGCATACTCGAACGGCCGGTCCAGGTGCGCCAGACCCGAATCGACGAGCACGAGCGCGACCGGATCGGTGACCGAGGTCTCCGTCGGGGCGTCCACACCGGCGAATCTAGTGCGGCCCACCGACAGCCCTCACCCCACCTCCTCAGCCGCCCTCCGCCCGGGCGGCGCGAGCCTCAGCCGGCGACGGCGCGCTGCAGTTCCGCGACCCGGTCGGTCCGCTCCCACGTGAACGCGCCCTCGACACCGTCGGCGGTGGTCCGCCCGAAGTGGCCGTAGGCCGCGGTCGCGAGATAGATCGGACGCAGCAGGTCCAGGTCGTGCACGATCGCCGCTGGCCGCAGGTCGAAGACCGTGGTGATCGCCTTCTGGATCGCGTCCACCGGCGCGGTCTCGGTGCCGAACGTCTCGACATACAGCCCGACCGGCTGCGCCTTCCCGATCGCGTAGGCGACCTGCACCTCGCACCGGCGGGCCAGCCCGGCCGCGACGACATTCTTGGCGACCCAGCGGGTCGCGTAGGCGGCCGACCGGTCGACCTTGGACGGGTCCTTGCCGGAGAACGCGCCACCGCCGTGCCGGGCCATCCCGCCATAGGTGTCGACGATGATCTTGCGCCCGGTCAGCCCGGCGTCGCCCATCGGCCCGCCGATGACGAACTTCCCGGTCGGGTTGACCAGAGTCCGGTGGCCGATCGCGTCGAGATGAGTCCCACTCTGCGCGAGCTCGGTGAGCACCGGGATGATGACCTTCTGCTCGATGTCGGGCGCGAGCATCTCATCGAGCGAGATCCCGTCGGCGTGCTGGCTGGAGACGACGACGGTGTCGAGCCGCACCGCCTTGTCGCCGGCGTACTCGATCGTCACCTGGGTCTTGCCGTCCGGCCGCAGGTAGGCCAGCTCGCCCGACTTGCGCACCGCGGTGAGCCGCTCGGCGAGCCGGTGCGCGAGATAGATCGGCAGCGGCATCAGCTCGGGCGTGTCGTCGCAGGCATACCCGAACATCAGGCCCTGGTCACCGGCGCCCTGCTTGTCATAGGCGTCGACGGTCCCCGTCCGGGCCTCGTATGCCGAATCCACCCCCTGCGCGATGTCCGGGCTCTGCTGCCCGATCGACACCTCGACGCCGCACGACGCGCCGTCGAAACCCTTGGTCGAGCTGTCGTAGCCGATGGCGAGGATCCGGTCCCGGACGATCCGGGGGATCTCGACATACGCCTCGGTAGTCACCTCACCGGCGACGTGCACCAGCCCGGTGGTCACCATCGTCTCGACGGCGACGCGGGCACCCGGATCCTGGGCGAGCATGGCGTCGAGGATCGAGTCGGAGATCTGGTCGCAGATCTTGTCGGGGTGGCCCTCGGTGACGGATTCGGACGTGAACAGGCGACCGGACAAGGAGTTGCTCCTGGGTGGTGGGGAGATTCGGGGTCGAGTCTAGAGAACGCCGTGGGCCGCGGTGCCATCCACCAGGTCGCGGACCGCGTCGAGGACGGCGTCGGCGATGACGCTCTTGGGGGCGGGGCCGACATCGACGACCGCGTCGCTGTCGGGCCGCAGGAGGTGGACGGTGTTGTCCTCGTGGCCGAAGGTCTTGTCGGTCCCGACCTCGTTGACGACGAGCAGGTCACAGCCCTTGCGGGCCAGCTTCTCCCGCCCCAACGTCAGGACGTCGTGCTCGGCGTCGCCGGTCTCGGCCGCGAAGCCGACGATGACCGGCCGCTGCGACGCGCCCCGCGCGCGCACCAGCCCGGCGAGGATGTCGGGATTGCGGACGAGGTCGATGACCGGGGCCGCCTCCGGGTCGACCGGGTCGTGGGTCTTCTTGATCTTGGTCTCGGCGTATGCCGCGGGGCGGAAGTCCGCGACCGCCGCCGCCATCACGACGACGTCCGCGTCGGCGACCCCCGCCGCGACCGCGCGTTCGAGGTCGAGCGCCGACTCCACGCGCGCCACCGCGACCCCGGCGGGATCGGGGAGCGCGACATTGGCGCTGAGCACCCGCACATCGGCGCCACGGGCCGCCGCGCGAGCGGCGATCGCATAGCCCTGTTTGCCCGAGGACCGGTTGCCCAGGAAGCGCACCGGGTCGAGCGGTTCGCGGGTGCCACCCGCGGTCACGAGGATCCGGATGCCGCCGAGGTCACCCCCGTGGTCACCGCCGACGCCAGCCCCCGCCTGCTCCCGTGCAGCCGACCCGTTCGCTGACGCCGTCGCGCGGTCGAGGAGGTGTCGGCATACGGCGAAGATCGCCTCGGGCTCGGGCAGGCGACCGGGTCCGGTGTCGGCACCGGTGAGGCGTCCGGACGCGGGCGGGATGACATGCACCCCGCGCTCGATCAGGGTCGAGACATTGGCCTGGGTGGCCGCGTGCTCCCACATCTCGGTGTGCATGGCCGGGGCGAGGACCACCGGGCAGCGGGCGGTGAGCAACACATTGGTGAGGAGGTCGTCGGCGAGTCCGTGCGCGGCCCGGGCCAGCAGGTCGGCGGTGGCCGGGGCGACCACGACGACGTCGGCGTCCTGGCCGAGCCGCACGTGCGGCACCTCGTGGACGGCGTTCCACACGTCGGTCGCGACCGGTTTGCCGGACAGCGCCGACCACGTCGCCGCCCCGACGAAATGGAGGGCGGCCACGGTCGGGACGACGGTGACGTCGTGGCCGGATTCGGTGAACAACCGCAGCAGCAGGGCCGCCTTGTAGGCGGCGATGCCGCCGCTGACCCCGAGGACGACCTTCACGGAGCTGCGGTGCTCAGGCGTTGGCCGGCACGTCGGTGGCCTCGGCCACCAGGAGGTTCTCGTTGATCTCGCGCAGGGCGATCGACAGCGGCTTCTCGTGCATCTGGGAGTCGACGAGCGGCCCGACGTACTCGAGCAGCCCCTCCTGGAGCTGGGAGTAGTAGGCGTTGATCTGGCGGGCCCGCTTGGCGGCGTAGATGACCAGGGCGTACTTGCTGTCGCTGTGGGTCAGCAGGTCGTCGATGGGCGGGGAGGTGATGCCGATCGGGTTGGGTGCGGTTCCGGACACGTGAGCGGGCTCGATTCACGAGGTGACAGGGGGTGAACCCATCAATGATACGAGGTTCTCGGCGGCGGTTCGGACATCGCCGTTGACGATGACGACGTCGAACTCCTCCGCCGCCGCCAGTTCGGTGCGGGCGGTCTCGAGCCGAATGCGCTGTTCGTCGGCCGATTCGGTGCCGCGTCCGACGAGCCGGTGGACCAACTCATCCCAGCTCGGCGGGGCGAGGAAGACGAACAACGCCTCCGGCATCGTCCGCCGGACCTGCCGGGCGCCCTGCAGGTCGATCTCCAGCAGGGGCCAGCGGCCCGCCGCCACCGCGTCCTCGACCGGGCGCCGGGGGGTGCCATATCGGGCGCGACCGTGGACGATTGCCCACTCGAGCAGGTCGCCGGCCTCCTCCAATCGAGTGAAGGCGGCGTCGTCGATGAAGTGGTAGTGGACGCCGTCGACCTCGCCGAGCCGCGGCGGGCGGGTGGTGACCGACACCGACACCCACACCTGCGGATGGTGCTCGCGGACATATGCCGCGACCGTTCCCTTCCCGACGGCGGTGGGTCCGGCGAGGACGACGAGGCGCCCGGGCGTCACGCCGTGTCGAACCGCGCGATCAACGCGGCGGCCTGGTTGGCACCGAGCCCGCGAACTCGCCGCGTGGGTGAGATGCCGAGTTCCTCGATGATCGATGCGGCGCGGACCCGGCCGACACCGGGCAGCGACTCGAGCAGCGCGGAGACCCGCATCTTGCCGATGATGTCGTTGGTCTTGCCCTCCTCGATCACCTGGGCGATCGACCCGCTGGCGTGCTTGAGCCGGGTCTTGACCGCGGCCCGTTCGCGGCGCGCGGCCGCGGCCTTCTCCAGCGCCGCGGCGCGTTGTTCGGGGGTGAGCGGGGGGAGCGCCACGCTCGGCTCCTCTCGGTTGTCGGACTTCAAGACCCTGGCACGCACGTCGTGCCGACAGGGGTGCGGCGCCAGCCTAGCCACCCCGCCCAGTCGGTGGCGGGCGATCACCGTTCGGGAGCTGCCGGTCACCCCGGCCAGGCCCGATCCAGCGCCGTCCGCAACGCGTCGAGGTCCGGTCCGGCGGCGAGGATCTCCCGGCTCGACGCCGGAAGCACCGCGCCGACCGCGCCACCGAAGACCCGGCGGATGGCGTCCGCGTCCGCGCCCTGAGCCCCGAACCCGGGGGCGAGCACCGGCGCCGCGGCGGCGGCGAGATCGAGCCCGAGATCACGGACCGCCGAGCCGACGGTGGCGCCGACGACCATCCCCACGTGACCGAGGTGTCCGGCGGCCGCGGCCGCGGAATTGGCTGCAGCGACGCCGGCGACGATCCCGGCGGCGACGCTGCACCCGTCCGGCGTGACCGCGTGCTGCACCCCGGGTCCCTCGGGGTTGGACGTCAGCGTCAGCACGAAGACACCACGCCCGGTGGCCGCCGCGAGCTCGATCGCCGGGGTCAGCGAGCCGAACCCGAGATACGGACTCACCGTGATCGCGTCCGCGGCCAGCGGCGCCCCATCGGCGAGATAGGCCCGCGCGTAGCCCGCCATCGTCGAGCCGATGTCGCCGCGCTTGACGTCGAGCAGGCTCAGCGTCCCGGACCCGCGCAGCCCGGCGAGGGTCTCCTCGAGGACGGCGATGCCCGCGCTGCCGTATTCCTCGAAGAACGCCGACTGCGGCTTGACCACCGCGACGTGACCGGCGAAGGCCTCGACGCACCGCCGGGCGAACGCCCGCAGCCCGTCGGGATCGCACGGCAGGCCCCAGGCCGCCAGCAGTTCCGGGTGGGGGTCGATCCCCACACACAACGGGCCGAACCGATCGGTCGCCTCGCGCAACCGCACTCCGAAGGGCTCCATCGGCTCCGTCCTCTCCCTCACCTGGTCATCCGTGCGCCGCACCGACCACGTCGGTGACCCGCTCGACGCCGCGGGCGGCGAGGAGGTCGGCGAGTTCGTCGAGGACGCGGCGCGGCGCGCGGGGGTCGTTGAACGTCGCCGTCCCGACCTGTATGCCGCCCGCTCCCGCCGCGATCAGTTCCAGCGCGTCGCGTCCGGTCCGGACCCCGCCCACCCCGATGATCGGGGCCGTCGGCAGCACCCCGGTGCGCATCGCCGCGTGCACCTGCCAGACCGCCCGGACCGCCACCGGCCGGATCGCCGGGCCGGACAGGCCACCGGTCACCCCGAAGAGGTGCGGGCGGAGGCGATCGGTGTCGATCGTCATACCGAGGACGGTGTTGATCATCGTCAGCCCGTCCGCGCCGGCCGCCAGGGCGGCCGCGGCGATAGGCACGAGATCGGTGACATCGGGCGACAGTTTCGCGAACAGCGGTGTCCCCGACGGGACCACGGCCCGGACGGCGGCGATCACCTCGGCCGAGCTGTCGGGATCGCAGGCGAAGACGAGGCCCCGGTTGGCGACATTGGGGCAGGAGATGTTGACCTCGATCCCCGCCACGCAGCCCCGGTCGGGCGCCTCACCGAGAGTCTGTGCCACGTGCGCGAACTCGCTGCTCTCGCCGCCCGCGATCGAGACCAGCACCCGGGCGCCGACGCTCGCGAGCCACGGCAGGTCGGTCGCGACGAAGGCCTCGATCCCGGGCCCCTGCAGGCCGATCGAGTTGAGCATCCCGCCGGGGGTCTCGGCCATCCGCGGGGTGCCGCGTCCCGACATCGGCGCCGCCTTGACCGACTTGGTGACGAACGCCCCGAGCGTGGCGATGTCGAAGAACCGATGCAGTTCCCGTCCGTTGGCCGCGCACCCGGACGCCGTCATCAGCGGGTTCGGCAGGCGCATGCCGCCGAGGTCGACACCCAGGTCGGTCACGGCCGGCCCCCGTTCCGCCGGGGCGCGCCGATCGCGTCGTCCGGCACCGACACCCGACCGTCGGCGATCGCCTCCCAGCGCAGCCGCGACCCGTCGATGACCGGTCCGTCGACGCACGCCCGCCGCATCGCCGTCACGCCGTCCCCGTCGGTCACCGGCAGGACGCAGGTCATGCAGACCCCGACCCCGCAGGCCATCGCCTCCTCCACCGCGACGTATGCCGTGCACCCCCCGCCCACGGCCAACGCCGTCACCGCGCGCAGCATCGCCATCGGCCCGCAGGCGTACAACGTGCGAGCGCCGGTCGCGTCGAGGAGGTCGGGCACCACGGTCGTGACCAGCCCCGCCGTCCCGGCGGATCCGTCGTCCGTGGTCACCGTGAGCGAGTCGGCGCAGGCGCCGAAGTCACTGCCGTAGAGCCGGTTTCGGGTGGCCGCGCCGAGCACGAGGTGCGCGGCGGTGCCCGCCGCCCGGAGGCTCTCGGCGAGCCAGAACAGCGGGGCGCTGCCGTAGCCGCCGCCGACCAGGACCGCCGCACCTCCGGCCTCGGCGGGGAGCGGGAAGCCCCGGCCGAGCGGGGCGAGGGCGTCGACGACGTCACCGGCCCGGCGCTCGGTGAGCCACCGGGTCCCGGGACCGGCGTCGGCGACGACGATCTCGAGGGTGTCCGCGTCCGCGGTCGCGCCGGCGTTGACCCGGTGGATCGAGAAGGCCCGCCGCAGCAGCAGCCCCGACGTCGGCCCGCCGACGGCGAGCGCGGCGAACTGGCCCGGCCGCGCGAGCCCGGCCACGCCGGGCATGCCCAGGGTCAGGTGGCGGTACTCCCCCGCCGCCTCGCAGATCAGCACCGGGGCCGCCACCTGGACGACGCCGTCGCCCGCCGTGAGCACCACCGGCGCCGGCCCGACCCGGCCGGGGGCAGCGATCACGGCCCCGCCAGCCGCGGGTTCGGCGAGACCGGGCGCGATCACTCGTGGCTCCGCACGCCATACAGATCGAGGTCGGCCGCGTGCTCCTGGAGGCTCTTGACCCGCAACTCCTCGTGAATCGCCGACTCGATGCCCTGGACCGCCGCCCCCAACTGCTGGACGGTCGTGATGATCGGCTTGTCCATGGCGGTGGTGGCCTGCCGGATCCGGTAGCCGTCGGCACGAGCGTTCGGACCCGACGGGGTGTTGACGACCATGTCGATGTCGCCGGCGAGGATCTGATCGACGATGCTGCCGTCGACGGTGTCCCGCTCGCGCACCTTCTTGACGACCTCGGCGATGATCCCGTTGCGGCGCAGCACTTCGGCGGTCCCGGTGGTCGCGACGACGGCGAAGCCGAGGTCGCGCAACCGCATGACCGGGAAGACCATCGCCCGCTTGTCCCGGTTGGCCATCGAGACGAACACCCGCCCGCTGGTGGGCAGCCCACCGACCGCGCCGAGTTGGCTCTTGGCGAACGCCGACCCGAAGTCGCGGTCGATGCCCATGACCTCGCCGGTCGAGCGCATCTCCGGACCGAGCAGCGAGTCGACGACGTAGCCGTCGATGGTCCGGAATCGCTTGAACGGGAGCACCGCCTCCTTCACCGAGATGTGCGCGCGCGGCGGGAGGTCGCCACCGTCGCCGACCGCGGGCAGGAGCCCCTCGGCGCGCAGGTCGGCGATGCTCGCCCCGAGCATGACCCGCGCCGCCGCCTTCGCCAGCGGCACGCCGGTCGCCTTGGCGACGAAGGGCACGGTCCGCGATGCGCGCGGATTCGCCTCCAGGACATAGAGGACGTCGTGCGCGAGGGCGAACTGGACGTTCATCAGCCCGCGCACGCCGATGCCCTCGGCGAGGGCGAGGGTCGAACGCCGGACCCGGGTGAGCTCCTCGGATCCGAGGGTCGCCGGCGGGAGCGTGCAGGCGGAGTCGCCGGAGTGGACGCCGGCCTCCTCGATGTGTTCCATGATCCCGCCGACGAACATCTCGACCCCGTCATAGAGGACGTCGACGTCGATCTCGATGGCGTCGTCGAGGAAGCGGTCGACGAGGATCGGGTGCTCGGGCGAGGCGAGCGCCGCCCGGGTGACGTACTCGGCGAGGGTCTCATCGTCATACACGATCTCCATCCCGCGGCCGCCGAGGACGTAGGAGGGCCGGACGAGGACCGGATAGCCGATGTCGGCGGCGATCGCGATCGCCTCGGGCGCGCTGTAGGCGGTCCCGTGCTTCGGCGCGGGGAGGTTCGCCGCGGCGAGGACCCGCCCGAACGCCCCGCGGTCCTCGGCGAGATGGATCGCCTCCGGCGACGTCCCGACGATCGGCACGCCCTCCGCCTCGAGCGCCCGGGCGAGCCCGAGCGGCGTCTGGCCGCCGAGCTGGACGATGACCCCGGCGACCGGCCCCGCCTGCATCTCGGCGTGGACGACCTCGAGGACGTCCTCGAGCGTCAGCGGTTCGAAGTAGAGCCGCGAGGAGGTGTCGTAGTCCGTCGAGACGGTCTCGGGATTGCAGTTGACCATGACCGTGTCGTAGGTGTCGCGGAGCGCGAAACTCGCGTGCACGCACGAGTAGTCGAACTCGACGCCCTGCCCGATCCGGTTGGGTCCGGACCCGAGGATGATGACCGCGGGCCGCTCCCGGGGCGCGACCTCGCTCTCCTCGTCGTATGCCGAGTAGTAGTACGGCGTCCGGGCCGCGAACTCGGCCGCACACGTGTCGACGGTCTTGTAGACCGGCCGGATGCCGAGGGCGTGCCGGACGCCGCGGATGACCGCCTCCGGCGTGCGGCGCAGCTGGGCGAGCTGCGCGTCGGAGAACCCGTGCCGCTTCGCCGTCCGCAGCAGTTCCGGGGAGAGCCGCTCGGCGGTGCGGATCCGGTCCGCCAGGTCGTTGACGAGGGCGATCTGGTCCAGGAACCACGGGTCGATCCCGGTCGCCTCGTGGACCCGGGCGACACTCGCGCCGGCGCGCATGGCCTGCTGGACGCCGACGATCCGCCCATCGGTCGGTATGCCGATCCGCCGGACCAGGTCGTCCAGGTCCGCGCCCGTCACCGGCTCGCCGAGCCAGTGGAAGGAGGAGCCCGACTTCTCCAGCGACCGCAGGGCCTTCTGCAGGGCCTCGGTGAAACACCGACCGAGGGACATCGCCTCCCCGACCGACTTCATCGTCGTCGTCAGCGTCGGGTCCGCCGCCGGGAACTTCTCGAAGGCGAACCGCGGTACCTTGACGACGATGTAGTCGAGGGTCGGCTCGAAGGCGGCCGAATAGAATGTGCCGCCCCCGGAGGTCACGTCGTTGGGGACCTCGTCGAGGGTGTAGCCGATCGCCATCTTCGCGGCGATCTTGGCGATCGGGAATCCGGTCGCCTTCGACGCCAGCGCACTGGAGCGCGACACCCGCGGGTTCATCTCGATGACGATGACCCGCCCGTCCACGGGGTTGACCGCGAACTGGATGTTGCAGCCGCCGGTGTCGACACCGACCTCGCGGATCACGGCGATGCCGATGTCGCGCAGCCGCTGGTATTCCCGGTCGGTGAGGGTCAGGGCCGGGGCGACGGTGATCGAGTCGCCGGTGTGCACGCCCATCGGATCGAGGTTCTCGATCGAGCAGACGACGACGACATTGTCGGCGCGGTCGCGCATGACCTCGAGCTCGTACTCCTTCCAGCCGAGGATCGACTCCTCGAGGAGGACCTCGGTGACGGGGGAGTACTGCAGGCCGGCGCCGGCGATCCGGCGCAGGTCGGTCTCGTCATACGCGAATCCCGATCCGAGACCGCCCATGGTGAACGACGGCCGGATCACGACGGGGTAGTTCAACTCCGTCGCGGCGGCGAGGCAGTCCTCCATCGTGTGGCAGATGATCGAACGCGCGGACTCGGCACCGCAGCGGGCGACGACCCCCTTGAACTTCTCGCGGTCCTCGCCCAGTTGGATCGCCTCGACATTGGCGCCGATGAGCGGGCAGCCGAACCGCTCCAGCACGCCCCGCTCGTGCAGGGCCATCGCCGTGTTGAGGGCGGTCTGACCGCCGAGGGTCGCGAGGATCGCGTCGGGCCGCTCGCGCTCGATGATCTTCTCGACGACCTCGGGCGTGATCGGCTCGACATAGGTGGCGTCGGCGAACTCCGGGTCGGTCATGATCGTCGCCGGGTTGGAGTTGACGAGGATCACCCGGATGCCCTCGTCGCGCAGCACGCGACAGGCCTGCGTGCCGGAGTAGTCGAACTCGCAGGCCTGCCCGATGACGATCGGGCCGGAGCCGATGACGAGGACACTGCGGATGTCGTCGCGCCGAGGCACCTACGTCGCCCCTTCCATGAGCGCCGCGAACCGGTCGAAGAGATAGGCCGCGTCGTGCGGCCCGGCGGCGGCCTCGGGGTGGTACTGCACCGAGAACGCCGGGATGTCGAGGCACTCCAGTCCCTCGACCACCTGGTCGTTGAGATTGACGTGGCTCACCCGCACCCGGCCGTATGCCGCGTCGGCCGGCGCCGGGACCGGCTCACCGAGGGGCGCCTCGACCGCGAAGCCGTGGTTGTGGGCGGTGACTTCGACCTTCCCGGTGGTCAGGTCCTGGACGGGCTGGTTGATCCCGCGATGGCCGTAGCGCAGCTTGTAGGTCCCGAACCCGAGCGCCCGCCCCAGGATCTGGTTGCCGAAACAGATCCCGAAGA
Source organism: Nostocoides sp. (assembly GCA_039812345.1). Taxonomy (GTDB): domain Bacteria; phylum Actinomycetota; class Actinomycetes; order Actinomycetales; family Dermatophilaceae; genus Nostocoides_A. The sequence goes on along the minus strand of JBDIAJ010000036.1, from coordinate 1,338 downwards.
ACGGACGGCGCGCGTCGAGCACCTGCCGCAGCAGCGCCGTCTCCCTGTCGGCGGTCGCCGGGTCGCCGGGACCGTTGGAGAAGAAGACGCCGTCGGGCCCGACCGCCTCGATGTCGGCGAAGGTCACCGTCGCCGGCAGGACGTGGACCTCGATCCCCCGCTGCGCCATGAGTTCCGGGGTCATCCCCTTGATCCCGAGATCGACCGCCGCGACGACGAACCGCTTCTCGCCGTGGGCGGGAACGACATACGCGCTGGGGGTCGAGACCTCGGGGGCGAGTTCGCTGCCAGCCATCACCGGCGCGTCGAGCACGGTCGTGATCATGTCGGGCAGGCTGACCGCCGCCGCGTCGCCGCTGAAGATCCCGACGCGCATGGCCCCCTGCTCGCGCAGATGCCGGGTGAGCGCGCGCGTGTCGATGCCGCTGATCCCGACGACGCCCTGGGCCGACAACTCCTCCTCGAGCGAGCGGCGGGAGCGCCAGTTGGACGGGCGCGGGGACGGGTCGCGCACGACATAGCCCGAGACCCAGATCTGCGCCGACTCGTCGTCCTCGTCGTTCCACCCGGTGTTCCCGATGTGCGGGGCGGTCATGATCACCACCTGCCGGTGGTAGGAGGGGTCGGTCAGCGTCTCCTGGTAGCCCGTCATCCCGGTCGAGAACACCGCCTCCCCGACGGCGACGCCGCGGGCGCCATACGCCCGCCCGCTGAACCAGCGACCGTCCTCGAGGACCAGGACCGCTGCCTCGAGCGACTGCGAATCCTCCTGCGCGAGCGTGTCGTTCACGCCGAGACCACCCTTCCACCGCGGGCGGTGACCACGCCGCGCAGGATCGTCGCGTGGACCGAGGCACCGAAGGTGCGCCCGTGCCACGGGTTGTTGCGAGAGAGCGAGAGACTCGCCGCCGCGTCGACCGTATGCCGCGTGGCCGGGTCCACGAGGACGAGGTTCGCGGGCGCCCCCACGGCGATCGGCCGTCCGTGGTCGGCCAGCCCGGCGATCCGCGCCGGCGCCGCCGACATGCGGTCGGCGAGCCCGGCCCAGTCGAGGCGGCCGGTGGCGACGAGGAGGTCGTGGACCACCCCGAAGGCGCTCTCCAACCCGAGCATCCCGAACGCGGCGGCCTGGAAGGCGTGCTCCTTGTCGTGCCGCGCGTGCGGGGCGTGGTCGGTCGCGACGGCGTCGATGATGCCGTCGACGAGGGCCTGCGCGAGCGCCTCCCGATCCTCGGCGGGGCGCAGCGGCGGGTTGACCTTGAACACCGGGTCGTAGCCGACCAGGAGGTCGGTCCCGAGCGCCAAGTGGTGCGGGGTGACCTCCGCCGTGAGTGCGAT
>JBDIAJ010000035.1:0-29698 GCA_039812345.1 Nostocoides sp. | reverse complement strand
CGCCATCACCACCCCCACCGGCCACACCTACCTCTCCACACCCCCACCCATCCACGGCTGGGGCACCAAACCCCCACACCCCCCACGACCCAAACCCACCAACAACCGACCCGGCAGCCTCTACTACCGCACCGACCCCAACGACCCCACCGACCCAGCATGACCAGAGCGACCCCACCGGCAGTTCGCAGGCCCGCCAGCGAGCCGAAGGTCACCCGTCCCGGTGTGCCACGCGGTTCCAGGCGCGGATGGCCGTCAATTCCTTCTCGTGCCCGAGGACACACACGCCGCCCGCCTCGAGCGGCAACTGCGCCGCGAATCGCACCTCCTGCCGCAGGTAGACCGCGGTGAGGATTCGCAGGAAGTGCCCGTGGGCCACGAGCGCGACATCCCCTCGCTGCAGCGCCGGCGCGATCCGGACCAGCACCCGCGATCCCCGCGCGGCGACCTCCTCGACCGTTTCTCCGGGCGTCGCCCCCGGCACGACCCCGTCCTCGAAGACCGACCAGGGGCGCCCGAGTTCCGCCCGGATCTCCGCCGTCGTCCGCCCCTCATAACCGCCGTAATCCCACTCGAGGAGCTCCGGATCGATCTCCGGCGTCAGCCCGGCCAGTTCGGCGGTCCGTCGCGCCCGCTGCAGGGGGGAGGCCAGAACCAGCGCGAACTCACGACCCCGCAGCAACTCCCCTGCCGCGACCGCCCCGGCCTCACCCCGGGCGGTCAGCGGCAGGTCCGTCAGGCCCGTATGCCGACCCGACCGCGACCACTCCGTCTCACCATGTCGCAGGATCACGATTTCGTGTTGCTGCCCAGTGGACTCCATGGCCGCAGCCTAGGGTCAGCGAGCTCCCGGCGCGCGGGTGGCCAGGTCAGACGCTCGCGACCTCGACCTTGCCGAGGGTGTGTCCGTCGACAATCCACGGCTCGCTGCCCGGGGCGGTCATCACGAACAACGACCGGCCATCCGCGCCGCCCAGCGCGCAGGCGAATGCGTTCTGGCTGGTCTCGACGAGGCCGGTGACCTTGCCACCCTCGGCGTAGCGCACGACCGCGGCACCGAGTGCTGCCGCGACCCAGATCCCACCCTCGGGGTCGGCACAGATGCCGTCCGGGGCGACCATCTGCGGCGCGGTCGACGCCCAGACACGCCGGTTGGACAGACTGCCGTCCGCCGCGACGTCGAACGCGGTCAGCTGCAGCCGCAGCGTCTCGGCGAGCACCAGCGTCCGGCCCTCGTTGATCAGCGCCATCCCGTTGGGGAAGCGCACCCCTTCGGCCACCACCGACACCGACCCGTCGGGATCCACCCGGACGAGCCGCGTCGCCCCAGCGCCCTCGTCACCGAGGATCGTCGGCACCTCGCGCTCACGCAGGTCCTCGTGGAGGTCGTACCCGAAGTTCCCGACATAGGCCCGCCCGGCCGCGTCTGTCAGGAGATCATTGACAAAGTGATCGGCGTATGCCGCGAGGTCGGCATGCACGGCCAGGCTCCCGTCCGGCTCGAGCCGGAGCACCGTCCGGTCGGTCATGCTCGAGATGAGGAGTCTGCCGTCCGGCAGCCAGCCGAGCCCGGACGGCTGGGTCGGGACATCGACGACTCGACTCTCCTGGCCATCCTCGGTGAGGGCGAAGATCGACCGCCGATAGAAGTCGCTGAACCACAGCCTCCCGTCCCGCCACCGTGGGCCCTCCCCGAACGCCAATCCCTCCCTGAGCACCGACGCCGTCGTCATGCCACCCATCCCTTCCGATCCCGATCGAGAAGCTCGACGCTATCGCGCCGGGACATCGGAGCGCCGGGCGGCGAGGAGGTCGGGCAGGTCGGCCTCGGGCACGGCATACGCGCGCAGGGGAAGCAACCCGAGCAGGGCGCTCGCCGCGGGAAGGACAGTCAACGCCAGCCATATGCCCGATCGCATCCCGTCCGTCACCGGTGCCCCGCTGCGATACCCGACGAACGCGACGACGAGGCCGAACACCATCGTGGCCAGCGCGCTGTTGAGCTTGGTGACGAACGTCAGGCCGGCGAAGCACGCGCCGTCGATCCGGTCCCCGGTGAGCGCCTCGACGTAGTTGGCCGTGTCCCCGATCATCATCGTCTGGGTGACCGAGTAGGCCCCGAGGAAGAGCCCGTTCACGCCGATCACCCCGGCGACCAGGACCATGGAGCCATACCCCACGGCATACATGAGGAAATAACTCGCCGCGAGTCCGGCGAGGATCGCCTGCATCAACCGCTTCCGTGTCGTATGCCGCAGCAGCAGCGGCGTCGTCAAGGTCGCCACGACCATCCCCCCGATGAGCGCGGCACCGAGGACGGTGAAGTAGCGGACGTCACCGAAGACGACGGTTGCGACGACCGCACCCCCGACCTGGACCATCATCTGGCCGAAGCAGAACACCCCCGAGAGGAGGATGAGGAACAGCGGCCGGTTCGCGGTGAACTGCCGCAGCGCCTGCCGGAACGGCAGCGGGTGCGGCCGGTGCCGGACCCGCTCGGTGGTGACGAAGAAGGCGAGGGTGAAGAGCGCCATACCGATGCAGGCGACGAGAAGTGTCGCTCTCCCCCAACCGGTTCCGGTCGCCTTGGGGCCACCTCCGCTGAACGCGACGGCGAGCGGGCCGCCGACGAGAGTGACGACCGCGAGGCCAAGCATCGCCGCGGTCCGCGCCCAGCCGACCAGGCGGCTGCGGCTGACGTCATCGGTCGTGATGACATTCGTCAGCGACCAATACGGCACATCACTGGTCGTGAAGGTGATCGACCACAGCACATAGGCGAGCCCGATGACGACGAGCTTGCGGGTCTCCGACCCCGCCGGAACGTGGAAGAGCCAGGCGGTGAGCGCGGCGATCGGGGCCGCGGTCAGGAGCGGATAGATCCGGAAGGTCCCCCAGCGCGTCCGGGTCCGGTCGACGAGCAGCCCGACGAGGAGATCGGTCACGGCGTCCCACACCTTGCACGCGCTGAGGATGACGGTCAGCGTGGCGATCCCGTCGGTGGACAACCCGGCCCCGTCATAGAGGTAGGCGAGCAGATAGAGCGCGACCCAGTTGTAGATGAGGTTCTGGCCGAAGCCCGCGACCGCGAAACCCAGCCGCTCACGTGTGTCCACCCGCGGACTCTACCGACAGGTAACCACCGGGGACCAGGCCCGCCGGGCGACGTGTGACAGGGTGGCGCGGGTGGGATCGGCATACGACACGGCGCGTCTCGTCACGGACGACGAGCGGCGGGCGCGGATGGCGCGGCGGCACGCCATCGCCCCCGCCCACCGAGTCGCCGACGCGGTCGCCGCCACCCGGGCGATGACCGTCCTTCACGCGACCGAACCCTCGACCGTCCACCTGTCCGCGCACGCGCGCGCCGACGTCACGATCGCCGACGTCGAGCGCGCACTGTATGCCGATCGCTCCCTCGTCAAGCAACTCGCCATGCGCCGCACCCTCTTCGTCTTCCCCCGCGACCTGCTCCCGGCCGCGTGGGGCAGCGCGAGCGCCCGGGTCGCCGCGACCGAGCACCGGCGCCTGGCCAAGGAGATCGAGCGGCAGGGACTGACCGACGACGGCGACGCCTGGCTCGCCACCGCGATGGCGGCCATCGAACGGCTCCTCGCCGACGGCGCCGACCACTCGGCGACGGAGATCCGCGAGCGGGTGGCCGAGGTCGAGGGTCGGGTCAGCCGGTCGGCGGGCAAGTCGTATGCCAGCGTCGGCTCGATCGCCCCCAATGTCCTGACCCTGCTCGGCGCCCATGCCCGCATCGTCCGCGGCGTCAACGGCGGCCAGTGGCGGACCTCCCGTCCGCGGTGGACGGCGATGACCACGTGGCTCGGCGAGGTCCCAGCGCCGTTCGACGAGGCAGACGGGTATGCCGAGTTGACCCGCCGCTGGCTGCGCACCTTCGGCCCGGGCACCGAGGCGGACCTCGTCTGGTGGTTCGGGGCGACGAAGGCGGCGGTGCGCCGCTCACTGGCCGATGTCGGCGCCGTTCCCGTCGCGCTGGAATCGGGATCGATCGGCTGGGTGCTGCCCGACGACCTCGCCGAGGAGGCGCCCGTCGCGCCCTGGACGGCGCTCCTGCCGACCCTCGACCCGACGACGATGGGCTGGCGCGAGCGCGACTTCTATCTCGATCCCGCGCACGTCCGCCACCTCTTCGACAGCGTCGGCAACGGCGGGACCTCCGCCTGGGTCGACGGCCGCATGGTCGGCGGCTGGGTCCAGGACGAGAACGGCGTCGTGCGCGTCGTCTCGATCGGTCGGCTCTCCCCGGCGCACCGGACCCTCCTCGACGTGGAAGCGGACCGGCTCACCGACCTCCTCGACGGCGCGATCATCACGAACGTCTACAAGTCCCACCTCATGCTGGGCCGCTCCTACCCGTGACTGGCCGACTCCCTCAGCCGACCAGCAGCGGGGCGAGCGTCTCCCCGAGCAGCGTCACTCGGCCGGGGATGTGCCCGTTGGCCGGGAGGTTGACGGTGAACCCGTCGATCCCCGTCGTCAACAACTGGGCGTATGCCGCGGCCACCTCCTCCGGCGACCCGACGATCACCGATCCGCGCCGGAAACCGAGTTGGGGAGTCTGCGCGATCGCGGCCTCGAAGTCGGCGACCGCCTCCTCGTGGGTCGGCGCGATGACGCAACTCGTCTGGTAGGTCACCGTGATCTCGTGTGGGTCCCGCCCGAGGGCAGCGCAGTGCCCGGCGATCGCCTCGAGTTTGCGCGGGATGTCCTCGACGGCGCAGATGATGTTGGACTCGTCGGCATACTGCGCGACCATCCGCAGCGTCTTCTTCTCGCCGCCACCGCCGATGAGCACCGGGATCCGCCCCACGGGTGCGGGGCTGTTGATCGCGTCGCTCACCTGATACCACCGGCCGGTGAACGTCGGGCGTTCGCCGCGCAGCATCGGCAGGATGATCTGCAGCGCCTCCTCGAGCCGCTGGAAGCGCTCGGTGAACGTCCCGAACTCGAAACCGAGCGAGTCGTGTTCGAGCTCGAACCAGCCGGCGCCGATGCCCAGCTGGGCCCGCCCGTGCGAGACGACGTCGAGGGTGGTGACCTCCTTGGCCAGCACGGCGGGGTTGCGATAGGTGTTGCCGGTGACCAACGCCGACAGCCGCACCTTCTCGGTCCGCTGCGCGAGCGCGGCGAGCAGCGTGTAGCACTCGAGCATGGCGTTCTCGGGCGCCCCCAGCATCGGCAGTTGATAGAAGTGGTCCATGACGAGGACCGTGTCGAAGCCGCTCGCCTCGGCCTCGACCGCCTGAGCGGCGACGACATCGAAGAGCCGGTCGCTGCCGACGCCGGGATAGGTGAAGTTGGGGATCTGGTAGCCGAGTCGCGTCATACGGCTGAGGTTACCCCCCACACTCGCCGCCGCGACCCGTCCTAGGCTGCTCGTATGACGACCGGTGGCGTGGCGGTGTGGCAGATGGCCCCGACGATCGCGGACGTCGCGGCGAACCTCGCACGGCTCGCCGACGCCGCAGGGCGGGCCCGCGCGGCCGGCGCCACCATCCTCGTCACGCCCGAGTTGGCGCTCACCGGTTATGACATCGGGGACCTCGCCGACGCTGACGTCTCCCCCGCCCTCCTCGACGACCTCGCGCGCATCGCCCGCGACGCGGGGGTGGCCCTCGTCGTCGGTCTCGCCCTTCGGGAGGACGGCACGACCTGGAACGCCTCGGCGATCATCGACCGCCACGGCGAGGTCCGCGGCCTCTATCGCAAGGCACACCTCTTCGGCGACCTCGACCGGTCCCGGTTCACCCCCGGCGACTCCCCCACCGTGACAACGGATCTCGACGGCATCCGGGTGGCGACAGTCATCTGCTACGACATCGAATTCCCCGAGCCGGCCCGGGAGGCGGCGCTGCGCGGGGCGCACCTCCTCGCCATACCGACCGCCAACATGGTGCCCTGGACGTTCGTCAACGAGCACGTGATTCCGGTGCGCGCGTTCGAGAACCAGATGTATGTCGCCTACGCCAACCACATCGGCACCGAGGGCGCCACCGCGTATGTCGGCCGCAGCGTCATCGCCGCCCCCGACGGCACCACGGGGCGGGCCGGTCCCGACGAGGAGGCCCTCGTCGTCCTCCCCGTCGACACCGAGGTCGTCGACCGCGGACGGGACGCGGCGACCTATCTCACCGATCGCCGCCCGTCGCTCTATGGCGCGCTCACGACAGAGACCTGATGACCGAGATGGCCTCCGGTTCAGTCCCGGCGGTCGAGCCAGCGCCGGATGTGGCGATATACCTCGTCATTGTTGAGCAACCCGAGGTGCGTCACCCCGCGGACCACGGCGATGACGTCCTCGCGGTAGCGCGTCTGCACCGTGTCCGTCTCCCCATGCGAGGCGGAATGCGCAGAGACGACGAGGTCGCCCAGCCAGTCGGACAACACCTCGGGCGCGACGGCGGCCACCGCGACGACGGCGTGGTGGCGGACCCCGGGCGCGGCCGGTGGATGCGTGCGCCGGTCGCGTCCGTCTGCCGGGTCGTGCCCGTGCCAGTCCTCCTCGACCAGGTTGCCGTGAGCCAGATCCCGCACCCCGGCGCTGCGCTCGTCGAGGAACCCGCCGAGCCAGCGGCCGTGCTTGCGGGTCGCGAGCCGGTGCACCCCGCGGGCGATCGGCGACCCGTGGTGCGGGGTGCCGAGGGTGATCGTGTCGGTCACCAGGGCGCGCCAATCAGCCTGCGCCCCAGGCAGGTCCGCGACGTGCAGCGCGCTGTGCAGGACCAGCCCGCCCATCGAATGCCCGATCAGCACGATCCGCTCCACGGGCACCGGCCAGGCGTCGACGAGTTCACCGAGCAGGCCCGCGAGCGCGCGGCCGTTGTCGGAGATGCGCAGTCCGGTGTTGTAGCGGACCATCACCGGCGTGAACCCGGCGTCGGGGAGGAGCCGATCGGCATACGGCGGGCGGGTCTCGGCACCGAGCCGCCACGCGGCCTCGGTCTCGAACAACCCGTGGAGGAAGACGACGGCCTGCGGCGTCACCACGTCGTATGCCGCCCGCACGCCCGCCGCGGTCGGCTCCACTCGGCGCCCCGCGCGCCGCACATGCAGGTCGGGCGCGAGCGTCGGCAGGCGCCACTGGTAGGTGTCGCCCCACAGTCCGAGGGCGACCGCGAGGGCCTTCGGCGCGGTGCGGCCGTCGTGCAGGCTCGCTCGCGCGTCGTCGCCGGCGCGCAGGCGCCACTCACTGACCGTGCCGGCGACCCGCGCACCCGCGTCGAGACCGAAGGCGGTCGCGGCATACGCCCCGGAGGTGATGCCCTTCTGGACCATGAGAATCGGCGTGACCGGTGGGCCGAGGACCGCACCGAGCACGCTCCCGACGGCGCCGCTGATGCCCTCATGCACACCGCGCACGAGGTGGGTCACGTGCCGGGCGGTCCGGCCGGTCGCGAGCGCGACATCCCGGGCCTCCGCGGATTTCACCGCGGCCTCGCGAGTCCGGCGCACCAGGGGATCTCGGTCATCCACCCATAGTGCAGCACCCGCACCCTCGTCCACATCCCGGGCTACCGCCTGGTAAGTGGGGTGATCACCCCACTTACCAGGCGGTAGCCCGGGACTCGAGCGCGGCCGGGGCACTCGGGACGCGCCACGGACGGCGAGGGTGGGCCGGCGTGACCGAGCTCACTGTGCGCAACACTTCACGGGAAATTCACACGCGACGACCCCCTCTCGGCCGTGTAAGCGCTTCCACGCGACGGACAATGGAACCGTGACTGCGCCGCAGACCGACCACCTCCTGTCCGCCGTCAACCTTCGGCTGGCCCTCCTCGGCCTGCCCCGGGTCCACGGCGTCGACTCCGACGAGAGCCTCGTCGGGCCCCTCCTCGAGCGTCAGCGCGAGCTGAGCCGCCGCCTCGCCGACCGCCTCCCGCCGGTGGACGAGCGGATCGAGAGCTTCCTCGCCGACTACCTGAGCGGCATACCGGACCTGCCGCGGCTGCCCCGGCGCACCCTCGCGCTCGACCTGCCCGGCCTGGCCCGCACCCTCTCGCTGCCGGTGGACACCGACCACTATGCGTCCGACCTCGTGACGAGCTACCGGCTCGCCAACGGCGTCCTGCACAACCCGCGCAACGACCGCCGCACGACTGCCGGGGTCTTCCACATCGCCGAGGGCGGGCTGCCGATCCCCCACGACAAGCTCGCCGTGCCCCGGGAGACCTTCGCCCACCTCCTGCGCCGCGCCCTCACCCCGCCCGACACGGCACTGGAACTGCCGATCACCTCGACCCAGGTCGCGAAGGCCGCGTGTTTCGTCTCGCTGCTGCTGCGACCCCTGGTCGTCGTCGGGGTGCCCGGGCGCACCGTCGAACGCCGGATGGAGACCCGGTTCATCGTCCCCGGCAGCATGGTCGCCAACCTCGACTTCGTCGAGGGGATCTTCGGCAACGCCGGCGATCCCTATGTCCCGGAGAACGATTCGGCGCTCGACCCGCTGCATTGGACCGGCCACACCGGCCTGGTCATCCTCGCCCCGCACCTGACCCAGGTGACCAAACAGGCGGTCGGCCTGCCGCACCGCAGCCGGGCCACCGACCGCCAGATCCGGGACGGCATGTGCTGGACCGACCCGGCGGAGCGTTACAACGACGGCAAGGCGTTCAAGGTCTGCGCGCGCGACGAGCGCGGCGTCATCGTCACCGTCATCGCCGACAACTACTTCGGCTACTGCAAGAAGGAGGTCAAGACCCAGATCTCCTACTCCGCCAACCTCTTCGGCGGCGCCGAGGAGGAGCACTCGGGTGGCGCGATCGTCTTCCCGAGCTGGGACGAGGGCCGCGAGTTCGTCAACACATATGCCGCGGACGCGCCCTCCGTGGCCGCGGTCGTCACCCGCGACCCCGGGCTGTGGGAGCTCTTCCCGGAGGGCTGGGCGCGGCTGCTCGACCAGCCGACCCTGGCCCTGGTCCCCGCCGGAGCGCGCTTCCGCCTCTCCGATAGGTCGATCACCTGGGCTGGGCCGGACGAGGCGGAGGTCGGCATACGGTTCCGTGGCGACACGACCTATCTCGATCCGACCGGGTTCCGCGTGACGATGCGACAGGTGCGCACCGACCCGGCACAGTGGACAATCATCGGCACGTCGGCGCGAACCACGGTGTGCCACAAGCCGTCCACCGTCTCCGGCGGGGGGAAGTCGGAGATCTCGAAGTCCATCGCCGACGCCATCACGGTCGGTGTCGCCTATGTGGCGGACTTCGACGCGGACCTGGACGCCGTCGAGGCGATCGTCACCCGCGACTACTCGGATCGGTATGCCGAGCCCTCCTGGAACGGCCAGGACACCCGCCCGATCCTCGGCCGGGAACGCAGCATCGGCAGCGTCATCAAACTCCTCACGCCCTCACCGGAGTTCAGCCAGGAGCACAACGCCTTCCTGCGCTCGATCCCGGCGCATGTGCTCCAACTCGTCTATGTCATCAAGGACGCCTATCGGTCGGCGTGGGGGGAGGACTGGCGCAGCCACTTCTCCGTGGTCCGGGTGAACGGGCGGCCGGGCAACCGGCTGCGGCTCGACGGGCAGCAGGTGCTCGTCGACATGCTGCGGGTCGGCTTCGAGGCGGACGGGTCCTACCGCCTGTTCAGCCTGCGGCCCGACTTCGCGCCGGCGGCGAAGGTCCAGACCGAAGACGACATCACCGCGTCCGTCGTCACGGCCGGGCCCGACGGATCGCCGGTGAAGTATGCCGAGAACTGCGAGCGTCTGCTCTTCCAGCGTCCGGACGACGCGATCCACCCGGGCTACGACACCCTCGCCGAGGCCGACATCGCCCGGCCGGGGACCTTCTTGTCCAACTTCGAGCCGCTCGACCGCGCGGCCGCCCGGGACATGCGCGACGACGCGATCTCGTTGAGTGAGTTCACCGCTCCCATGCGGCGCCTGATCACCGACTTCGCGGGCTCCGAGGAGGGCGCGCGCCCGGCCTATGTCGTCTGCTCGGCGCGGCCGCGGATGGTCGAGGGGAAGCCGTCGAAGAACCCGCGCTACCTCCAGGTGCGGCCCGACCTCGCCGACCCCGCCGGGACCGCCGCGGCGATGACCGCAGCGCGGCTCCACCACGGGCTCGGCCTGGTCGAGCCGTTGCCGATCCCCGTCGACGTCGTCGCCGCCGGCCGGCGCAACAACCCGCCGGAGCCAGGGGTGCCCGCGTTGTGCGCGTTCGGACCCCTGCACCATCTCGAGCTGCCCGAACTCCTCATGGAGTTCATCTCGTCGATGACCGGCAAGTCGCCATCGACGACGGGCGCCGGCAGCGAGGGGGCGATGACCAAGGCGCCGTTCAACGCCCTCCCGACGACCTATGACCTCAACGCCGCGTTCCTCTCCTTCGCGCTCACCGGTTATGACGGCTGGGTCTCCGGCGCCGGTCACGTCGGGCCGCACGTGCGGGTCGACCACGACGTCAGCCTGCTCGTGCCCGAGGTGTTCGCCCGGATGCGCGACCAGGAGCGGTCGGCGGCCTGGCTGATCGCCAACGGCCACCTCGAGCCGGTGCCGGATCTCGAGATCGACGGCCGGCTCGTCCCGGCGAGCCGTCTCGGCCACCGGATCACCGAGAAGTTCGCCACGACCTTCCTCGGCCGGATCTTCATGCACCCCGACGCGATCTTCACCGAGGCGATCCTGCGTCCGGAGACCCAGGACGCCGGTGTGTTCGCCGACTCGGTCGAGGTGATGGCGGCGACGCACGAGCGGGTGGCCTCGGCATACGTCACGGACGGGACCATCGCGTCCGCATGTCCGCCGGTCCGGGCGCTGCTCGAGATCATGGCGCACGGGGAGTCCGCCGAGGGCTGGACGCTGCGCTCGCCGCGGTTCCGCGACCTCTTCACCCGGGACGCGGTCCTCACCAGCGACTGGTATGCCGCGCGCCTGGACGCCGCGCGCGCCCAGGAGGTCGCGCGCGCCGAGGCCGGGATCGCCGAGTTGTCGGCCTTCCTCGCCGCGGACGGTGCCTCCGGGGTCGCCGACCGGCTCGCCCTGCGGTCCCGGCTCGCCGAGGTCGTCGCGGCGCGGGACGAGGCCGCGTCCAGCCGTGGCCGCGAGCGGCTCGTCGGGACGCTGGGCCGCCAGACGATGTTCCGCTGAGGGCGGCCCGCGAGGCAGGATCGAGCGATGACGGACACCGAGCGGCACGACCCGGACCGACCGGTCCACGAACACGCGTGGGAGGACGCGCTCGAGCCCCGGCACCTGATCAACCGCTGTGACGTCGTCCTGCGGGTGGGCGCGGCGATGCTCGCCTCGGGCACGGGCGCGCGCCGGGTCGTCGAGACCATGCGTCAGGTCGGGCAGGCACTCGACCTCGACCAGATCCAGACCCGGGTCTCGCTGACCGAGATCGTCCTGACCGTCCATCGGCGCGGCATCACCCGCACGCAGACGGCGGAGATCCCCAGTCCCGGCGTCAACGCCGACCAGATCGCCGCGCTGCAGGAATTCGCCCGCCGCCTGCCCGCCCACGTCACGGTGGCGCAGGTCAACGCCGGCCTCGACGCCATCCTCCAGCGACCCAAGCAGTGGCCGGCGTGGGCCAGCCCCCTCGGGGCCGGCGCCGCATGCGGGGCCTTCGCCTTCCTCAACCACGCCGGCCCGGTCGAGATCGGGGCGGTGGTCGCCGCCGCGGTCGTCGGCCAGGGGCTGCGGCGGGCGCTGCACCGCCGGCATGTCAACCAACTCGTCATGGCCTTCCTCGCCGCGGTCCTCGCGGGCACCGCCTTCCTCGCCGTCGCCTGGGTGGAGCGAGCGGTCGTCGGCGGGCGGGCGGTGCCGCTGGAGGCGGGCTTCTTCTCCTCGATCCTCTTCCTCGTCCCGGGATTCCCGCTGATCACCGCGGCGCTCGACCTGGCCCGCCTCGACCTCGCCGCCGGGATCACCCGCTTCACGTATGCCGCCCTGCTCACCTTCGCCGCCGGCTTCGGGGTGTGGTCGATCGCCCTGCTCGCGGGCGTGTCCCCGGGGACTCCGGCGGCGATCGGCATACCGTCGGTCCCGGTCGTCCTGGCGCAGATGCTCGCGAGCTTCCTCGGGGTCTTCGGGTTCGCGGTGATCTTCAACAGCCCGCCGCGGGTGGCCTGGGCGGCCGGGGCGATCGCGCTCGTCGCCAACCCGCTGCGGCTGTTCCTCGGCGCCGAGGGCTGGCCCGCCCAGACCTCGGCGGCCCTGGCCACGCTGGTCGTCGGACTGCTGGCGTGGCTCGCCTGGCGGACGACGCACCTGCCGCGGATCATCCTCTCGGTCCCGAGCGTCGTCATCATGATCCCCGGGGTGGCGGCGTTCCGGGCACTCGCCCACCTCAACAATGGCGAGCTGGTGGCCGGACTGAACCTCGGGATCTCCTCGATCATGACCGTCCTCGGTATGGCGATCGGCCTCGTCGCCGCTCGTGCCCTCACCGACCCGCAGTGGGCCTTCTCGACCCCGAACCCGCCGAACTACTCCGCGCTCGTCCGGCGCCTGGCGCCGCGGCGCCCCTCCTCCGGCTGAGGCGTCGCCGCCGCGCCGGCGAGAACGACGTCGATGGCGTGGGTGAGTTCGCGCTCGGTGTCCGACCAGTCCCGGGCGAGCCTGGCGGCCAGGCGCGGGTGGCGCGTGCTGATCCCCTCGATCAGCCAGCCGGGCGGCGGGGCCGGATCGACACCGAGATCGGCATACCCGCGAATGACCGCATCGAGGAGCAGCCCGAGACGGAGCGCGTCGACCCCTGGGGTCACGGGGGTGTCGGGGGTGCCGGGTTGCGCCGGGGTGCCGTCGACCGCGGCGACGAGGACGTCGAGCCAGGCATACAGCTGGGGGCAGCGCGGCATCCCCGCGGGCTGGACGGCGGCGAGCCACGGGTGGGCGCGGTAGCGCGCGGCGAGGGCCAGCGCCCAGGCGCGCGCGCCGGATTGCCAGGTGCGGCCGGGCACCCGCGGCGCCGGGCCGATCGCGGCATCGGTCATGACCTCGATGAGGACCGGCTTGGTGTCGACATAGCGATAGAGCGCCGTCGTCGTCAGGGCGAGCTCGCGCGCGACGGCCGCGAGGGTGACGGCGTCGAGCCCGTCGGCGTCGGCGAGTCGGATCGCGGCCGCGGCGACGTCATCGATGGTGTAGCGCGCGGCCGGGCCACGGGCGCCGCGGGGCGGGGCTCCCCACAGAAGGTCCAGGCCGCGCGGGGCACTCGTCATACTCTGCACGTCGTTCACTCTATCTCGTCGCCTGGCCTTTACTCTGCACGAGATTCACTGTATAGTTCTAACTATGAACACCATACACAGTAATTCGCGCAGCGCGCTCATCGTCGGCGCCGGCATCGCCGGCCTCACCGCCGCCGCGGTCCTGCGGCAGCAGGGGTGGCGGGTCGTCGTCGCCGAACGCGGCCAGGAGCTGCGGACCGGTGGCTACAAGGTCGACGCCCGCGGGGCCGGCGTCGAGGTGCTCGACCGGCTCGGCCTGCTCGACCAGGCCCGCGCCCTCCACTGCGACGTCCGCGCCGGCAGCGTCGTCACCGCCGACGGGCGCGTCGTCGCCGCGATGGGCGGAGACACCTTCGGCGGCCGCGGGCACCAGGACGTGGAGATCGAGCGCGGCGACCTGCTGCGGCTGCTCGCCTCCGTCGCCGGCGAGATCCGCTTCGGCGTCGGGCCGGCGGGGATCGACGACACCGGGTCCGGCGTCGAGGTGCGGCTCACCGACGGCACCACCGAGCGCGTCGACGTCGTCCTCGGCGCCGACGGCCTGCGCTCGACCGTCCGCGAGTTCGTCACCGAATCCGACTCCGGCACACCGGAGGTCCGCTCACTCGGGCACGCGATCGCGGTCGTCCAACTCCCGACCTCGATGGGGCTGACGACCGAGGAGACGACCTATGTCGCCCCGGGCACCACGGCGCTGCTCTATGCGACGGCCCGCCAGGCGCAGGCCCGGGCGATGCTCCTGTTCGCGCACGAAGGACCCCTGCCGCGCGAGCGGGCGGAGCAGGTCACCTTCCTGCGCGAGCGGTTCGCCGGGCAGGGCTGGCGGGTGCCGGAGATCCTCGCCGCCCTCGACAGCGCCGACGACATCTACCTCGACTCGGTGAGCCAGGTGTCCCTGCCGCGGTGGTCGCGTGGCGCGGTCGGCCTCGTCGGCGACTCGGCCGCCTGCGCCTCCCCGGCGTCGGGGCAGGGGACGACGCTCGGTCTGGTCACGGCATACGTCACCGCGGTGGAACTCGCCTCCACCCCCGAGGACGTTCCCGGTTCACTCACACGGGCGGAGGCGAGCCTGCGGTCGTTCGTCGAGGCGAACCAGGCGCTCGGCCCGGCCAACCTCAAGCGGATGGTGCTGCCGTCCGCGCGCGCGGTCCGCTCGACGCTGACCATGCTGCGGGTGCTCAACGTCCTGCCGGGCAAGGAGTTCCTCCTCGGCGCGGTGGCGCGCAAGCTGCACAAGACGTCGCAGTTCACGCTCCCCAGCCCGGGCCTCGCGTCCCGCTGAGGGCTTGGGGGCCGTTCACCCCGCGTCGGACTGTACATTGGCCCGCCGTGACGAGTGTGACCAGGGCCGGGCGAACGGCATACGGCATCACGGCCCTCCTCGCCGGCGGCGGGTCCCTGCTCGTCCTCGCATTGTCAGGGCTGGGGCAGTACGGGGACGTGCCCCCGGTCGGCAACGTCTACGGCGCGCCCTATCCCGCCGGGCTCGCCGGCGCGTGGTCGCGGATGTCCGACACGGTCAGCTACTTCACCGAGTGGTCCAATGTCGTCGTCGCGATCTCGGCGTGGCTACTGTGGCGCGACCCGGCGAACGACAGCCACCGGCGCCGAGTCCTGCGCGCCGACAGCCTCCTGATGATCACCGTCACCGCCATCGTGTATGCCGCTCTGCTCGCCCCAGCCGAGCACCCCACCGGCTGGTCGGTGTTCACCAATCCGTTGCAGCACATCGTCGTTCCGGCGGTCACGGTGCTCGTCTTCCTCGTCTGGGGGCCGCGCGACTGGTTCTCCTGGCGAGTGGTCGCCGGGGCGCTGGTCATTCCCGTCGCGTGGATCGTCTGGATGCTCGTGCGCGGGGCCGTGGTCGGTGCCTACCCCTACGACTTCGTCGACCCGATCACCCACGGCTATCCCGCGGTGGTCGCGATGATCGCGAAGATCCTCGTCTTCGGGGTCGTCATCGCCCTGCTCTACTGGGCGATCGACCTGGCGATCATCCGGGTGGGTCGGGGCCGGACGTCACACGCGATCGCGGAGCGAAACCGCCGTGATAGCCGCGATGTCACTCCACGCTGACGCATCGGATCGTGCCCGCGCTGGACGCCCTCGCCCCGACCGCCGCGGTCGTCGGCGTCGCGGCCATCGTCCAGTATGCCGCCGGCTTCGGCTTCGCCCTCGTCTCGGTCCCGCTGCTCGCCCTCGTCATGGACGCACACGACGCCGTCCTGGTCGCCCTGCTTGTCGGCACCCTGGGCAACCTCACGCAGGCGATCGAGGGCCGCCGCGTGGTCGACCACGCGGTGGTCGCCCGCATTCTCGCCGCGTCACTTGCCGGTATGCCGCTCGGCTGGCTCGTCTTCACCCGCACCGACGCACGCGGGTTGCAGATCGCGATCGGTGTGGCCGTGCTGATCACGGTCGTCGCCCTGACGCGCGGGGCGTCCCTGCATCGAGCCAACACGCGGGTGGACCTCGTTGTCGGCGGCCTCGCCGGCTTCCTGACGACCTGCACCGGCACCAACGGCCCGCCGATCGTGGCGTTGCTCCAAGCACGCCGCGAGCCTGCGGAGGTCTTCCGCGCCACCACGACCACGACCTTCCTCGGGCTCGACGTCATCGCCATGGGCCTGTATGCCGTGACCGGCCACCTCACGCTCGATCACGTCGTCCGCACCGCGGCCACGCTCCCCGCCCTGCTGGTCGGCGCTCACGGCCATCGTCAGTGCGGCCTGACCACCCGGGCCGAAGGCACTGCCGCAGGTCGCGCGTCATCCATGGGCCGACCGACCCCGAGGAGTTCAGGCAAGGATCGTCACCGGCACCGAGTGCAGGACCTCATCGCGTGACGACGGGCCGAGCAACAGCTCGAAGGCGCCCGGCTCGACCACCCGCCGCCCGACGGCGTCGACGATCGTGCACTCGGCCGCGGGCAGGCTGATCTCGACCACGCGGGATTCGCCGGGGGCGAGCTCGACCTGCCGGTAGGCCTTGAGCTCCTTGTCCGCCCAGCTGACCGAGGTCACCTGGTCCCGGACATACAGCTGGACGGTCTCGATCGCCGGCCGCGTCCCGGTGTTGCGCACGGTCACCTCGGCCCGGATGACGTCGCCGGCCCGGACCGTGGGCGTTGAGGTGCGCGCATCGGCATACTCGACGCTCGTGTAGGACAGGCCCTCCCCGAAGGCGAAGGCCGGGCGCTGGGTGAGATCGGCATACCGGCCGCCGTGCTGCCCGCGGATCTGGTTGTAGTAGGTCGGCTGCTGACCGACGTGCACGGCGAAGGAGATCGGCAGTCGCCCGGCCGGCTCGATCTGGCCGAGCAGCAGCTCGGCGATCGCGCGGCCCCCCTCCATCCCCGGGTTCGCCACCCACAGGATCGCCGCGGCGTCGCGGGCGGAGTCGGGCAGCACCAGTGGCTTGGACGCGAGCAGGACGACGACCATCGGTGTGCCGGTCGCGGCCAGCGCGTCGAGCAGGGCGACCTGGCCGCCGATGAGCTCGAGCGTCGCGGTCGAGCACGCCTCGCCGACGAGCTCGATGCGGTCGCCGACGACGGCGACGACGACATCGGCCGCCTCCGCCTGCGCGACGGCCGCCGCGATCAGGTCGGCGTCGGCCGGGGCCGGCACGACGATCGGCGAGCGCGGCTGCCCGTCGGGGAAGAACTCCCCCTCCGGATCCGGCTCGAGGGTCAGGATGTCGGCGCCCCGGGCCGCGGTCACAGTCCAGTCCGCCGGCACCAACTCCCGGAGGCCGTCCAGCACCGTCGTGATCATCGCCCGCGGGTGCCCGTCAGGCAGCCAGTCGGCCTGGCCCGAGTTGCCGGCCCAGTCACCGAGCTGGGTCTCAGCATCGTCGGCCAGCGGGCCGACGACCGCGATGGTGCGCGGCCGATCCGTGCCGACCACCGGCAACGTCCCGTCATTGCTCAACAGCACCAACGACTTTCGCGCCACCTCGAGATTCAGCGCCCGATGCGTGGCGGTGCCGACGACGGCCGCGATCCGCTCCGCAGACGGGCGCCGTGGGTCCTCGAAGAGCCCCAGCTCGAACTTCAGCGTCAGGATCCGCGACACGGCGGCGTCCAGGTCCGACTCGACCAACAACCCGAGGACCATCGCCTCCAACGCCCCCTGATAGAAGCAGGGCGTTGTCATGATCATGTCGTTGCCGGCCTTGATCGCCGCCGCGGCCGCGTGTGCGTGGTCGGGCTGGACCCGCTGCTCCCAGACCATCCGGCCGACGTTGTCCCAGTCAGTGATGAGGGTCCCGGTGTAGCCCCACTCCCCGCGCAACACCTCCTCGAGCAGCCACTCGTTGACCGTGATCGGCACGCCGTCGGTCGTCTGGTAGCCGAGCATGAAGGTGCGACAGCCCTCGCGCGCCACCCGCTCGAAGGGCGGCAGGAACCACGAGCGCAGCTTGCGCCGCGAGATGTCGGCCTCGCTGGCGTCCCGGCCGCCCTGGGTCTCGGAGTAGCCCGCGAAATGCTTGGCCGTCGCGAGGATCGCGGTCGGGTCGGTCAGCCCGTCGCCCTGGTAGCCGCGGACCATCGCCGCGGCCAGTTCACCGATCAGGAAGGGGTCCTCCCCGAAGGTCTCGTTCACCCGCCCCCACCGCAGGTCGCGGGCGATGCACAGCACCGGCGAGAAGCTCCAGTGCACCCCGGTCGCGGCGACTTCGATCGCCGTCGCCCGGGCGACGCGCTCGACCAGGTCGGCGTCCCACGAGGCGGCCATGCCCAGCTGCGTCGGGAAGATCGTCGCGCCCTCGAAGAAGGAGTGCCCGTGGATGCAGTCCTCGCCGATGAGCAGCGGGATGCCGAGGCGCGTCTGCTCGCGCAGCGCGTGCGCCTGGGCCACCCGCTCGGGCGAGGCATGCAGGAGGGACCCGACGTGCGTGCGCAGGATGTGATCCTCGATGTCCAGGCGGGCATCGAGTTGCATCATCTGCCCGACCTTCTCCTCGACGGTCATCCGGGCGAGCAGGTCGGCGACGCGCTCGGCGACGGACAGGTGCGCCTCAGCGCTGGTGGCGGGGGGCATGATGCTCACGGTTGATTCTCCTTCATGGCACGGATGAACGGGTGGCCGGCCCGGCCGGAGGGCTCGCCTCCCGGATCGACGTCAGCGCTGGGGCGCCGAGCAGTTCGCCATCAACGCGATCGTGGCCGCCGTCCTCGCGCACGAGAAGTCGCGCCCCCGGCCGCCAGACCGACCGGCAGTATGGTCGGGCTCACACAAGGTCGAGGCGGTAGTCGTGCGCGATCCGGGCCAGTGCCGGCAGTAGGGCGGGATCGTCGAGCGAGCGATGACTCGACGGGTGCGGCGGGAGGGCGTCGGTCGCCCGCTCGTACAACGCCACCGAGCGGCCGCTCGGCTGTGGAGCGGATGCCCAGATCAGGCCGTCGACCTCGGGGAAGTCACCGTATGCCGCCCGCGACCACGCGCGGGCGACGGCGCGGGCGCCGCCGGTCAGGGCGGCGTTGCCGCCGGCCCGCGCCAGCCAGTCGCTGTCCGTCAGACGCAGCAGGCGAAGCGGCCGGGTCGGCGACCAGAGCACCAGCCGGGGGTGGTTGGCCTGCCGGTCGATGATCCCGATCTCGCCGAAGCATTCGAGGATGGCGACCGCGAGCGGGTCGGCGGCGACGCCGTCCGGGGTGGTCCACGGGGCGGCCAGGTGGGCGATCCCACGGGTCGGGTGCGAGCGCGCCGGAGGTGGGTGGTGGTCGACGCGCATCCGCGCGTGCGGGCCGAAGTGACGAAAGGCCGCCCACGTGGCCGGATGCGCCCCGCCGGCGGAATAGATCCGCACGAGCGGGCGGGTCCATTCGGCCACGTCTCCAGGGCGAAGCAGGGGAAGCGGCCGGGTCGGCGGCGGGCACGTCCGGGGCATCGATGGCGGGTTGGGCGCGTCAGCCGAGAGCCTCGAGAGGGGCCGCGAGCGCGGCTACCCGGTCGGGATCGCCGCCGGCGACGAGCCACTGGACCGGCGTCATCGGCCGGCCGTCGACGACGAGGTCGACGTCGGGTCGCGTCATGAACCGGGCAAGGGCGAGCGGGTGCACGGTGCTCGCCGACCCGGCTGCGGTCCCGAGCGTGGAGAGCGCAGGCACGAAGGCGTCACCGAGGAACTGCCAGTCGGGCAGGAGGTGGCCGTCCTGGCCGGGGATCGCGATGAGATCGCCCGCACCGATGAGTTGCCGGATCCGGCTGGTGGAGAGTCCGACCCGGGCGGCGGCCTCGGCGACGGTGAGGGCGTCGTCCCGGAACCGGCCCACCCGCGCCTGCGTGAGGGCGAGTTGCCCGACCCCAGCCGGATCGCCTGGCCGGCCGGCCAGGTCGATGCCGACCTCGGTTAGGGCTTCGACCTCGGCGGCCGGGAGGCTGGACGTCACGTCCCCAACCACGATCTCGACGTTCTCGAGGGTGGCGATGAGTCCGTCCACGGACAGGCCCATGCCGTCCGCGGCGAGCACGAACCGGGCGTTGAGCTCGAACATGCGCGTCAGGCCATCGGGGACGGCGTCCGCGGTGAGCTCCGTGACGCTCCCGCCCTCGGGAACCGCCGCGCGCACGACGACATCCTCCGACCGGTTCGGGGCGTCGTGGACCCGCGTGACGGTGATGACGGTGGACTCCGGCGTCTCCGCCTGTCGGCCACGGCGGGGCGTCGCAGCCTCGACGAGAACCGTGCGCGGTGTGACTCCCTGGACCGGACAGCCGGTCGCGCATCGCCCGACGAGGGCCAGAGCGCGAATCAATCGGGAGGCGGGCTGTCGGTGGCTCCTGAAAGAGTGGCCCCATGACGACACCAGTGATCGAGGCGGAGGCCCTGGTCAAGACGTTCGGCGACTTCACGGCCGTCGACGACGTCAGCTTCGAGGTGCAGAAGGGGACGGTCTTCGGCCTGCTCGGGCCCAACGGCGCCGGCAAGACGACGATCGTGCGGATGATGACGACGCTCGCCGTCCCGACACGGGGGACGGCGCGGGTGGCCGGGCACGACGTCATACGGGATCCGGAGGCGGTGCGCGCCTCGATGGGCCTGACCGCCCAGAGCGCCACCGTGGACGAGCTGCTGACCGGCCGGGAGAATCTGCGGCTCATCGGGGATCTGTATGGCCTGCCCCGGCGGGTGGTGCGGGCGCGGGCGGACGATCTGCTCGAGCGGTTCTCCCTGACCGAGGCTGGCGGCAAGGTGGTCAAGGCCTACTCCGGCGGTATGCGGCGCCGGATCGACCTCGCCGTCAGCCTGATCGCGCATCCGTCCGTGCTCTTCCTCGACGAGCCGACCACCGGGCTCGACCCGCGCAGCCGCGTCGAGTTGTGGGAGGTGTTGCGCGATCTGGTCCGTGACGGCACGACGCTGCTGCTGACGACCCAGTATCTCGATGAGGCGGATCAGCTCGCCGATCGCCTCGTCGTGATCGACCACGGCCGGATCATCGCCCAGGGCACCCCGTTGGAGCTGAAGAACCAGTCGGGTGCCACCAGCCTCGTGGCCACCCTGTCGCGGCACGACACGGTCGAGCCGGCGGCGGCGATCCTGCGCCGCCTGGTCGGCGAGGTGCACGTCGATGTCGACGCCCGTCGGCTCACCGCGCCCGGTGGCGACGTCGCCGCCCTCGCCCAGGTGGCCGCCCGCCTCGAGGAGGCGGGGATCGAGATCGACGACCTCGGGATGCAGCGACCCAGCCTGGACGACGTCTTCCTCGCCCTGACCGGCCACAAGGCCGAGACCACGATCAACGACGAGGTGACCGTATGACCGCGCCCACCGACACCGCGCCCCCGCCGGTTCGCGTCGAGATTCCGACCGGGGCGAACCGGGTCCGCCAGATCCTGACGCTGATCCGGCGCAACCTGACCCACATCAAGCGCCAACCCGAGATGCTCACCGACGTCACCATCCAGCCGGTGATGTTCGTGCTGCTCTTCGCCTATGTCTTCGGCGGCTCGATCAACATCCCCGGCGTCGACTACAAGCCGTGGCTCCTGCCGGGGATCATGGGTCAGACGATCGCGTTCAGCTCGTTCATCGTCGCCATCGGCCTCAACACCGACATCGGCAAGGGCATGGTCGACCGGCTGCGCTCCCTGCCGATCCGGCGATCCTCCATCCTGATCTCGCGGGCCATCTCGGCCCTGATCCACAGCAGCATCGGCGTGGCGGTCATGTCGCTGACCGGGCTCTTCATCGGCTGGCGGATCCACGAGGGCATCGGCCGCGGGCTGCTCGGCTATGCCCTGCTGCTGCTCTTCGGTTTCGCGATGATCTGGATCGGCATCCTCGTCGGCTCCGCGATGCGCTCGGTCGAGGCCGTCAACGGGCTGATGTTCACCACGATCTTCCCGATCACGTTCCTCTCGAACGCCTTTGCGCGCACCGATGTCATGCCGGGCTGGCTGCGCACCCTCGCCGAGTGGAATCCGATCAGCGCGCTGACCCAAGCCCTCCGCGACAACTGGGGCGTGGCCGGCTCCGCCGTCCGCGCCGATGCCCCCTGGCCGCTGCACCACCCGGAGCTGGCGACCCTGATCTGGTCGCTCGCGATCACCGCGATCATCGCGCCGCTCGCCCTGCGCGCCTTCAACGCGCGGACGACCGACTGAGAGCCCGGACCGGATCGCCCGACCAGCGGGTCAGGCGCGGTGGAGCCGGCCGATCGGCATCCCGGAGGTGTGGCGGTGCCGACCCAGCCAGGACCGGAGGGCGGCGCCGCGCCCGGCGGGGACGCCGGCGAGCGGCGCCGCCAAAGCCCGGAGGTCGTCGTGGATCCGCGCGAGGTCGCGGTCGACGGGGAGATCTGCATAACGGCTGTAGCTCGTGGTCATGACCACCAGCGTGACCCCACCAACCCGACAGCACAAGCGATTGTTTCTTCACAACCGTTCGCTCTAGGCGTACGATCGGCTCGTGATCGACACCACCCGCCTCCGCGTCTTCCGCGCCGTCGTCCACGCCGGAACCGTCCACGCCGCCGCCGCCAACCTCGGCTACAGCCCGTCCTCGGTCTCCCAGCAGATCACCACCCTTCAGCGCGAGACCGGCCTGCGACTCTTCGAGAAGTCCGGTCGTGGGATCACACCGACACCGGCCGGCCTGGCCCTCGCCGAGGGCAGCGAGGAGGTCATGGCCTCCCTCGGCCGGCTCAGCGGTCTCGTCGACGACCTGCGCGAAGGGCGCACCGGCACCCTGTCGATCGGCACCTTCCCCTCCGCCGGGCAATACCTCATCCCGCAGGTCGCGCGCACTCTGGCGGCCGAATTCCCTTCTCTCCTCTTGAGTCTCGACCTCATCGACGTCGTCGACGGCCCCCGCTCCCCCTACGACATCGAACTCCGCGCCGAAGACCCCTCGCTCCCCCCGACCACCGTCGACGGCCACCGCCGCTTCGAGCTGCTCGTCGAGCCCTATGTCGTGGTCCTCCCCCGCGACCACCCCCTCGCCACCCACCCCGAGATCGGGCTCGACTACCTCGCCGGCGAACGCCTCATCGCTGAAGGCGCCGCCGACACCACCTGCTCCGGCATTCTGCGCCGCGCGTATGCCGCGTTCGGCGCCACCCCCCGCTACGTCGCCCGCACCAGCGACCACCACGCCGCTGTCGAACTCGTCTCCGCCGGGCTCGGCCTCACCCTCCTGCCGCGACTGGCGATGGGCCGGCTCGGCGAGGACCTCATCGAGCGTCCCGTCGCCGGGGACGGGGCCCCCCGCCGGCGCATCGTCGGCTTCGTCAGCGAGGCGGCCGCACCTCGCCGCGCTGTCGTCCGGGCGGTGCACCTCCTGCGCGAGGTCGCCCACCACAGGGCGGTGGCGGCCGCCTGACGGCTCAGCGATCCACCTCGCCGAGTCGGGTCGTGACGATCCGGGTGAGCAGGTCGGTCGGTAGGTCGACAGCCTCCGGGAGCTGAATCGCACCCTTTGTCGTCGGGATTCCCAAGGCCGCCAACTCCGCGGCAAACGCCTGAACCACCGTGCCGGAGTAGGGATAGATCCCGATGTGCTTGGCGGTCGACATGATCGCCAGGACACCCTTGCCGGCGACGATCAGCGCCGGCATGCCGTACCTCAGTCCCTCGGTCGCCTCCGGAGCGACCCCGCGCGCGACGGCATACAGCCCCGCGATCCGGTCGCGACGAGCCTCGGGAAGGCTCGCGACGTAGTCGTCGACCGGGTGATCGCTCGGTTCGGGTCGGTGCATGGCGCGTCCTCGTCGGCTCGTTGGCGGTGTCGGTCGAGCTAATCAGACCAGTCCGGCGACGACGGGGCGAGAGCGCCAGGGCTGCTGCACGACGACGGTTCGGCCTTCCACATCAGCGTTATGACTCAAGCGGGCCCGCGAGGAGGGCCTGGTGCGGATCCAGATCGCCCCGGCCGGCAACCTGGACTCGACCCTGTCAGAGCGCCTCCGCGCCCACCTCGACCTCACCAGTTGCGTGGTCGTCAAATCCCCGGGCGACCCCTGAGTGCGTGTAGTGATGCTATGATGTATTGATGCGGACGACTCTGGATCTTGACGATGTCGTGCTGAGCGCCGGTCGGGCCAAGGCGCGGGCCGACGGGACCTCGCTCGGCCGGGCCATCTCCGACCTCGCCCTGGCCGGGCTCACCCGCCCAACACTGGAGTCGGCGGCCGCGGACGGCGACGGGCTCCTGGTGCTTCGCGGAGTTCCCGGGCATCTCGTCACCGACGATCTCGTCGCCGCCCACCGTGACGATGACTGACCTCGCATCGGCGGGTGGGGCACCAGCGTCGCCTCGACTGCTGGACGTCAACGCGCTTCTCGCGCTCATGTGGGACCAGCACGTCCACCATCGAGCGGCACGCGCCGCCTTCCGCGAATTGACGGCGTTCGCAACGACCCCAGTGACCGAAAGCGGTCTCGTTCGGCTGCTGTTGACTCCTGCGGTCGTCGGACGTGATGTCGCGGCCGCCGAGGCCCTCGCGGCGTTGGCCGCGTTGCGCGCCCAGGATTCGTGGCGCTGGGTTCCCGACGAGGCGTCGTTCAGCGACGCGCACGTGGACGTCCGGGTACTCGGCGGGCGGCGGCAAGTGACGGACCTGCACCTGGTCGATGTGGCGGCCCGAAGCGGGTGTGTGCTGGCGACGCTCGACGCCGGCCTACCCGAGTGGCTCGCGCCGGATGATCGGCGACACGTCGAGGTGTGGAAGCCCGCCTGACGCCGGCCCACACCCGAAGCCACGCTCAGGTCCGGGCCGGGGCCCACCGGTCGGCGTTGAGCGCGGCCAGCAGGTCGAAGGTCGAGCCGTCGTGGCCGCACAGCGCCAGGGCCTTGCCCACCCGGTAGTTCACCGTGTTGCGGTGCAGATGCATCGCCGCCGACGTGGCCGTATGACTGCGCCCGCACTCGAGGAACACCCGCAGCGTCTCGCGCAACTCGGCAAGGCGTTCCTCGGGCCCGGCGAGCGCGCCGAGAACCGTGCGTGTCATCGCCGCCACCGCCTCCGGGTCCGCAGTGAGCGCGGCAACGGCGGCGACCTCGCGATAGGTGGTCACCTGGGGCGTATGCCGGGCGCTCTCCATCAACTCCCGCACCCGGCTCGCCTTGCGCCGGGTGCGCGCGAAGCCGTCCGGCCCGGGCAGCACCGGCCCGAAGGCGACCCGCACGCCCGGCGGTGCCTCGACCGGCGTCTGCCCCGGGCTCGTGCGCGCAGCACACCAGAGCCAGACCCGTCGCGCGTCGCGTCGGACGATCAGCGCCCCGCGATGGGCCCCGTGCGCACGCGCTATCGTGCCCGCGATTTCCTCCAGATCCGCCCGTGACGCCGCCGACCAGATCTCGGCTGCCAGATGCGGCCCGCTCAGCCCATACCCCAGCGCCGCCTCCGCGGCCCGAATGTCGACCTCCGCGCCCTCGAGCAGACGCGTCAACCAGAGCAGCCGCTCCCCGACCTGGCCGCGCACCCACCGGTCGTGCTCGCTCTGATAGATGATCGTCACCTGCTCGCAGACGTGATCGAGATAGGCGCTGATCGCGTTGACCACCCAGATCTGCTGCTCCGCGGCCAGTGGCGTCGGCAGACCCGACGCCACCGTCAGGCAGTGCTCGGTGAAGCGCGCCTGCCCGATCCGGTAGGCGCGCAGCAGCGCGGCCAGGGACACAGGCGAATCCCCGAGCCTCCGGGCGTACTCCATCGCCCCCGACGGCGGTGCCGCGGTCGGCGAGACACCGTCAGCCAGGATCACCAGCAGACGTGAGACGTTCTCCTCGATACTCGCGTGCAGCAGCCCGTCGAGGTCGTCGTCGTGGTTGAGCTCGGTGATCTCGCTGCGCGTCAGGGTGACGAGGGCGTCGACGAAGGCGGCGCGGCCGGGGGCGACGGCGCGCGCCAGCTTACGGATGGGCGTGGGGACTGCTTGTGCTGTCGGCACAAAGCGAAGGGTGCCACTTCGTGGCCGCGCGCGCTAGAGCGGCATACGGGAGTGTCGCCATCCTGGCGCGCATGGGTTTGATCAAGCCGGCCATGCCGACATTCGACATCAGCAACTGGGACGAGCGTCCCCACCTGGAGCGGATGCGGCTGCTGGCGCAGGACTGGGCGGCACAGGGCATGGGCACGCCATACGCCGTGCACCTGCTCTATGCGGTCAAGATCATCGGCTACGTTCTCGGCGGGATGGCCTTCATCGCCGCCACCCCGGGCATCGGCTCGATGTGGGACTGGGGAATGTGGCAGGCCGTCTGGCGCGAGCCGATCGTCTATCAGAAGGCGATCGTCTGGACGATGCTCTTCGAGATCCTCGGGCTCGGCGCCTCGAGCGGGCCGCTCGCCTTCCGCTTCCTGCCGCCGATCCAGGCCTGCCTGAACTGGCTGCGGCCCGGCACGATCCGGCTGCCTCCGTGGCCGGACAAGGTCCCGGGCACCAAGGGCGCGTCCCGCTCGATCCTCGATGTGCTGCTGTATGCCGCGATCCTCGCCACCGAGGTCTACCTCCTGCTCGTCGACCCGGTCCAGGGCCGGTCCGGCCTGCCCGCGGGGTCGCTCGGCCTGCTGCCCCGGCCCGGTCTCGCGCTGCTGATCGTCCTGCTCGTCGTCGCCGGGCTGCGCGACCGACTGCTCTTCCTCGCCTCCCGCGGCGAGCAGTACTGGACCCTCTGCGTGCTCTTCCTGCTCTTCCCGTATGTCGACATGGTCGTCGGCGCGAAGCTGGTCATGTGCGTCGTCTGGTGGGGCGCCGCGTTCTCCAAGCTCGGCCCGCACTTCACCTACGTCGTGCCCCCGATGCTCAGCAACGCGCCCCTCGTCCGCCCGGCCGCGGTGAAGAAGCTGATGTACAAGGACTGGCCGAACAACCTGCAGCCCTCACGGCTCGGCTGGTTCGCCGCGCACAATGGGACGGTCATCGAGGGCCTGGTGCCCTTCGTCCTGCTGATGTCGCCCTGGCGGAACCTGACCCTGGTCTTCGTCGCACTGATGATGTTCTTCCACTTCTTCATCACCAGCCAGTTCCCGCTGGCGGTGCCGCTGGAGTGGAACATCCTGTTCATCTTCGCGACCTTCTGGCTGTTCTTCGGTCACGGCGCGTGGGAGGGCTATGCGCTGTGGGACGCCAACCCGCTGCTGTGGGTGCCGCTGCTCGCGGTGCTTGTGCTCTTTCCCATCTGGGGCAACATCCGGCCCGACACGATCTCCTTCCTGCCGGCGGCTCGCTACTACGCCGGCAACTGGGCCACCTCGCAATGGGCGTTCAAGAAGGGCCCGACCAAGCACGAGGGCGCCGAGCACAAGATCAACACGCACGTCACGACCGGCGCCAAGACGCAGTACGAGCAACTGAAGCTGCTCTACGGCCACGAGATCGCCGAGATCTTCCTGCAGAAGTGCGTCGCCTGGCGCTCGCTGCACTCCCATGGCCGCGCCCTGAACACCCTGATCCAGCGGCACCTGCCCGATGTGCAGGGGTATGACATCCGCGAGGGCGAGTTCGCCGCGTCCACCGTGCTCGGCTGGCAGTTCGGCGACGGTCACCTGCACGACGAGCAACTGATGCGCGAGATGCAGCGACGTTGCCAGTTCGCGCCGGGCGAGTGCATCGTCGTCTACATCGAGTCCGAGCCCTTCGGCAAGGGCGAGCAGCACTACCGCGTCCACGACCTTGCCACCGGCCTGATCGAGGAGGGATACGTCAAGGTGGCCGACATGATCGCCACCCAGGGCTGGCTGCCCGACGGCCCGATCCCGGTGCGCCCGGTGAAGGCCTCCGTGTCCGCGGTGGCCGGCGTCGCCGGACCAACCTACTGAAGCACCGCGGACGCGAGGCGAACGGAGTGGCATGACAACGGCATACGTCGTGGGCAGCGGCCCGAACGGGCTCGCGGGCGCGATCCGGCTCGCCCAAGCAGGTGTCTCCGTCACCGTGCTGGAGCGCGCCGATCGCCTCGGCGGCGGGATGCGAACTTCCGAGAACACGCTGCCCGGACTGCTGCACGACGACTGCTCGGCCTTCCACCCGACGGGAGTGGCCTCGCCGTATCTGCGCACGTTGGGCCTCGAGGAGTTCGGGCTCGACTGGCTCTGGCCGGAGGTCGAGTTCGCACATCCCTTCGACGACGGGTCGGCGGGTCTGGCGTTCCGCTCCGTCACCGAGACGGCCGCGGGTTTGGGATCGGACGGGCCGTCCTGGGAGCGCCTCTTCGGACCCCTCACGCGGCAGTATGACGCACTGACCGCCGAGCTCTTCCAGCCGGTCGCGCACCTGCCGCGGCATCCGATCGCGTTGGCGGGCTTCGGGATCAACGCGCTTCTTCCCGCGTCGGTGGTGGCCCGGCGCTGGACGGACCCGCAGGCGCGCGGCCTCTTCGCCGGGGTGGCCGCGCACCTCTTCGGCCGGCTCGACCGGCCGGTGTCGGCGGCCGTCGGTCTGATGCTCGGGGCTGCCGCACACGCGTATGGCTGGCCGGTCGCCCGCGGTGGCTCGCAGTCGCTGGCCGACGCCCTCGCCGCCAAACTCGCCACGCTCGGCGGCCGGGTCGAGACCGGCGTCGACGTCACCTCGGCGGCGCAGGTCGCCGGGGCCGACATCGTGCTCTTCGACCTCGCGCCCCCGGCGGTGGCGGGCATCCTCGGCGACCGGCAGCCCGACCGGGCCGCGCGGGCATACCGGCGTTACCGGTTCGGGCCGGGAACGTTCAAGCTCGACCTGGCCATCGAGGGCGACATCCCGTGGACCAACCCCGACGTCGGGCGCGCGGGGACGGTGCACCTCGGCGGGACCTTCGAGGAGATCGCCGCCGCGGAGGCGGCGATCGTCGCGGGCCGGATGCCGGCCCGGCCATTCGTGCTGCTCGGGCAGCAATACGTCATCGACCCCTCGCGGTCGTCGGGTGACCTGAATCCGGTCTATGCCTACGCCCACGTCCCGGCCGGGTGGGCCGGCGATGCGAGCGAGGCGATCATCGACCAGATCGAGCGGTTCGCGCCGGGCTTCCGCGCCCGGATCCGGGCGCGCTTCTCCCGCTCGACCGCCGAACTGGCGGCATACAACCCGAACTACGTCGGCGGGGACATCGCCACCGGCCGCAACTCCCCCGTCCAGATCGTCATGCGTCCCCGCGTCGCGATCAACCCCTATCGCACCGGCGCCGACGGGTTCTACCTGTGCTCGGCCGCCACACCACCCGGTGCCGGCGTCCACGGAATGGGCGGCTACAACGCCGCCGAAACCGCACTCCGGGACCTAACCTGACCGGCATACGCGGGTGACCCGGCACCCAGCACCCACGACCGACCGAGCCGCACGGCATACCAAAGGAGAAGAATGAGTCACTTGCAAGGGAAGCGGGCGCTGATCACCGGCGCCGGACGCGGGCTCGGGCTCGCGATCGCGCAGAAGTTCACCGAGCACGGCGCGCGGGTCGCGCTCGCCGACATCGACGCGGCGAGTGCCGAGGAGGCCGCCGCGCAACTGGGTGGTGACGCCTTCGGCATCGGCTGCGATGTGACCAGCAGCGCGGATGTGCAGGCCGCGATCGCGGCGGTGACCGAACGCTTCGGCGGCCTCGACATCATGGTCAACAACGCCGGCATCGAGATCGCCAAGCCCCTGCCGGAGATGACCGAGGACGAGTTCGACCGGATCTTCGCGATCAACGTCCGGGGCGTCTTCCTCGGCATCAAGCATTCCGTGCCCGCGCTCGCCGCCACCCAGGGCTGCATCATCAATATGTCGTCCGTGGCCGGCCTCGGCGGCGTCCCCCTCCTCGGGGCGTATGCCGCGTCCAAGGCCGCCGTCATCCGGCTCACCCAGACGGCCGCGACCGAACTGCGCGACGCCGGCATCCGGGTCAACGCGATCTGCCCGTCGTTCATCGACACCGCGATGGTCGAGCGGCTCGTGCAGCCCTTCGAGGCCGCGACCGGTGCCGAGTTCGGTGCGCTGACCGCGCAGGCCCAGGGCCGGCTCGGCACTCCCGAGGAAGTCGCGGAGACCGCCGCCTTCCTCGCCTCCGA
>JBDIAJ010000034.1:0-29944 GCA_039812345.1 Nostocoides sp. | reverse complement strand
TCGCCGGCAGCACACCGACCGCGTTCGGGTACTGCCGATACGTCTCGGCGATGGAGCCCACGGCATACGGCTGCGGATCGACGATCCGCGCGACCCCGGCGGCGCGGGCGGCGACCACCCCGGCACCGAAGGTCATCGACCCGTGCGTGAGCGTCGGGCCGTCCTCGACGACGACGACCGCGCGGCCGGCCACCCGCCCGGGATGATCCAGCGTGACGGGGGAGTCGCAGCGGTGGATCTCGGCGTGCGGGTTGAGGGAGCGGACCCCCTCCTCGACCGCGACGATCTGCTCCTCGGTCGCCGAGTCGCACTTGGCGACGATCACGACATCGGCCATCCGGACGTTGGCTTCGCCCGGGTGGTATGCCGATTCCTGCCCCGCGCGCAACGGGTCGGCGAGCACGATGTGCAGGTCCGGGGCATAGAACGGGATGTCGTTGTTGCCGCCGTCCCAGAGGATGACGTCGGCCTCCTCCTCGGCCGCGCGCAGGATCCGCTCGTAGTCCACTCCGGCATACACGACGACGCCGTTGTCGAGGTGCGGCTCATACTCCTCGCGCTCCTCGATCGTGCAGTTGTAGCGGTCGAGGTCCTCGTGCCTCGCGAACCGCTCGCAGGCCTGGGCGGCCAGATCGCCATACGGCATCGGGTGGCGGACGGCGACGACCCGCAGCCCCCGGTCGCGCAGCAGCCCGGCGAGATAGCGGGTGGTCTGCGACTTCCCGACCCCGGTGCGGACCGCGGTGACGGCGATGACCGGCCGCGAGGAGTGCAGCATCGTGCGCCGCGAGCCGTGGAGGACGAAGTCGGCCCCGGCGGCGATGACGCGCGAGGCGAGATGCATCGCCGCAGGATGGGAGAGGTCGGAATAGGCGAGGGCGACCCGGTCGATCCGCTGCCGCCGGACGAGGTCCTCCAACTCGCCCTCGGCGAGGATCGGGATCCCCTCCGGATAGAGCGCACCGGCCAACTCCGGCGGATAGGTCCGGCCCGCGATGTCGGGGATCTGCGTGGCGGTGAAGGCGACGACCTCGACTCGGGGATCGTCGCGATAGAGGACGTTGAAGTCGTGGAAGTCCCGGCCCGCGGCACCCAGTATGAGGACCCGGGCACGCTGCGTGGCACCGTTCTCCGGTTTGGCGTTCATCGCCCACTCCGACGCGGCCGAGGTCGGTCGCGCGACCGACGTGCCCAGGCTCGGGCCGTCCAGGCGGCGCGACCCGCCGCACTTCCGATGCTAGTCCCGCGGGGGTCGTCCGCGGGTGACGTGGGGATGAATCCGCAGGTGATATGCGCGTCAGCGGCCGCTTCAGGGCGTGAGCGGGACGACGCGATCGGTGAACCCGGCCAGGACGTCAGTCAGCACCGCGACGCCGATTCCGGGGCCGGTCGGCACGCCGATGCAGCCCTGCGCGTCGAGTTCGAAGGGCGCCGTGACGTCCTGCGCGTAGTAGCGCGAGGAGGCCGAGGTGTCGCCCGGCAGCACGAACCCGGGCAGCGCGGCGAGGGCGAGATTGGGTGCTCGGCCGATCCCCGTCTCGAGCATCCCGCCACACCACACCGGTATGCCGTTCGCCGCCGCAACGTCGTGGATCCGGCGGGACTCGAGATAGCCGCCCACCCGCGAGGGTTTGATGTTGACGATCGCGCACGCGCGCAACGCGATCGCGGTCGCGGCGTCGCGGGCGGAGGTGATCGACTCATCGAGGCAGACCGGGGTGCGGATCAGCCGCGCCAGCTCCGCGTGCCCGCGCAGGTCGTCCTCGCGCAACGGCTGCTCGATCAGCAACAGGCCGAACTCGTCAAGCCGCGCCAGGTGCTGCGCGTCCATCAGCGTGTAGGCCGTGTTGGCGTCGACCTGGAGCAGGATGTCGCCGAACTCCTTGCGCACCAACCGAACCGGCTCGAGGTCCCACCCGGGCTCGATCTTCAGCTTGATCCGGACATAGCCCGCCTCCAGATAGCCCGTGACGGCGCGGAGGAGGTCGGCGTGGGCGTCCATGATCCCGACCGACACCCCGGCGGGCACGCGGTCGCGCACCGACCCCAGGTAGGTGCCGAACGGCATACCGGCGGTGGTCAACTCGGCGTCGAGGATCGCGGTCTCCAGCAGGTGCTTGGCCATGAAGTGCCGCTTCACCGGCTCCAGTGCCGGCTTGACCGCGGCGGCCGTCAGGCCGTCGCCGAGCGCGACCAGCCGCGGCCAGAGGTGATCGCGGACAACGAGTTCCACACCGGCGAGCCACTCCTCGCTGTAGAGCGGATCGGTCTCGGCGCCGCACTCGGCCCAGCCCTCGACCCCGCCGTCGGTCACCACCCGCAGGACGATCGTGTCCCGGTCGTATGACGTGCCGAACGACGTGCGGAAGGGCGCGACGAGCGGCATCCGCACCCAGCGCAACTCGGCGTGGGCGATCCTCATGACGGCTCCTTCGAGATCAGGTGATACCAGCCGGTCCGGGTGACGCCGACCCCCGCGAAGCCCGCGCCGAACGCGTCGGTGAACCACTCCCGCGTCGCCGCCCGCCACGCGCTCGCCGCACCCGCGTCGGTCCGGCGCAGCGCGACGATGTCGCCCGGCACCCGCAGCCAGCGCGCCCCCTCCGCCCGGACGTATGCCGCGGCCCCACCCGGCCCGCTGATCCCGTCCACGCCCGCAGGCGGGTCCGGCGGTTCGGCGCGCGGTCCGATGTCGGCCAACTCCCACCGCGCCACCAGCCGGTCGGCGGGGTCGGTGCCGTTGATCTGGTCGGACATCACGCCATAGAACTCCGGCTCGTAGGTGTCGACGACCGCGCCGAGTTTGGTCAGGTTGAAGCGGGCGTTCCGCCCGACGAGCGGGTCGAAGGTCCAGCTCAGCGTGGTGATGTCCCGCTCCAGGCACCACACGCGCTGGTGCTGCTTGAGCAGCCCGCCGAGCCCCTGTTGCACCAGCCCCGGCGCCGTCGCCGCGATATAGCTGTATGCCGATCCCGGCCGCGCCCGTCCCAGCGCCGCCGCCCCGAGCAGCGTCCCGGCGTCGTCCTCGAGCAGCGTGACGAGTCCGTCCGCGTGCGCGAGGCTGCGCAGCATCTCGCTGCCGATCGGGACCCCCTCGTCGGTGCGCCCCCACACCGCCCCGAAGAGGTCTGCCGCCGCGCGCATGTCCGCCATCGTCGTCGCCGCGCGGGCGCCGAGGCCGTGTCCGTGAGTCACGGCATACAGCATGCCGGGTGACGGCGATCGATAGGACGGACTCGAGTGACATGGCGTAGTACCGGTCGGATTCCTACCGTGATGGCGCCCTGGGCCGCGGGGTTCGTCGCGGCGAAGGCCCACCAGGTCTATCGCGCGCGAGGCGGGTCGCGGATGACCACCCTGCCCGACTTCTACATCGGTGGACATGCGGCAGTGCGCGGCTACCGGCTGTTGACCCGCGACGCCCGTCGATTCCGCACGGCGTTCCCGGCGCTCCGCATCGTCTCGCCAGACTGAGCCCACACGCCAGACCGAGCCCACGCCAGACTGAGCCCCACACGCGGGAGTGGGCACACAGACCAGACTGAACGAAAAGGGCGGAAGTGTCGGTGCGGCCGGCCCGATACCCGCTGGTAACCTCGTTCTGCTCGTCCTCTCACCGGCCCCCGGAGGCCACCGATGTCCGATTTCCCCTATGCCGACCGTTATCCGGTCAATCGTGTTCTCCCCGAACGCGGCCGATCCCAGAGGGAGATCATCGCCGAGCTCGCGCAGATGGCACACGAGGAGGACGCCGTCTGGGAGACGGGGAAGATCTCCGGGACGATGTACTGCGGCGACCATGAGCACTACGCCTTCCTCACCGAGGCCTTCGCCGAGTTCGCCCACGTCAACGCCCTCCAGCGGGACCTGTGCCCGTCGCAGACGAGGTTCGAGGGCGAGATCATCGCCATGGTCCTCGACCTCATGGACGCCGACGCGGTCACCGACACCACCCCGGCCGGCCTCGTGACGAGCGGCGGCACCGGGAGCATCCTCCACGCGATCCTCGCCTATCGGGAGTATGCCGCCGCCCACCGCGGCATCGCGCCCGCCACCGGCCGACTCCCCAACCTCGTCAAACCCGAGACCGCGCACCCGGCCTTCGACAAGGCCTGTCACCTCTTCGGGATCGAGAACCGCACCGTCCCGGTCGACCCGGCGACCACCCTGGTCGACCCGGCCACCGTCGCCGCGGCGATGGACGCCAACACGATCGCCCTCGTCGGGTCGGCGGGGAACTACCCCTACGGGACCATCGACCCGATCGCCGACCTCGGGGCGCTCGCCCTGGACCGCGGCGTCGGGCTGCACGTCGACGGCTGTCTCGGGGGATTCATCCTCCCGTTCGGGGAGGAGCTCGGCTACGGCATCCCGCCGTTCGACTTCCGGGTGCCGGGGGTGACGTCGATCTCGGCGGACACGCACAAGTACGGCTACGCCTTCAAGGGCTCCTCCGTCGTCGTCTTCCGGGACAAGGCGCTGCGCAACGCGCAGTACTTCCACCAGGTCGGGTGGTCGGGCGGGAAATACATGTCGCCCGGCATGGACGGCTCGCGCTCGGGCGGGCTGCTCGCGGCGACGTGGGCCTCGA
This sequence comes from Nostocoides sp., assembly GCA_039812345.1. Lineage (GTDB taxonomy): Bacteria > Actinomycetota > Actinomycetes > Actinomycetales > Dermatophilaceae > Nostocoides_A. The sequence continues at coordinate 25,353 of JBDIAJ010000034.1, read as the reverse complement.
TGGTCCACCTCGGCCGGGAGGGTTATCGCCGGATCGCCGGCGAGATCTTTGCGACCGCCGCGGCGATGATGGACAGCGTCCGGGCCCACGCGGAACTGCGGATCATGGGCGAGCCGAGCTTCTGCTTCTCCTTCACTTCCGACGCTTTCGACATCTATCACGTGGCCGACTTCATGAAGCCGCGCGGGTGGCGCTTCAACGGGCAGCAGTACCCCAACGCCATCCACGTCGCCGTCACTCGCCCGCAGACCAAGCCGGGCGTGGTCGAGGCCTTCGCCGCCGACCTCGCCGACGCCGTCGCCTATGCCCGGACCGCGCAGGCCGAGGGCCGCTTTCCGCAATCGGCCGCCCTCTATGGCGGCGTCATCGGCGGCCTGACCCCGGCGATGGAGGGCGTCATCACGACGATCATGGACGGGATGCTCGACACCCAGCAGTCGCTCCCACCGGCCCCGTGAGCGGGCGCGCCGCCCGAGGCGGCGGACGGCGCGGTCAGCGGGGCGCGGGCTCGTGACCGCCGCGGAACTCGTCCTCGCCGTCGACCTCGGCAGCGGTGGCCCGAAGGTCGGCTTCCTGACCCTGACCGGAGTCCCCCTCTGGTGGACCCACGAACGCGTCGACGTCGTCCATGCCGGAGCCGCGCGCCAGGACGCGCAGGTGTGGTGGGAGAGCGTCATCGCCGCCGCCCGCCGTGGGATCGCCGAGGGCGTCGACGGCTCTCGGGTCGTCGGGGTCGCCTGCACCGGGCAGTGGGCGAGCACCGTCCCCGTCGACTCCGCCGGGCGACCGGTCGGGGAATGCCTCATGTGGAGCGACACCCGCGGAGCCGAGCATTCCGCCGCCCGGTTCGGCGGTCCCGTCTCGGGCTACGCGGCCCGCCCCCTCGCCACGTGGCTGCGCCGCTCCGGCGGTATGCCGAGCCCCACCGGCGCCGACCCCGTCGCCCACATGCTCCACCTCGACCGCGACCGACCCGAGGTCCGCGCCCGCGCCCGGTGGTACCTCGAGCCGGTCGACTACCTGACCATGCGGTTCACCGGCGGCGCCGCGGCGTCGCCGATGTCGATGACCGCGGCGTGGCTGACGGACAACCGCGATCTCGGGCGGTCGGCATACGACCCGGTGCTGGTGCGGCTCGCGGGAGTGGACCCGACGCGCCTGCCGCCCCTGGTGCCGTCCGGGTCGATCGTCGGGACGGTGCGGCCGGACGTCGCCGCGGCGATCGGCATACCGGAGACGGCGCGTGTGGTGACCGGCGCTCCGGACCTGCACGCGTCGGCGTTCGGATCGGGGGCGGTTGGGCGGTACGAGCCGCACGCGAGCCTCGGGACGACCGCGTGGATCTCCTGCCCGGTGCCGGCGAAGAAGACCGACGTCGTGCGGGCGATGGCGGCGGTCCCGGGGTTCGGCGACGGGAGCTATGTCCTCGCCGACAACCAGGACAACGCCGGCCGCGCGCTCGAGTGGTTCCGGGACGCCTGCGCCCCCGACATCCCGTATGCCGATCTCCTCGCCCTCGCCGCTGCCTCACCTCCGGGCGCGGGCGGGGTGCTGTTCACCCCGTGGCTGACCGGGGAACGCTCCCCGGTCGATGACCGGCGCGCCCGGGCCGGCTTCCACAATGTCTCGCTCGACGCGGACCGCGGGGACCTGGCCCGCGCGGTCCTCGAGGGCGTCGCCTTCAACCTCCGCTGGCTGATCGCCGGCGCGGACCGGTTCACCGGGCGCCGGTTGGACCCGATCCGGCTGCTCGGCGGCGGTGCTCGGTCGGACCTGTGGTGCCAGATCCTCGCCGACGTGTGCGACCGGCGCTTCGAGCGGGTCGCCGACCCGCTGATCGGCGGCCTGCGGGGTGCCGCCCTCGGGTTCGCCGTCGCCACCAACACGATCGGCCTCGGTGACGTGCGCGCCCTGGTTCCCGTCGACGCCCGGTTCGCCCCCGACCCGGGCCGCCGCGCGGCATACGACCGGTTGTTCCGGGAGTTTCCCGGCCTCTACACCCGCAACAAGCCCCTCTTCGCCCACCTCAACGCCTGACGAGGCACGGCTTTCCCGCCCGGTGCCAGGCGGTAACCTGCCCACGAGCGGGCGCCGTCGGCCTCACTCTCCGGGAAACCCCGCCGGAAGGGCTCGATCTGAGCCGAGCATCCGTCGCACCTCAGCCGTACAGGGACGCGATCTCGTCGGCGAACGCGGCCCCGATGACGTGCCGTTTGAGCTTCAGCGTCGCGGTCAACTCCCCGGTCTCCTCGCTGAAATCCTGCGGGAGGATGACGAAGCGCTTGATCCCCTCCGCCTTGGACACCCCGGCGCTCGCCTCGTCGACGGCCTCCTGAATCGTCGCCCGCAACTGCGGATCCGCCGCCAGGGCGACGAGATCACCGGGATCCCGGCCGTTCTCCCGCGCCCACGCGCGGGCCCCGGCCTCGTCGAGGGTGACCAGCGCCCCGATGAACGGCTTGCCCTCGCCGACGACCATGGCGTGGCCGACGAGCGGGTGCTGGCGCAGGATGTCCTCCATCGGTCCGGGGACGACGTTCTTGCCGCCGGCGGTCACGAGGATCTCCTTCATCCGGCCGGTGATCGACAGGTAGCCGTCCCGGTCGAGCCGGCCGATGTCGCCGGTCCGGAACCAGCCGTCGTCGAAGCAGGCGGCGGTCGCCTCGGGGTTCTTCCAGTACTCGTGGAAGACGACCTCCCCGCGCAGCTCGATCTCGCCGTTGTCGGCGATCCGGACCGCGTTGCCGCTCAACGGCATACCGACTGTGCCGATGCGCTGGCAGCCGGGCCCGTTGACCGTGATCGCCGCGCATGTCTCGGTCAGTCCGTAGCCCTCGTAGAGCGGCAGCCCGAGCCCGCGGAAGAAGTGGGCGAGGCGGGGATTGAGCGCCCCGCCACCGGAGATCCCCAGGGCGCACTGGCCGCCGAGGGCGGCGCGGACCTTGCCATAGACGAGCCGGTCGAACAGCGCGTACTCCGCCTGGTGCCGCGGGCCGGGCCGCCGTCGATCGCCGAGTCCGTCGCCGCCCTGCGCCTCGCTCCAGCGGATGGCCACCTGCTCCGCGCGCCGGAAGATCTCCGCGGTCACCGGACCGCCCTTGGCGGCATTCGCGCGCACCCCCTCGTGCACCTTCTCGAACACCCGCGGCACGCCGAGGACGAAGGTCGGCCGGAAGCTGGCGAACTTGTCCGTCACGGTCCCGAAGTCCCCCCAGAACCCGACGGTGGCGCCGCCCTCCCACGCGGCATACGTGACCGCGCGGGCGAGAACGTGCGCGAGGGGGAGGAACATCAACGTCCGCTTTCCGTATGCCGTGGCCTCCTGTCCGGTCGGATGCGCGAGGATCGCGCGCACTTCCGCGAGCAGATTCCGGTGGGTGAGAACGCATCCCTTGGGTCGCGCGGTGGTCCCGGAGGTGTAGACGATGGACGCCGGGGAGTCGAGGGCGAGGGTGGCCAGGGCCTCACTGACGACCTCGTCGGGCAGATCGGACCCGCGGCGGCGCAGGTCGTCCACCGCCCCCTCGTCGATGGTCAGCACCTCGACCCCCTCGGGCAGGTGCGCATCGAGCGTCAGTCGCTTCTGAGCCGCGTTGTCCACCAGGAGGATCCGCGCACCCGAATCGGCGACGATCCACTCGATCTGGGCCGGGGCGGACGACGGATAGATCGGGACGGTCACCGCTCCGGCACCCCAGATCGCGCAGTCGAGGAGCACCCACTCGAACCGCGTCCCCGCCATGATCGCCACCCGATCGCCCGCTTGGATCCCCGAGGCAATCAGTCCCTTGGCCGTCGCCGTCACCGCGGCGGCGAAGGTCTTGGCGGTCACGGCATGCCACTGACCGTTCTCGAACCGCTCGAACGACACGTGATGGGGGCGCTCGGCAGCCCGGCGGCGGGGGAGCCGGGCGAGGATGCCGCTCTCGTCGAGGTCGTATGTCGTGGGGACCGCGAATTCACGCATGGCGCCGCCTCTTTCGTCTCTTCTGCGAGCGTGCGTCCACGCTACGCGCGCCACGAGTGGGCGCTCACGGCGGGGTCGGCGTGCAGCCGACCCCGGCCTGCGTGCCTCGAGCCCGCCCGGCGGCGGCTCGTCCGGCTACGGGGTCACGTAGGCGCTCAGGGAGGCCTGAACGCCATACGAGATCGTGTTGGAGCCGCCCAGGACGACGATCCGATGCGGCTTCAACCGGGCCAGTTCGCTCGCCGTGAGGGACGGGAGCTTCGTCGTGTCGGTCAAGAGCACCGGACCGCCGGTCATCCCGGCGACCGGGGCCCCGGACAGGGCGTCGGTGTAGACCCGGCCACTGGCGATGTAGGCGGTGTCGACACCCGCCGCGTAGCTCTGGCTCGTCACCGCGACCGATGTCGCGAAGCGGTCGGCGCCGTACCACCGTTCGATGTGCGGGGCATACGCCGTCAACTGGCCCTCGACGTCGTCGGTGACGGTGCTCGGTCCGCCGAGGACGACGATCCGCTGCGGCGCGAGGCGGGTCAACTCGGTGGCGATGGACGCGGGCACCGCGTTGGTGTCGACGAGCAGCATCGGGTCGTTGTCGCGACCGGCGACCGGGGCCCCCGAGAGGGCATCGGGGAAGACGCGACCGCTCGCGACATAGACCGCGTCGACCCCGGGAGCGTAGTTCGCCGCGGAGATCGCCGCCGATGTCGCGAACCGGTCCGGCCCGGACCAGCGGACGGGGGTCACGCCCAGCGCGGACTGGATCGCCGCCGCGACGTTGTCGGTGATCGTGTTGGCGCCGCCGAGGATGACGACCCGGCCGGGGTGCAGGCGCACCAACTCGGCGCTGATCGCCGACGGCAGCTCGTCGCGCTTGGTCAGCAGGACCGGCCCGCGGGTCATGCCGGCGACGGGGGCCCCGGACAGGGCGTCGGTGTAGATCTCACCGGAGGCGACATAGGCCGTGGCGACGCCGGGCGAGAAGCTGCGCGCGGAGATGGCCGCGGATGCGGCATACCGGTCGGAGCCGGACCAGCGGGCGACCTTGGTCAGGCCGGGGAAACTCAACTGCACGGTCGCCTGTGCGGTGTTGGCGGAGTTGACCGTGATCGCGAAGAGCCCGTCCGGTGCGGTGTAGGACTCGCCGGCCTCCAGGCCGGGGTGCCGGGCGGTGTCCTCCTGCCCGGGCACGGGCTGGTGGAAGGTGATGAGTTCCCCGTCGTAGCGGTGCGTCGAATCGCCGATCCGGGTGCGGGTCAGGACGACGCCGCCTCCGGGCATGGTCCGGGTGACCCCGTCGGGGCCGACGAACGTCTTGTCGTCCGTCCAGGCGTCGACGCCGGTCGGGACGCGGTACTCGAGGATGTACCAGTAGCCGTCCATCGCGAACCACAGCGCCTTCACGCCCGTGCCGGGGACCTGGACGGGCAGGAGGCTGTATGCCGCGGACGCCGCCCCCGGTGTCACCTCACGGGAGTTGCTGGCGGCGAGCAGGCCGAACTGGGCGAGCTCCTCGACCTGCGGCATCCCCGTGTGGCCGTAGCCGTAGGGGAGGTCGCCCGCCGGACTCCACGGGTCGGTGTAGTAGCTCTTGGTGCACGTGCTCGACAACGGCACCCACCCGCCGTCGGCGTCGGTGCACAGGAGGGAGTCGGTCGCGAGGACGCCGTTGTTGTGCAGCATGGCCCGGTTGATGACGTCGTCCTTGGGGACGATCAGACCATTGGTCAGCGTCAGGCCCCAGCCCTCGCTGGTGACCCCGACGTATTCGAGGTCGCTCCAGTCGCAGGCCGCGTTGTAGGGGAGGTTGACCAGGACGTGCGCCCAGGCGCTCCCGCCGCTGACCAGAGGCGCGACCTCGCGATAGATGGCCTTCCGGTCGCATGTCGCGACCTCGGTGGCGCTGAGCGAGATCCGGTTCCAGTCGGTGGTCCAGGCGAGTTCGGCCGAGACGGCGCCGTCGGAGGCCTGCCGCCAGTAGGTGTCGGCGCGCGCGACATAGGTGGAGGCGCCGGCCTGCGGGTCCTGGGACGGCTTGGTCGAGGTCCAGAAGACGGGCAGGTAGGCGATCGAGTGCATTCCGGGGTTGCGCGCCGCCTCGGCGGCCGTCGGCAGGTGGTGGGCGTCGGCGCGGGCGCTCGTGGCGACCGTCCCCAGCGTGCTCGCGGGGAGGACGAGGTGTCCTCCGCTGCGCGCTCCGGAGGTCGCTGCGGCGTCGGGGGCGAGGGTCCCCGGGCTCGCCCACGGCGCCGGTCGACTCGCGGGGGCCGGGGCCGCGGCCGGCGCTCCCGCCGTGGCGGTCGACGTCAGGGCGGTGAGGGCGAGGGCCGCGCCCGCCAGGATGGCGAGCGTGCGACGGATGAGGGCGATGCGGCGGCGCGCAGACATGCGCTCGACGCTAGTCGAGATGTAACGGATGTGTCTTGTGAGCGGGGCCACAGACGGGCGTGGCCGTGACGACGCCCCGCTGATCCGCAACGGGTCCGTATGCCGTGCCGTTCCGTTCGCGTTCATCGCGCCTCCCGTCGCCCGTGGCCTCGTGGGTGAGGCCCTGACGTCAGCCTGACAGGCACCACCGACAACGGCAGGTCACGTGACGGGTTGCGAGCGGCATACCGGGGCGGGCACTATCCAGAGGGCGTCAGCGGGATCGGACCAGAAGTGAGGTGCCGTATGCGTGAACGGATGGCCCGCCGGGCCGGTTTGCTGGCGGGGGCCGCCGCCCTCGCCATGACAACCGCGCAGGGGGCGTCGGCAATCGCGCCGCGGGCAGCCTCGCCGGCGGCGGTCAACACCATCGGGTCCCCGGGTGGCGGTGACCAGTACTACCCACTCGCCGGCAATGGGGGCATCGACGTCGACGACTACAACCTCCAGATCACCTATGTGCCACAGCCGTATCTGCCCCGATCCCAGCAACGGGCGGCGTCCGGGGGTGGGTTCGTCGGCCGCCTCGACGGACGAGCGACGATCACCCTGCACACGACGCAGAAGCTGGCCCGGTTCGATCTCGACCTCTCGTCACGGCTCGATGTCCGCTCGGTGAGGGTGGACGGCAGGCGCGCGCGGGCCACGCACACCGGCGGCGAGCTCGTCATCACGCCGGCCCGGACCCTGGACACGGGTGAGCGGGTGACCGTGGAGGTCGGCTACGGACACCTGATGCGCCGGCCGCCCATGCTTGCGGGCTATTACACCGGCTTCATCCCCACCCGAGACGGTGCCGTCGTCTCCGCCGAACCAACCGGGGCCTCGACCTGGTTCCCCTGCAACGACCTGCCCTATGACAAGGCGACCTTCACCATCGCCGCCACGGTGCCCCGCGCCCTCGTCGCCGTGGCCAACGGGGTCCCTGCGGGCAAGACGGTCGATGCCACCCACGCGACCTACCGGTGGCGGGCGCAGGACCCGATGGCGCCCTATCTCGCCACGCTGGGGATCGGCAACTACCGTCTCTCGACGACGTACGTCGACGGCATACCGGTGATCAATGCCATCGATCGCGACTTCTCCCCGGCCAAACAACGTCGCCTCGAACGGCAACTCGCCAAGGTTCCGGCGATGATGCGCTACCTGTCGACACAGTTCGGGCCCTATCCCTTCCACTCCTATGGGCACATCGTCGACCAGGACACCCAGGCCGGGGCCTCGCTCGAGACCCAGACCCGGACCCTGCTGATGGCGAACGAGGACGACGAGGCGACCATCGCCCACGAACTCGGGCACCAGTGGTTCGGCGATGCGGTCGCGCTCGGGCAGTGGCGCGATATCTGGCTCAACGAGAGCTTCGCGACGTGGGCCGAATGGCTGTGGCGCGCATCGCCATACAGCCGGGAGGGCAGAACCCTCGAGGCGAGCTATCGCGTGGCCGTTCGGGACATGGCCGGCGAGTGGGGGCAGATCGTCACCGACCCCGGACCGGACGATCTGTTCGCCGACGCGGTCTACGAGCGAGGCGGCGCCGCGCTCTTCCGGCTGCAGCAGCGCGTCGGGTCGGCGACCATGACCCGGATCCTGAAGTCCTGGTATGCCGTGAAGTCCGGCGAGCCGGCCCGCACCGCTCAGTTCGAGAGCATGGCCGCGCGCATCTCCGGGCGTGACCTCGACGCGTTCTTCCACGCCTGGCTCGACTCCCCGGGCCGTCCGCCGGGGGCCTGATCCGGCCGGGGGCACCGCCATCACGGCCGACCCCGGAGTCCCCGGGGGGAGTGATCGTGCACGAGGTTGACCTCGTGCAGCGTCGCGTGGTCGCGCAGGATGTCGACGGTGGGGCCGTCGGACCGGATCGTGTGATCCTCGGCGAAGACGATGGCCCGGGTCGTCAGGTCCGCCAGGGTGTGCAGGTCGTGGGTGGCGATGACGATGGTCTTGCCGACCTCCCCGAGTTGACCGATGAGGTCGATCAGCCAGTGTTGCGTCCGGGGGTCGAGCGCCGCCGTGGGTTCGTCGAAGAGGATGACGTCGGGGTTCATCACCAGCACCGAGGCGAGGGCGACCTTCTTCTTCTGGCCGCCCGAGAGCTGGAAGGGGGCCCGATCCGCGAGGTCGGCGATCTCGAGCAGGCGCAGCACGTCGCCGACCCGGGTCTGCGCCTCGGCCGCCGACAGGCCGAGCTGGAGGCAGCCGAAGGCCACCTCCTCCCGGACGGTCGCCGAGAACACCTGCGTGTCGGGGTTCTGGAAGACGATCCCCACCCGGGACCGGAAGTCGCGGTTGAACTGTTCGTCGGCGAGGACGTCCTCGGTCAGCGCCGAGCCGAAGGCCGTCAGGGTCCCCGAGTCGGGGAAGACGAGCCCGTCGAGGATCTTCAGCAGGGTGGACTTCCCCGACCCGTTGGCGCCGAGCAGCGCGACCCGCTCACCGGCGCGGATGTCGAAGGACACGCCGTCGAGCGCGGGAAATCGGTCGAGATAGCGATAGCGCAGGTCGCGGGCCGAATAGACCATCCCGGCGGCCGCGGCCGACGACAGGGTGTCAGCGGAGGAGATGGTCGACTCCTTGGAGGGCGATCGCGGCCGCGAACGCCGCGAGGAGGAGGGCCAGGTCGACGGCTCGGACCCGGGCCGCGGCGAGGCTGTGATGGTGCCCGGTGTAGCCCCGGGCGACCATCGCCTGGTGCACCTCTTCGGCGAGGTGGGTGGACTTCCCGAGGACGGTGCCGAGCGCGGCCCCGGCGAACCGGCGATCGCCCTCGCCGTGACTCGACGGTTCGACCGTCCGGGCCTTGCGCGCGAGGAGGAGGTCGGTGATCGTGCCCAGGAGGACGAAGAGATAGCGGTACGCCATCGCGATGATCATGACGAAGACGCGGGGCACACCCAGCGACCCGAGCGCGGCGAGCAGCCGGTTCCACGGCGTGCTCATCGTCACCATCAGCGCCAGCGACACCGAGCAGGCGACCCGGAGAATGATCAGGACGGCACTGAGCAGCCCCTGTCGGGTCAGCCCGTGCGGGGTGCCGCCCCAGCTCCACAGGTGGACGACGAGGTCGCCCGGCGTGATGAGGTCGAGGGTCGCCGGGGCGACGGCGATGGCGGTGAACAGGGGAATCACCAGCCACACCCGCCGCAGGAACGACGTCATCGGTATGCCGCCCGCCCACGCCGCCGCGACGAGCGCGGCATACGCGAGGAGCAGGGTGAGCGGGCTGTGGACGAGGGCGACGCCCACCAGCAGCGCGACGAGGCCGACGAGTTTGACCCGGGGATCGACGCGCCAGAGCCCGCGCTGCCGACCGGGCGACTCGGCATACATCGCGTGGCGGACGACCTCGGCGCTGTCGCCGAGGGTCTTCTCGAGGAAGGAGACCTTGCGGCGGCGGCCGATGCACCCGCAGGGGCACATGGTCGGCTCGGTCGCGAGGAGCCACGCGGGGGTGTCGGTGCGGACCTGGTTCACGGCGTCGGGCTCACGAGGGGTGGCTCACTGCTCGTGCGCGGAGGCGCGCCGCGCGGCGGGCGTGGCCGATCCCCGGGCCGTGACGCCGCCGAGGAGCCGGCCGAGCAGATAGATCGCCGCCCCGACGACGGCGCCGCCGACGACGGCGGACAGCCAATAGGCGAGCGTCGCGTTGTCGCCGTTGCGGAAGCCGTAGCCGCCGAGGACGGTGTGGCTCCAGAAGCCTGTGTAGCGCTCCATACCGGCGGGGATGGCTCGAAGTCCGAGGGAGCCGAGGTCGAGGTCCTCGGGGGCGTCCTCGCCGAAGGCTCCGCCGGGTGCCAGGAGGCCCAGCGGCGAGAGCAGGGCGAGGGCGGCGACGAACCCGGTCGCGACCTTGGCCGGGATGCTCCAGCCCGGCCCCGTCCTGGCCGACCCGGTGACCAGGCCGGGGTGGGTCACCTCGAGGGCCGCCGGGTTGGCGCTAGTGAGATAGCCGAAGACGGCGGTGGTCAGCAGCGCCTCGACCGGGCCGGCGACGACGAGATGGGCGAGCGCCATGGCCGGGATGGTCTGCGTGAGCGAGTACGGCGCATAGAGCGGCGTGCCGTCGGCGGTGTGGAAGAGCATCGGCTGGAGGCCGAACTCGATCGCCGCGGCCAGAGCCGCCGCGTTGATGCCGACGAAACCGGCGATCGCCGCCGCGGCGAGCCGCCGAGGTGAGCGCAGTGCGCTGCGGCCGGCGAGGAGGCGGTAGGCGCCATAGCCGACGAACGGCATGACGATCGCCATGTTGACGACGTTGGCGCCGTAGGCGAGCACCCCGCCGTCGCCGAAGAGCAGCGCCTGGAAGAGCAGCGCCACCGAGACGGCGATGACGGCCGCCCAGGGGCCGAGGACGATGGCGATGATCACCCCGCCGACCGCGTGGGCCGTGGTCCCGTCCGGGATGGGGACGTTGAACATCATGATGAGGAAGCTGACCGCCGCGAACATCGCCAGCATCGGCACGTGCCGTGTCTTGACGACCCGTTCGACGCGCCGGGAGGCGATCGCCAGGGTCGGGATCGCGATGACGTATGCCGCGGCGCACGTCTGCGGCGAGAGGTAGCCGTCCGGGATGTGCATGGACCGTCCTTCCGCGCCATCGAGCCCGACCCGGCGACTCTAGTGCAAGTGGGTCGCAATAGCCGGGCTCGCGTCGCGGTCGGGGCCTGGGGTCAGGTCCCCTCGGCGGCCCGGCAGCCGGCGCACACCCCCGACAGAGCCGCGTGGGTGGGGTCGAGCCGGAACCCGGTCGCATCGGCGAGTCGGCGGGCGGCCTCGTCGAGGTAGTCGGGCGGCACATCCTCGACCGCGCGGCATACGCGGCACTGCGCGTGCGCGTGCGCGCCGACGTCGTCGACGAGGTGGTATGCCGTGCTGCCGTGCCCGAGGTGGACGTGCTGGACGACGCCGAGCCGGTCGAAGGCCTCGAGGGAGCGATAGACGCTGGCCAGGTGCACGCTCGGGTCGATGCGGGCGACGCGCTCGGCGACCTGTTCGACGGTGAAGTGTCCGGCGGGGCTCGCCAGGGCGCTGAGCACGGCCCGTCGCGGGCCGGTCAGGCGCTCGCCCTGGTCGCGCAGGCGTCGCCCGACCCGCTCGACGAGGTCGTCGACGTGTTGGCCTGTCTCGTTCACATCCCCAGTCTTCCCGATCCGGGCGCTCGACAGGTCAGGCCGGCTCATCCCGATCCACCATCAGGACGAGGCATTCCTGCGTGCGCACGACGACCCGCACCCCGAGCGCTAACCAGCGCGGAAAGACGGCGGCCGCCTCGGCCAGCGGCACGATCCGCGGCTCGACCAGGGTGAGCCGCCACCCGCGCAGGGTCATCGTGGCGCCCCCGGCGGCCGCGATGTTGCGCACCCAGGCGACCTCTCGGCCGAAATTGATTCCGATCGCGACCACGTCGCCCGGAACGGTGCCGACTTCGTCCGGACGTCAGCGACTCGCCGCGAGGTGGTCCCCGATCTGTCGAAGGTCGGTCGAAGACAGGGACCGTCGGCGAATCTCGCGGATGAGTCTGGTTCCGCTCGACAGATAGATCCGGCCCGAGTCGATCAGCATCCCGGGCACACCCAAGGTGCTTGTGTAGCGGTGGAGTTGGGCCGAATCGGCTCGAAGGTGGGTGCCCAACTTCACCTCGATCACGCCGGTCGGCCGGGACTCGCGATAGACCACGAAATCGGCCAGCCCGCGGCCGACCCGGACTTGTCCCTCGAGTCGCGCATTGCGGTGGCGCGTCAAGGCCAGTCGCATCAGCGGTTCGACGACATATTGCTCGACCTCACCCTCGGTCCGGAAACCGCCGTCGGCGATGTCCCGCAATTGAGCCAGGGTCGCGGTGGCGGGATGCGGCAACTCGGGTCGGCCTGTGGGCGTTTTCAGCGTGCCATCGCTCGCCCGGGTGGGTCGCGCGGGTTTGCCACGCGCGATGAGTTGCTCCGCGACCGCGGGTTTCAGGTAGTGACTCGGGCGGCCCCGAAGGTTCATGACAGAGCCGTAGACCTGCCAGAGGGTTTTGGCGGGGATGGGTGCCAGCTCGACGGGCTCGCAAAGGGGGATCCACCATTGGCGCCGATCGATGGGCACCTTCTTGTTGACCTCATGCTCATCGCTGAAGTACGGGTCGGCGGCGGCCCTGGCGGCAAATCGGACATGCTTGTCCGGAGCCATGAAATAGATGAACAGCAGGTCACCTTGCTGCGCCTGCTTCGAGCCGGTCCAGGTCAGACCTGCGGACAGCAATCCCGGGTCCTTCAGATCCGGTAGGCTCGCCTCGTCTCCGATCAGGAGCCAGGCGTTGACCGGCGCGACCGCGGCCAACTGCCCGGCAGACAGTTCGACCCAGCCCCGGGTCAAGGACGGCGTCGCCGACAGCATCACGCGGCCCGAGGCCCTGGCCGTCAGGTCCGGCTCGACCGATATGTGCAGGCGCTCGAGATGACTCTGCAACTCGTCCCAATCCTCGGCCGAAGGTCTCGGCGAACCCAGCATTCGCGCGATCGTGGCGATGGAGCGGCGCATCGACACCGAGTCGTCGTCGTGGGCGATCGCGAGCAACTCGCGGCCGAGCCGTTGGGCCGCGGCATACGGGTCCATGTGATCAGTCCGCCTTCCTGGTGGGTCGTCACCAACCCTGGTCGACCATACCGAGCGCCATCCGGTCCCGCGGCTCAGGGCGTCGAGTCCCGTCAGGTGAGCCTGGTGTCCAGGAGCGCGCGCAGTTCGGCGTAGTGGCGCTCGGCCGCCGCGGCGTCGTACGCACCCGTGTCGGCCATGGTGAACCCGTGTCGGGCCCCGGGATACACCGCGGTCGTATGCCGCAGCCCCGCCTCCGCGAGCGCCCGATCCAGCCGCTCCTGCGCGGCGGCGTCCATGCCGGCGTCGTTGTCGGCGTGGCCGTAGACGAAGGCCGCCCGGGCCGATCCCAACCCGAGGTGGGGGCTGTCCGGTGCGTCCGTGGCCAGCCGGCCGCCGTGGAAGCCGCCGCAGGCGGCGACGGAGGCATCGAGGCAGGCGGCGCGGGTCGCCAGTCGGGCGCCCATGCAGTAGCCGGTGACCCCGATCGGTCCCGGCGCGCAGCCGGGCAGCGCGCGCAGGGCCGCGGCATACGCCGGAACGTCGACGGCCGCGGCGGCACCGTCCAGTCGGCCGATCATCGGCATGACCCGCTTGAAAACCGTTGCGACAGTGTCCGGATCGTGCAGGTCCGCCGCGGGCGAGACCTCCGCGACCGGCCCCGAGCGATATAGTGTGTGCGGGGCGAGCACGGCATACCCCCAGGAGGCGATCCGATCGGCCATCGCCTCGATCTGGGGGCGCAGGCCGAAGGCGTCCATGAAGAGCAGCACGCCCGGGTGCCGGCCGTCGTCGCCGGGCTGGGCCACGATCGCCTCCACCGGCGCCGCGCCAACTACGATCTCGATCAGGTCACGCATACGGGCCACCTTGCCAGACGGGCGCGAGGTGCGCGGCCGGGTAACGTCCCCGTCATGGACTGGATGTGGCTGCTGCTTCTCCCCGTCGGCTATCTGCTGTTCATCGTCCTCAACCAGCAGGCGACCACCCAGCACAAGGAGATCCGGGCCCGCCTCGAGCGCCAGGAAACGCAGCTACGTCGCATCGCCGAGCACCTCGGCATACCGCCGGACGAGTCCCACCTTGCGGCCGTGCAGGATCAACTGCGGTCGGGCCGCAAGATCGCCGCCATCAAGGCCTATCGGGACGCGACCGGAGTCGGACTGGCCGATGCCAAGCGCGCCGTCGAGCGAATCGAGCAGGGCCTCCCGCCGACGTAGCGGCGACTCGCTGGGGTGGGATCCGGGGTCGCCTGCAGAACTGCCTGTCAGCAAGCAAGGCCACCTGCCCGATCGAGATCCCGGGCTCCTGGAGTCCGGGCGTCGCCGGGTTCGCTCCGCTCCGTCGGGCAGACCCGTCACGCGAATCGGGCGGCGAGGTCGAGCAGGGCGCCGGCCACGGCGTCGGGCTCGTGGAGGAAATGGAGGTGGCCGCCGTCCAGGCGCGCGTGGGGCCAGCGCCGAGCGCGGGCGACGGCGAGTTCCTCGGCATACGTGTCGCCTAGGGCGAGGTACGCGTTCGGTCCGTCGGACCACCCGGGGGGCACGGTCACCTGGTCGTCGAAGTAGGACAACGGCAGGTGTGGGGCGGTGGCGTCGATCTCGGTGAATCGCGCGTCGGGAATCACGGCGGCCAGGTCCGCGCGCGGCCACCAGCGGGTCCACGGTGGGAGGTTGCCGGCGTCGTCGGCGAGGCTGTCGAGGTGCCGGCGGAACGGCGCGGGGGCCAGGCGAGTGCGCCCGCTCGCCGGGGGGAGCGCGGCGTCCAGGAAGACGATCGGCTGCCGCCCGCCGCCGCGTACGGCCGGCGCCAGGTAGCCGGCATTGCTGTGGGCCACGAGCAGCAGGTCCGACCCCGCGTGCGCCGCCCATCGCTCGATAAGATCCGGCGCGCCCGCACCGGGCCTGAGTTCTGCCGACGCGAGAGACGTCTGAACACCACCGCGCGCGAGCGCGGCGACCAGGTCGTCATACGCCGCGCCGGGCAGGAGCGGGCTCGGCAGGAGCAGGACGCGAACGGCCACCTCGTCAGGCTCTCACGGGCCACCGGGAACGCGGCGAGCGACGAACTGTCCGGGGAGAGGCTCTGGTGTCGCACGTATGCCGCGGGCTCACCAGCTCCCGCCGCCGCCACCGCCGCCGCCACGACAGGCCGCGACGGTCGTGGCGATCACGTCGTCGAGGGGCCGGGGCGCCAGCCCGAGAGCGCTGCCGTATGCAGCGGTGTCCAGTCCGAGGTCGCGGCCGAGCACGTCGCGGGCCAGGTAGCGCAGGGTCAGGCCGGAGTCCTTGCCGGTCAGGCGCACGCGCCACCCTTCGGCCCGGATGCCGGCGGCGAGCAGCGGAGTCGGCACCGTGACGATGCGCTTGCTTCGCTGACCCAGTGCGTCCGCGATGACGCGCGTCAGCCGCACGAAGGAGTAGTTGTCGGTGGCGATGGGGTGGTCGCCGGGTGCGATGTCCCCGCCGACGAGCGCGGAAACGGCTTGGGCCACATCGGTATTCGTGACCGCTGCATTCGTGCCGGCCGGGGCGTAGGCGACGAGCGGGGAGCGTCGGGTGGGCTCGTCGAGATAGGACTTCCACATCGGCACGATGCCGGGGAGGGCGCCGAACACGAAGGGGATCTCGAGCACGCTGGTCTCGACACCCGCCGCGGCTGCGCGGGCACGCTCCCGCTGATCACGCCGCGCCCGGATGTAGGGGTGGTGGGTCGCGAGGTGCCACTCCGGGTGCATCCGGTCGAACGCGGTGAAGTACGACCCGAGGATCACCAGCCGCGCGAGTCCCGTGCGGGCGGCCGAGGCCGCGACGCGCACGGTGGGGGCGACGAGCAGCCGTTGGAAGTAGTCTTCGGCGGGTGCCGGCACTCGTTCGCGGTCGTCGGGCCCAAGGCAATAGACGCCGGCATCGGCGCCGGCCAGGGCCAGGTCCAGGCCGGCATCGTCGGCGCTGACCACGTCGAGCGCCACGGCGGATGCCGAGGGTGCCTCCGGGCAGTGCAGACCGCGGCGCGAGATGCCGACGACCCCGTGTCCTCGACGACTCAGGTCGGCAACGATGCTTCGGCCGAGGAGGCCGCTCGAGCCCAGGACCACCACGCGCACGAGGAGCAACCCTAACGGCCGTGGGACGGGCGGGTTTGTCGTGCACAAGGTGCCGCCGGGCGCACCTTGTGCACGACAAACCTGCTGGAATATGAGGCGTTATCCGAGATCGAGTACACCCTCCGCTCGGGCACTCCGGTGACGTATCTCGAATCGATCCGACAGCCTGGAGCGCGGCCGACCGTGACGAGGGATAACGTCTCCTGATGACGATCACCTCCGCCGACGGCACCGACGTCGTCGTGGCCGAGGACGGATCCGGCCCGGTGGTGCTCATCGTGCACGGTGGGCTCAGCGACGAGTCGGCCTGGGCGAAGGTCGCCGCTGCGCTGGCGGACCGGTTCCGGGTGGTGCGGATCCGGCGCCGTCTGTACCGCACCGAGTTGCCGGCCGACCCCGCCACGGACTACGCCCGCGAGATCGAGGACATCGAGGCGGTGACCGCCACCTTCGACGGCCCCTGTCTCGTGGTGGGCCATTCCTCCGGTGCCGTGGTGGTGCTCGAGACCCTCCTCGCCCACCCGGACGCCTTTCTCGGTGCCGTGCTGTACGAGCCGCCCGTGGTCCTTCAGGGCCAGGTCGGCGAGCCGACGACCATCGAACGGGCGCGGGCGGCGCTCGCCCGGGACCGGCCGGGCACGGCCCTGCGCATCTTCCTGGCCGAGTGCGTGCGGATGCCCGCGTGGCTGTGCCTGCTCGTGGGGGTGATGACCCGCTTCAACGCGGATCTGCGCCGGTTCGTCGTTCGGCAGATCGACGACACGGATGCCATCGACCGGCTGGGCCGGCGCGTCGAGGCCTACGCGGGCATCCGGACGCCGGTCCGCTTCCTCGCGGGCGAGAAGAGTCCGGCGCACCTGGGGGAGCGGACGCGGGCGCTCGCCGGTGTGATGCCGAACGCGTCGGTCTCCCGGCTTGCCGGCCAGGGGCATGACGCCAACAATCGCGACCCGGCCCTTGTGGCCCGGTTGATCACCGGCTGGGCGGAGACCCTGGGACTGACCTGACGCCGACGTCGGCCGCCGATCACGGGTGCGGCGGAGCCCACCGCGGGTCGCGGCCGAGGAAGGCGAAGAGCTGCTCCTGCTCGGTGGCGTCGTCGGGTACGGGCTGCTGCTCGCCGAACTGTCCCGTCGGCCGGAGGAAGTCCTCCGCTTCGCGCATCCCGCTGAGTGCGTCATGCACCCGGTCGGCATCGAGGGTGTCGTCGAGACCGTTGGAACGGGCGAGATCCCACGTGTGGAAGAACACGTCTCCGGTGAAGATCCGGTCGATCAGGACCGGAACCGGGTTCGTGCCCGTATGCGGATTCGTGTGGATGACCGCCATCGAGGCCGGATCGTCGACAAACGCCTGGACCTGCTGGTCCAGGGCGATCCAGGCGCCGACCGGGTCGTCGGCGACGGACGGCCCCGGTTCGAATGGCGCGCTGTCGCCGAGGACGTCGCGGATCCAGTGGAGGTGGCCCACGACGTCGCGGGCGCGCCACTCCTTGACCGGGGTCGGAGCGTCCCAGTCGATCACCCGGTGGACCCGTTCGGTGAAGGCAGCGGCAGTGTCGCGGTAGCGGTCGGCGATGTCGGTCATCTACGAATCTTCCGTCCTCGGGCGGTTGTCGGGAAACGGCTCTGAAGGGTCGATGGAGGTACGGCCCGACGTGTCGGTCCGGCGTCGGGATGATGGCCTGGATTCACCGCCGGCGACACGACGCCTTCAGGGTTTGCCATGGGGCCTCAACGGCAGCCGCAGCGTCGTCCCGTCGGCATCGTGTCGTGGCTCTCGTGGTGGAAAATGGGCTCAGGATGGCAGATCGGGCGAGGGAGCTCAGATGCAGGATGCTCGGCGCGCCGGCCGGGAGCGCGCGGGTCAGCTCGCGGACGTGGTGCGCGGGTTGGTGAGCCAGCGCCACGATGTCGTGCTCGTGTCCGGCCCTCCGGGATTCGGCACCTCGACCTTCCTCGACGGCATCGCGACCGGCGCTCGCTCAGCCGGCTGGCGAGTGGTCGCTGCGGCCGGGTCGTCGGCTCACCGGTCGATGCCCTATGCCATGATCATCGAGCTCCTGCGGGACCTGGTGGGATCGGCCCCGTCGGCGCCATCGCGGCTGACCGAGGGGATCCCCGATCTGCACCGGCTGATCGGGGTCGCGAGGCCGGCCGCACACCCGTTGCCCACGCAGCCGGGGCTGGAGCGCACCCGGCTGGCCGACGCCATCCGGCAGGTGCTGAACCGCGCGGCGGCCATGGGCCGAGTTCTGGTGGTGATCGACGACCTGCAGGACGTCGATGTCGAGTCCCTGGAGATCCTGAACTACCTCTTGGTCGATCGCCCAGGTGCGCGGGTCGCCGGCGCGCTCGGTCTGCGGGTCGACCGCGGGGCCACGCTCCCGGCCGGAGTCACCGCACTCAGCACGTGGGTCGCGCGCCACCGGGCCGGGGCCCGCGTCGACCTGCGTCCGCTGACGCGCACGGAGGTGGCCGGCCAGCTCGCCGGGATATTGGGCGGTCCGCCGCCGGAAAGCCTGACGACCTTGGCGCACGGGTTGAGCGGCGGTTCTCCGGGGTTGGTCCGGCTGCTGGTCGCCGAGTTGGGCCGCCGCGGAGTGCTCGAGCGTCGGGCCGGCGTATGGCTGCTCGGCCCCGTCGACGACCTCACGGTGCCTCCCGACGCCGAGCCGATGTTGGTCGCGATGTTGGCTGGGGTCGATGAGGTGGCGCGGTGCGCCGTCGAAATGCTGGCCGCCCGCGGGGGAGAAGTGGCGACTGCGGCTTTGGGCCGGGCTTGTTGCCATGGGGCGAAAATGCAGGCGGCGCTTCAGGTGCTGGCGGACCGCGGCCTCGTGCGGGAGGAGTTGCGGCCGGAGGGTCATGTGGTGCGCGAGACCGTCCCGCTGCTCGGGCGACTGGTCGCGCAGGCGCTGGACCCTCAGCGCGTTCAGGAGCTGCGCACCACGCTGGGCCGCGGGTCGCGCATCGACTCGTCGGGGGCGCAGATCCCGGGTACCGCGTTGTGCCACGGCAAGTCGTTGTCGGACATCGACGCGCTCGAGGTGCTCCGGCGCGGGGTGGACGAGGCGCTGGTGGCGCGCTCCTGGCGGGACGTCGTGACCCTCGCCGAGGCGGGCCTTCGGCGTGCGGCGGCGCTCGCGGCATACGACCAAATGGCCGCACTCCATGAGGCCCGCGCTCGCGGCCTGCATGCCGGCGGGCACCGGAGCGACGCGGTGGCGGCCTGGCGGGCCACCGTCACGGCGACCCCGTCGAATGACGTCGGTCGGCGCGCCGAACGGCTTCGGGAGCTGGCCGAGGTCGAGTGGGAGGAGGGTCTGTTCGCCGCCGCCAGCAGGCACATCGAAGAAGCGGCGATGGTGCTGGAGCTGCACCATGAGGCCGTCGGACCGATCCGCGATGCGGTGACCCTCACCCGAGGGTTGTTCGCCGGCCGGGCCCCACTGCCCACCCCCGCGCAGACCCGGGCCGTCGCCGACCTGGACGACCTGTGGCTCCGGTCTGCGTCGCCAGCGGCCGGCGTCGTGCGGCTGGTCGTGGCCTCCGACGCGGCGTCCCGGGACGGTCGCTGGGCGCAGATGCTCGACCTGGCGCGCGAAGCTGGCCGGCTCGCGACGGGCAGCGGCGACCCTCGGCTCATCGGCCAAGCAGCCGTGTCGCTCGAAACGGCGCAGGTGGTCGCCATGGACGTCGCGTCTCGGGACGCCATCGTCGCCGCTATCGGCGAGGCGGCGGATGCCGGTCTCGAATCGATCGAGGCCGACCACCGCTCGCTGGCAGCGTTCCTCCAGGTGATGGCGGGTGAAATCGCGGGTGGCATGGCGCACGCGGACGCGATCTTGGCCATCGGCGCGCGACTGGGCAGCCGCGCGGTGCTGGCCAAGGGGTTCCTGGTGCGCGGCTTGATCCATGCCCACGTCGGTGATGTGCGCCTCGCGCTCGCCTGCCAGGAGGAGTTCCTTGGCTGCTACGACTCCGGCACGGCGAGTCTGTTGCACGTGAATGTGGGTGCCGGCGAACTGGCCGCGCACATTGCGCTCCGTCAGGGGCGGCTGGCCGACGTGGTGTCCGCGCTTCATCCGGCGGACACGCCACGTCGCGGCCACTGGTTCCACGCGAGCATGCTGGCGGGAACGGCCAACTTCGGGTTGGCGGATGCCGAGGCGCTCGCCGCCCAGGTGGCCGGGCTGCGCGCCCTGCCCGAGCCGATGCCGTGGGTAGCGCCCGTGGTCGATCGACTGGAGGGGTTGCGCGCGATTCTCGCGGGAGACCACGAGGCTGCTGCCGGCCTGCTCCACGCGAGCAGCGCCCGGATGGCGGAGCAGGGTTTGGTGCTGGAAGCGGCCGTCGGTTGGCTGGAATGGGCTGACCTGGGGCTTGGTGGAACCCTCGACGCCGAGGCTGCCGCCCGCGTGGAGGGGGCCGCCGCCGATCTGGCGCGCATGGGTGCCCACGAACTCGCCGAACGCGGCCGACGCCTGCTGCGCGGCCCCCGACCGCGGCCGACCACGCTCGTCCGGTCCGGGGAACTGACCGAGCGCGAACGGCAAGTGGCGCTCCTGGTGGCGCAGGGGCTGAGCAACCCCGAGATCGCCGAGCGGCTGTTTGTCAGCACCCGGACGGTGACCACCCACCTGACCCACATCTACCGGCGGTTGGGGCTGAGTGGTCGCACCGCATTGGCCCATCACCTGCATACGCAACGAGCGGCCGAGGCGCAGGGGCACTGAGCGGAGGCTGCGGCATACGCAATCTCTACGATGCCGGCCTGCGGGCCGGGGGTGTGGGGTGAGCATCGCCGTGCGTCGCGTCGCGCGGACGCCCGCCCAGCGCTTCGGGTTCGCCGCAGGATCGAGACACCGTGAAGAGTTCCGTAAGCCGTCGCCGCTCAACCCCCGCGCTGGCCGGTGCGGTGGTGGCGGGCCTCCTGGCCACCGCCCTACCGATCACAGCCCGCGCCGACACGGCATACCAGCCCTATGGATCGGCGCAGCTGCTGACGGTCGGCAGCCATCAGTACTACGACGTCTACGGCACTCAGGCTCGCGACATCTCGGAGCCGTCGGTGTTCCTGCGCCAGGTGCTGGCCGACACGGTGCCTGGGGCCGGGGTCAACTCGCTGGCCACCCTGTGGGGGGATCTCGGTCGCACCATCTTCTTCTCGGACAAGACCCGAGAGAACAGTGCCATCTTGGCCGCCGACGGTTCCACCGGAACCATGCCGTGGGTGAACGGCCCGGTCACCGAAGCGTCCAGCGTGGCGGCGGTCGATCAGCAGGTCCGCACGAGCCTGGGGTTCATCGATGGGCTCGGCACCAACAGCGACCTCACCGGCAACACCGCCACCCAGACGGTGTTCTACCAGCTGAAGTCGGCGCAGGGTTCGCTGGGCGGCAAAGTGGGGATTGCGCTGATCTACTACGACTTCAAACTCGGCTATCTCAATGCGGGTGACCAGATGACGTCGGCGCCGCCCGGGCCGGACAACCAGGTCACGACCGGTGCACCGGACGTGTCCTACTCCGGCGGGGTGCAGAACGCGTCGAGCGTCCCGGTGCAGGCCAGCCAGTCGCTGCAGCAGACCACCACGCAGGAGATCCAGAACTCGGTGACCACGACCGAGCAATACAGCCACACCCAGGCGCTCGAATACACCACCGCACTCACGACCCCGCTCAGCGGCCTGATCGGCGGGGGAAGCGAGACGATCAAGCTGGCGTTGAACGCCACGGAACTGTTCGGCCAGGCCACGACGAACTCGACGACGAGCAGCACCTCCACCACGGCCGCCGGAGCGGTCTCGATGGCGCTGCCGCCGCATACGGGGGCCTTGATCAGCCAGTCGACCACCAGGTCGACCTTCCTCGCGAAGTACGACTATCCCGTCGCGGTGCAGTACAAGGTGAAGGTGGTCGGCTACTGGGGATACCAGGTCAGTTTCAATGACCAGACGTTGACCACCTTCGGCGACAACCCGGCCGGCGTCGCGTTCGCGGCCGACAACCTTCAGTCGCGCTACCAGAACCGCAATGTGGCGGGGTATGAGGCCACCCACGGCAGCGGCCTCGACTGGGCGGCCGTCGACCGCACGGGTGTGCGGGCCACCGACCCCGCGGAGACCATCTTCCGCAAGTTCTTCGGCAACACGGACTCCTACAACTACACGCAGATGATGGACCGCCTGATCAATGTGCGCCCGATGTCGTTGACCGGAGGCGTGCTCAGTGGCACGAGCACCACGATCGCCTCGAACGTCGCCGCGATCACGCCGCTCTACCCGCTGCAGCGGGTGACCACCACTCAACAGCGCGCGATCACCCTGACACCAGGTGACCAGCTCTTCACCGACGACATCCCGCTGCGCGGGATCGACCGCTACTACGTCGACTACTACGGGTTCAACCCCGTGCTCGGTCACTGGATCGTCCTGGACTCCACCGGCGCCCCGGCCCCCACCAGCCCGGTTGCGCAACTGAATACGAACCCGGTGACGGGCACGACGACCCTGGATGCCGGGACCACACCGGGGACGGTCTACCTGAAGTACCTCATCGACGACGGCGTCTACACCTACGCCGACCAGTCCGGCCCGGCGACCACCAACGCCGACCTCACGGGCACGGCGGTCGTCCCCGTGACGGTCAACTACAAGCCCTTCACCGGGTCGATCGCGGTGACCGGTTCGCTGACCGGCTATGTCGGGGATCCCGCCCTCACGATCAGCGGGCCGCTGAAGGCCGTGCTGAGCGACAGCACCGGAATGCAGGTGGATCGCCCGGTGACCTGGCAGGCACAGGAACTGCCGTCCTCCGGAGTCCAGGTCGTCGACAACAAGATCAGCTTCACATCGACCGGCACCTTCCACGTGCGGGCGGTCGTCGACGGCGTGTACTCGCCCTGGGTCGCCGTCACCGCGCGTCCGCAACGGAAGCTGGTTTCGATCGTCATCGCCGATCCGCTCAAGGTGCTGAACGTGACGCTGACCAAGGGTGGGTCGGCCACCGTCGATCTCACGAAGCTGTCCGTGGTGGCGAAGGATCAGTACAAGCAGCCCTTCCCGCTCTCGGCGTCGACGTGGATCCCCTCCGGATCCGGGCTGCGCGTGCGGGGCACGACGCTCACGGTCACTGCCGCCGGGAGCTTCGGCCTGGCCCTCAAGAGCGGAACCGTGCTGTCGAACTCGCTTCCGGTGCGGGCCACGCTGCTCCGGCGTCAGTTGCGGTTCAACACCGCCGGTGGCCAGGTCCTCGCGCCCCGAACCTTCGCCGACGGCAAGGTCGTCGACCTTGGGAACTATCAGACGAAGCGCACCGGCTACACCTTCACCGGCTGGTACACGGACGCGTCGTTGACCCAGCGGGTGGGCAAGTTCGCCATCCTCGCGGACACCACGGTGTATGCCGGCTGGCGGTAGCCACTCTGGGGAGGGCCGCCTCCGGGCGCCACTCCGGGAGGGTGCCTCCGGGGTGCGGGTGAAGTCGCCCGCGCCCCGGATGGGGGCAGCATCCCCGAACCTCGTTGAAATCCCACGTCGAAAGGCCGGTTCAGGGTCGTCGAAAGGCCGGTTCAGGATTGTCGAGAGGCCGGTTCAGGGTTGTCGAAGGGCCGGTTCAGGGTTGTCTGGGTCCCACGCTCTGGGTGGGTGGCCGCAGGCGATGCCTGTCACACCACGTGGATGCGCGCCGCGGACCCGGCACCAGCAGCCAACTTCGCGTCCCGTGTCCACAATGCCCGGTCGAGCCGGCCGGCCAGCGCAACATACGCGGCGTCATAGGGCGTCAGATGGTGGCGCAGGCTCCAGATCCGGGCGCGATGCTCGTGGTCGGCGACAGCCTTGTGGATGGGCAGGTCGGCATAGTCGGCGAGGGCCTCGCCGGCTCGCACCTGCTCAATGTGGCCTACCCGTTCCAGGCCACAGATCGCGCTGATCACCTCGTAGTCGAGCAGCGCCGGTGCGTGTAATCGATGGTGGGCCAGCGCGTCTCGCAGGGCCCTCTCGGCCGGCATGGTGAGGGCGTCAACGATCACCGAAGCATCCACGACCACCGCTGTGTCTGCGTGAGCCCGTGGGTCGATGATCGCGTCAGCGGCCATCGCGATCAGCCCGGATCAGATCGACGCTGGAGATCGCCGAACCCCCTGCGCGATGGTCGATTCGGCTCAAGACCTCGGCCAGATCGGGGGTGCTCGCCTCACGTTCGAGCAGGTCTCGGACATAGGCGGTCAGGCTCTGCCCGCGGCGCGCCGCTCGCAGTTTCAGCTCGTCCCGCGTGCGCGGATCGAGACCTCGCACCTGCAGCAAGGTAGATGTCATGCATCCAGTATGCATCCACTTGATGTCCGGCGTCTTGGGGCCGGCGCCAGCCTGGCTTGGGTGCCCGCCCGGCCATAGGTTGGCTTGTATGCGCGAGCCCGACGCAACCTTCGCCGACCCGCGTCAGGCGGTCCTCTATGACCTCTTTGACCACGACCGGAGCGACCTCGACGCCTATGTCGCCATCATCGAGGAGTTCGACGCCCACGGTGTGATCGATATCGGCTGCGGGACAGGGTGTTTGGCCGTGCGGCTCGCGGAGAACGGCATACGGGTCATCGCTGTCGACGCGGCGGCGGCCTCGCTCGACGTGGCACGCGCTAAGCCGTATGCCGACCGCGTCACCTGGGTGCACGCAGACGCCACGGCCCTCGATGGACTTGTGCCAGAGTGGGATTTGGCCGTGATGACGGGCAATGTCGCTCAGGTCTTCGTCGACGATGCGGACTGGATGGAGACCCTGCGCGCTATCCGGCGGGCGCTGCGTCCCGAAGGTCGGCTGGTCTTCGAGACCCGACGACCGGAGGCTCGGGATTGGGAGAACTGGGCCAAACCGCCGACGCCCGGCACGTTGCCCGACGGCCGCGAGGTGGTCACCGACCTCGCGGTGGATGACTCGGCATACCCGCTGGTCAGCTTGGCCGGCTCGGTGGCGATCGACCGCGAGATCCTGCGGTCCAGCTCCACCCTCCGCTTCCGGACCCTCTCAGAGATCGACTCGGACCTTGGGCGAGCAGGCTTCGTCGTCACCGAGGTGCGGGATGCCCCTGACCGGCCAGGCAAGGAGTATGTCGTTCTGGCCCAGCGCGGACGGGCTGCTCGGCATCGAGCTTGACGGCCCGGTCGTCGCCAGCCCTGGCTTCTCGAGCCAGAACCGGTTTTCCGGGACGTCCTACCTGCGGTTTGTCGTCGTGCTGTGGCTCGTGCGGTAGTTGTCAAGTCAAATGAGACGCGTCCA
>JBDIAJ010000033.1:0-29961 GCA_039812345.1 Nostocoides sp. | reverse complement strand
CGGGCGCGCGCGGCGGCGAGGCCGGCGGCGGGGGTGAGGCCGCGGCATACGGCCTCGTGGACCGTCTCGGCGATCCACGGGCCGTGCGCGTCGGGGAGGGGGACGGACGCGGCGACCACCGTCGCGATTCCGCCGAGGGTCAGGGTCGGGATGGCGCCGACGAGGGCGGTGTCGGTGGGCGCCGCGGCGAGCGAGCACGCGGCCAGATAGAGCAGCCGTATGCCGATTCCGGCCCGCCCGCGCGCCCGGGCGACGACCTCGGTGAGGGCGAGCGGGCCGTCGTCGAGGTGGACGACGGACTGAAGCGGATTGTCCCAGCGCAGGGTCGCGTGGGCGGCCACGTGGACGACGTCGGCGGTGGCGAGCGCGGTGCGTACCCCGGCGCTCGTCCGCGTGGTCGTGACGTCGTCCCAGACACCGGCGATCCGGGCCGCCTCGGCATCGGCGTGCGCCAGGCGCGGACCGACGGCGACGACGACCGCACCACCACGCGGCGCTGGCGTGGTCGGCGACCCGGTGAGCGCCAGGGAGGCGACGGTGACCGGCCGCGCCCACAGGCTCGGCAGCGCGGTGATCGGCGCGGACTCCAGCCCCCGGTCGAGGAGGACCAGCGCGCCGGCCCGCGCCGGCAGGGCGGACGTCAGGGGCGCGAGTCGGTCGTCGAGGGTGCTGGCGACCTGCCGCGCCAGCCGCCACGCTCCGGGATCCCCGCCGGTCGCCAGCCGCGAGAGCGCGCGGCTCAAGGCGGTGACGTCCTCCGCGAGCTCCGCCCACCCGCCGACGTCGGCGGCCGTCGATCGCCCGTCGGCGTGGACGAACCCGACTGCCCCGGAACCGATCCGGGCGATGGTGAGGATCGGCATACGGACCGCGTCGGCGACCTCCCCCAGTCCGTATGCCGATCGTCCCCGCCCGCTCCCACCCACCGACCAGCTGGCCGCACGCAGGCGCCGCTCGGTGTCGGCGAGCTGGGCACCGAGGCGGACGAGGGTCTCCGCCGACTCCTCGCTGCTCGCGACGCGGCGGCTCAACTCCCGCCACTGGAGCCGCAGGTCCTCGGACTCCTCGTCGAGCGCCGGGTCGACCGCCTCCGGCGGGCGCTGCCGCAACAGCGCGTCGAGCCGATTCGTGGGGGTCTCGTCCCGGTCGAGATCCCGGGCGAGCTGCTCGAAGCCGATCCGGTCGACGGCGAGTCGTTGCCGCAGATCGGGGGCCGCCGCGAGCGCGGCCCGTCCATCGATGAGGGTCAGCGCCTCACCGACCAGGGCGCTCGCCGTCGACCGGTCGCCATGGGCGGCCGCGGTCCGGGCCCGCGCCTCGAGCACCAGCACGGGGTCGGTGTGGGGCAGGGTGTCAACCCGCGCCCAACACGACCGAGCCGCCCGGGAATCGCCCTCGTCCACGGCCGCCCGTGCGGCCTGAAGCCACGCCCGCGCGGCGTCCCGGGCGAGGCCGAGTCCGGTGAGGGCGGCGGCGTGGCCGACCGCCTGCCGAGACCCGGCCGGCGGCGCGCTGTCGCCCACCGGCCGCGGCTCGTCCCGGGTCAGCTCCAGCAGCTCGAGCGACGCGATCGCGACGCCTGCCGGCCGTTGCTGTGCGGCATACAGATCGAGCGCGTCCCCGAGCATCGTCCGGGCCGCCTCCCTGTCGCCATCGGCGACGGCCAACCGGGCGGCGGACACCAGGGCGTCGGCCCGCATGAGCGCACCGCCCGCGGAGGACAGGGCCGTCAACGCGCGGGCGGCCGCCACGCGCGCCTCGCCGAGCAGACGCAACTGCCCGAACACCCGGGCGACCTCGAGATGCCATTCGGCCGAGAGGGCCGTGCCGGTGACCGCGCGCATGTCCCGCTCGGACGCTTCGATGGTCGCGATCGCCTCCGGAACCGCCCCCGAGATCGCCTGGGCGAGACCGACGTTGAGCCGGATCATCGGCCCGAACAGGGCCATCCCGGCGGGGACCAGCTCCCCGGCCGCCTGGAACAACGTGATCGCCCGTTCCGGGTCGTCCTCGATGATGGCGGCGGCGAGGTTGTTGAGCGCCTTGAGCCGGACGACGGGGTCGAGGTCATCCCGGGCGACCAACTCCTCGAGCAACGACACGGCGCTCGGGAGATCCCCGGCCTTCTCCGCGAGCACGGCCCCGGCGAGGACGAGCGTCGAGTCGAGCCGGCCCAGGGCGCGCGCCCGGGCCAGGTCGGCTCGCGCCGCCGACACCTCGCCACGTTCGAGCGCGACCATCGCCCGAGCCACGAGCGCTCGGGCCTCCTCCTCCGGCAGCGCCGCGCGACGGGCGGTGCGGAGGGCGCGGTCGGCATACGTCGCGGCCTCGTCGTGGCGGAGCATCTCCCGGGAGGCGTAGGCGAGGGCGTTGAGGAGCGTCGCCGCGGCGGCCAGGTCGCCGGAGGCCTCCGCGGCGAAAGCGACCGCGACCACCTCTGGCGTGGCGAGGGCGGGTTGGTCGAGAATCGACCTCGCCAGAGCGCGTGCCCGGTCCCCGGTCTCACCGTGTATCACGGCGTCCGCGGAGTACTCCTCTGCCATGAAAGGTCTCTTCCCTCCGGTCCCGACAGTCAGGTAGGCATCATGGCGCAGGAGCGCGACCTCGCGTATCTCACGTCGATTGCGGAGGCGTTGCGCCCGCGGTACGAGTCGCTCGCCTCCGCCCGGGCCAGCGCCGCGGCCGACGTTCGGGTCAACGTCGACTACCTCCGGGATTACCAGCGCTATCTGAGCATCGCCAAAGACCTCGACCCGGCGGGTCCGGGGGCGATGATCGACCTCCTCGACGGGGGTCGCCGGATCGTCGTCGAGGGCGTGGTCATCGCCGTCACCGACCAGGTGCCCCAGGTGACGACCTGGCTCGTCGGCCTCGGATCGAGCGTCGAGTCCCAGGAGGACGACGACCGGATCGGCGTCAGCCGGCTGTGGGTGAGCGATCTCAACCCCGATAAGGTGTATGCCGCGCTGCGCCAGTCCCGTGACGACGTCACCGCCCGCAGCCTCCCCCTCGAGATCAGTCTCGACGACGTCACCTACGAGAACGCCGTCACCTTCAAACCGATCACGCCCCAGTCGGGATCCGGTGCCGCCCAACGCATCTCCCTCGACGTCGAGCGTCCCATCGGGACCGGGCGGGGGGCCGGTGTCACGGTGGCCGTCATCGACGGCGGATTCGAAGTCCCGTCGGCGGCGCCGCGCACCGACGGGTGGATGGACAACGTCGTCCCGCCTGCGGACACGCCTCCCTGGCGCCTGGACAACATGAACGCCGGGACCCTGGACCCCGGCGCCGGCCACGGGACCTTCGTCACCGGCGTGATCGCCCAGCGCGCCCCCGACGCGACGATCACGCAGTACCGCGCCGTCGACTCCTTCGGGTTCGGCAGCAGCTGGCGCCTCAAGGACTGCCTTCTCCAGGCGGTCGCCGACGGCGCTCAGGTCGTCAACATCTCCCTCGGGTTCGAGGACCCCGACCTCCTCGGGTCGCCGGCGCTCTCGGCCGCCCTGCACACGATCCCGAGCTCTGTGCTCGTCGTCGCGTCGGCCGGCAACTCCGGGAGCGCGGTTCCGATGCTCCCCGCCTCGCACAAGGCGGCCATCGGGGTCGGTGGCCTCGAGGGTGACCTCATCCCGGTCGCCTGGTCCAACTTCGGCCCGTGGGTCGACTTCTCGGCCGTCGCCATCCCCGTGACCAGCACGTATGTCGCCGACCCGGCCGACCCCGGCGGCGATCCGAACCCCTGGGCCGTCTGGGCGGGCACCTCGTTCTCCGGTCCCAAGGTCGCCGGCGAGCTCGCGGCGCGGCTGAGCACCGGGCTCACCCCCGCCCAGGCCGTCGACGCGCTGCGGACGTCGGCCGCGCGGCCGCACCCCAGTCCCGACTACGGCTATCTCCTCGATCTGCCCGATGACCTCGACACCGAGCTCTTCGGCCTCGCCTTCCCCGACCCCGCGCCGGTGCTGCGGTTGCGCCGGCTCCTCCCGATCCCGCCGGCGCTGCTGCGCCGGCCGGTGCTCCCGTGAGTGGCGACTCCGACGACGTGGTCGCGATCGTGCTCGCCGCTCGCGACGGGGATCGCGAGGCGTGGACCACCCTCGTCGACCGCTACGCGCGCCTGGTGTATGCCGTGGCCCTTCGCTGCCGGCTCAGTCACCCCGACGCCGCGGACGTCAGCCAGACCGTGTGGCTGCGGCTCGCCGAGAACCTGCACCGGCTCCACGACCCGGCCCGGGTCGGTGCGTGGCTCGTGACGACGACCAAGCGGGAGTCCCTCGCGCTCATTCGGACCCGGGCGCGCTACGAGCCGGTCGACGTCAGCCTCCTCGACCTCGCGGACGAGGTCGGGCCCGGCCCCGCCGACACCGTCGTCCGGCGGGAGACGATCACCGAGGTGGCCGCGGCCTTCGCCCTGCTCACCGAGCGGTGCCGCGAGTTGTTGCGCCGGCTCGTCGTGGAATCCGAGAGCTACCAGCAGATCTCGGCCGACCTGGCGATGCCGGTCGGCTCGATCGGGCCGACGCGCATCCGCTGTCTGGCCACCCTGCGACGCCACCTGGAGGAGGCCGCCGATGTCACGCGATGACCTCGAACCGGGCGAGGGCGATCGCGCGCTGCTCGCCCTGATCGCGCAGCTGGCCGCCGACGAGGACCGTATGCCGCAGTCCGTCGCCGACGCCGCCAAGGCCCTGCACGACTGGGTGGACGTCGACGCCCGGCTCGCCGAGCTGGCCGCGGACGCCGTGCCCACGCGGGCGGACGGGACGGCATACGGCTTCACGTTCGGGTCGGTCCGTCTGCGGGTCGACGTCGAGCCGGCGGGCTATCGGCGTCGGCGGCTGGTGCTGATCGCCCACGACGACGACGCCGCGGCCGAGGAGATCAGCGTCCAGTTCCCCGACGGCGCGAGCCTGGCGGTGGCGCCGGACCGGTTCGGCGAGCGGATCACCCAGGTGCCCGCCGGAAGCGTCCGCATGGTCGCGCTCTTCCCCTCCGGCGCCGTCGCGACGCCCTGGTTCACGGTCTGATCCGAGCCGCGTCCCCGTCGGCCGGGTGCGCCCGGGTCAGATGGCGTCGGGGAGGTCGGCCGCGGCATACAGGTGGCCGGGGTCGGGCAGCGGTCGGCGCGGTTCGCGCACCCCGGCCAGCCCGTCACCGCGGCCGCCGGGGATGACCTCGCTCGCGGCCAGCACCCGGCGGCGACGGGGCCGGCGCCGCAGCCGGTAGCAGGTGGCCAGGCAGTCCTCGCGAACGCCGCTGCGGGGCAGGTGACGGCGGGTGTCGGCGATGGCGTGGGCCTCGCTCGGCGCGGGCAGGCGATAGCGCGCCAGCACCAGGTCGCCGGCGAGCGTGCGGACCTCCACGTCATACATCCCCATGTGGTCATTGTGCGCCGACTCGCGCCCGGAGGGAAGGCAGTCGCGGCGGGCCGGACGTCACCGATCCCGGACGGCGTCCGCGGCGGCCTGAACCTGCGCGACGTAGGCCGGCCAGTTGATCTCCTCCGCCGTCGGCATGCTGCCGTCCCCGGCGAACCGACCCGCGCTGTGGTCGATCAGCTCCCGGATGACGTCGAGATGACCGGCGTGCCGGGCGGTCTCGACGATCATGTGGACGAGGAGGATCCGCAGCGTCGGGTGCCGCCGGTCCTCCGGCCACCACGGGACCGTCCCGGTGTCGTCGAGATCGGTCACGGCGAACGTCTCCAGCGCGTGCCGCCAACTCGTGACATAGAGGCCGCGGATCGCGTCGGTGGACTCCTCGGGAGTGACCCACATGTCGGCGTTGAGTGGGGCATCCGGGGCGAACCACGGCATCGGGAAGGGCGCGGGCCGGCCGAGCACGTCCCCGAAGTAGCCGACCTGCACCGACGCGAGGTGTTTGACGATGCCGAGCAGGTTGCTCCCGGTCGGGGTCAGCGGGCGCCGCAGGTCGTGGTCGCTCGCGCCGTCGAGTTTCCACAGGACGGCCTCGTTGAGCCGCGCGAGGTGGTCGACGAGCAGCGCCTTGGTGGGATCGGTTCCGGCCTCGGTCATCGCCCCAGGCTAGAGGCGAGTGCGGTCCGGGAGATCGCCGTCAGGGTCGGCTCGGCGCTGGTCAGAAGTCGCCCGCGTCGTGCCGGAGGACGTCGAGCTGCCGGACGAGAGCGGCCGCCCCGTTCCGCCCGAGACCGGGCTCCGCGAAGACGTCGCGATTGAGGACCTCGGTCGCCTTCTCGGCCAGTTCCCGACCGGCCGCGGTCAGGAGGACGACGGTGGCGCGTCGGTCCGTCGGGTGCGGCCTCCGGCGGACGTATGCCGCGGCCTCCAGCCGATCGACCGCATTCGTCACGCTCGTCTGATGAACCTGCAGCCGCTCCCCGATCCGGGACATCGGAAGCGAGCCCTGCCGGGAGAAATAGAGGAGCATCAGCACCTCGTAGCGGGCGAAGGTGATCCCGAACGGCCGCAGCGCGTTCTCGACTCGGCGCAGGACGATGGCCTGGGCCCGCATGAGCGAGGTGACCGCGGCCATCCCGTCGGCGGCGTCCGCCCAGCCGTGCTCGGCCCACAGACGGCGCGCCTCGGCGATGGTGTCGAGGGGGTCGGCGGACGGCATACGGGGAAGTCTAGCGAAAATCCATGGAAGTCCATGCATCTAGGGTCGGGGGTCGTCGCCGACCGCGCGCCGACGCCAGATCGCGACGCCCCACACGAGCATCCCGATGACCGCCCCGACCACCGCCCCCGGCCCGCCCCACAGGAGGCGCCCGGCCAGCGGCACCGCCCCGCCGGCGACCACGGCGACAACCGCGGCGGTCCCCCAGCGCGGAGAGAACGGGTGCAGCCCGAACCGCAGCCGGAACTCGATGAGCGGCGCGATGTTCTTGACGACGATCGTCACCGCCCACCCGATCGCCGCCCCGAGCGCACCCAGGTGGGGGATCAGGGCCACGTCGATCCCGGTCATCACCGCGAGCGAGGCGATGTTGTAGACGACCAGGCTGCGGGCCCGGCCGGCGACATTGAGGAGGATCTCGACCGTGCCGATCCCCGTCGAGACGAGCATCGCCGCGACCAGGACATAGACGACGTGCTCCCCGGCGACATAGCCGTGCCCGAAGACCCGCAGCCACCACGGCGCGAGGACGGCGACGACGAGCAGCAACGGCCAGGAGAGCCACACCAGCCAGCTCGTCCCGGTCTTGTAGAGCCGGCCCACGCCCACCCGGTCGTCGATCCCCCCGGCCCCGGCCGCGCGGGCGATCCGCGGCTCGAACGCCGTCCCGATCGACTGCTGGGTCAACTGCGCGACGACGACGAACCGGGTCGCGGCCGTGTAGATCGCCGCCTCCGCGGGCCCGGTCAGGGTGGCGAGTAGGAGGACGTCGAGCCGCGCGAAGAGAATCTGCGACATCGAGACGAACGTCCGGGCCCACAGGAAGGACCGGAACTCCGCCACCTCCGGCGGGGCCACCACCGCGACCGGTCCGCGCCGCAGTTGGGGGGTCGCCCAGGCGGCCGCGACGAAGGCCGGGGCGTAGGGCAGCGCCCAGGCGAGTCCGAGCCCGAGCACGCTCGGCCACCACGCGAGCGCCGCCGCCGACAGGATCAGCTGTCCAGCCGGCCGGGCGATCCGCTCGATCGCGACCGTCGGGACCATCCGGTGATGCCCCCGCGAGACGGCGAGGACCGCATCGAGGAGCACGGCGAACGGCAGCAGTATGCCGAGCGACGCCACCAGCGGTGCCGCCCGCCCGGCGAGGCTGTCGGGCAGGACCGCCGCGGCCACGCCGGCCCCGGCCACCGCCAGCACCGCCGCTCCGACCGCGAGCGGGACGACGATCCGCAGGGCCGACCGGGTGAAGGCTCGGGTCCGACTCCCGTCGGCATCGGGGGTCCGGGCGATGTAGAGGACGAGCGCCGTGGGGGTCCCGAGCCGGAGCACGACCGCCGCGATGAGGAACGCCGAGGTCAGCGCGAACACCACACCGGCACCCGCCGGGTCGAGGGCGTGCGTCGTCGCCAGCGCGACACCGAAGGTGCAGACGGTGGTGACGGCGGAGCCGGCGAGGTTGAGGGCGCTCCCGCGCCGCAGCCCCGACAGGCCCCCGGCGCCGGCCGTCACCATCCCTGCGCGACCCACGTCGGCGGACCACCGAGCCACGGCTCGAGCGCGGCATCGTGCGGGGCGAAGTGAGCGCGCAGCTCCCGGGCCAGGGCGGGATCGAGCGGCAGCCGCGGTCGCGCGTTGTGCCGCTCGAATCGGGTCGCGACCCGGGTCCGCACCCCGAGGAAGGCTAGCACCTCATCGAACACGACCTCCGGCTCGGCGAAGAAGCGGTGGCTGTCGACGACGTGGATCCGGTCGCGGCCGAGGAGGGCGCCGGCGCGGGCGAGCTGCGCGGCATACTCCCCGCGGGAGCGATAGGCCTGGTGCCGGTGCGCCCGGCTCTCGTATGCCGAGTCCCCCCGCATCCGGTCCACCTCACCGGCGAGGCGGGTCTCCTCGAGGTCGAGCGCCCGCGCGAAGGGTTCGCTCTCATACCCGCGGGCGAACGCGTGCGCGTGACTCGAGTAGGCCCGTTCGACCGGGTCTCGGACCAGGACCAGGAGTCGCACCAGCGGCAGGTCCGCGGCGATCCGGTCGAGGGCGAGCGGGTGGAACAGGTAATAGGGGGAGGACTCGAACGCCAGCGCCCGGTCGCGGTGCCGGGCCGCCGCCCGCGTCACTCGGCTCGCCAGCGGGAAGTGGGCGCGATACCAACGTAGGTCGCGATCGGCATACGCCATGTCGAAGTAGTGGACGCCCTTGCGCCACGTCGGCCGGAACAGGGTGGGCTGCTGCCGCAGCGCCTGATACATCGACGTCGTCCCGCACCGCTGGCCGCCGGCGATGAGCAGGCCGGGCAGGACGCGGGCGCCGGCGCTGGCCCGGCCGACGACATCCGCCGCGCCGATGAGACCGGCGCGTACCGGGTCCTCGACCGCCGGCCTCGACCACCGCGACGGGCTCATCGGATCCTCCGCGCGGCGACGGCCTCGACAGCCCCCGGCAACCGGGACACGAGCCAGGTCTCGAAGCCGGACGCCACCGAGGTCGTCGCGTCCTGGCGATCGCGCCGGTAGCGGTCCGCCAGCGTCAGGAGATAGAGGAGCGTCGTCAGGTCCGGGTCGTCGACGAGACCGGCCCGGGCGAAGTGGGCGAGGATCTCCGGCCCCCGCGCGAGGAGGCCGGGCACGAGGTCGCCGGTCCCGGCGCCGGTCTCGAGCGCCCGCATGAGGCGGTGGTGCAGCGGGTCGAACCCGGCCGGGATGCCCTCACCGAAGCGCTCCCAGTCCCAGGCGCCGATCCCCTCGGGCGTGGCCGCGAGATTGTGCCGGGTCCAGTCGCCGTGCCAGCTGCCCAGGGTCACCGGGTGCTCCCCGAACTCCCGGTGCGCGAGGGCGACACCGGCCCGCAGCCCCGCCCACCGCGGGTCGCCGACCGTCTCGTCGACCGATGCGGTGAGCGCGCGCCAGAACCCGCTCGTGGCGAGGCGATCCCGCCGGATCCCGTGGACCCGCGCGACGGCGAGTTCCGCCGTCGACCGGGACGGCGCCGACGGCTCCCGCCCGCCCGTATGCCGAATGGGCGCCACGACGAGCACCGCCACCTCCCCCCACGCTCGGGTGTCGATCAGGGTCGGCAGCGTGAGCGGGCCGACCCGGTCCCCGAGGCGCGCGAGGCTCGCGCCCTCGCCCGTGACGAGGCGTCGGGTCAGGGGTGCGGTCCCGAGCTTGACATGGGCGACGACGCGCCCGTCGGCGGCGACGACCGTCCCCACCGGTTTGCGGTTGGCCCGGGGCGGCCCGAAGCGCCACCCGAAGGCGAGGCCCGGTCCGTGTCCGGCGAGGCGGGTGGCGAGGTGGTCCTCGACGCTGCCGGCCCCGCCGGCGACGAGGAGCCGGGTGTGGGGCGGGTGGACCCGCGCGAGCAGCCCGACGGCGAGGCCGGTGCCTCGGGAACCGCGGATCGGGCCCATGCCGGCGAGGACCCGCCGCGCGATCGCCGGGTCCCCGGCCTCGATGAGGACGCGGGCGTTGCGCAGCCCGGGCAGCGCGACATACGTCCGGGTCGTCGATCCGGGGACGGGTGGACGGAAGACCTCGGGGAAGGGGATCGGGCTCATGCCGCGGGGCCCTCCTCGCGGGCGACCTTGACCAGCAGGGCGATGACGAGGAACTCCAGGCACCCGGTGGCCACGGTCCGGTCATAGACGACCATGAACACGAGGGCGCCGACGCACGAGGTGAGGGCGGCGACCCCGAGCGGCGAGCGCAGCCACCGGTAGTACCAGAGCACGGCCAGATGGAAGAGGACGAAGAACGCCGCCCCGACGAAGCCCTGCCCGACCGAGGCGAACCACAACTGGCCGTTGGTCCCGAGCGCCATGTTGCCGCAGTTCGGGCAGCTCGCCGACTTGCCCACGGCGATGGTCTCGCGGCTGCCGAGCTGGGCCCGGGTGCTGCCGTAGCCCAGGACGGGGGAGAGCCGGGTGATCTCGACCGCCCGGGAGACGGTGAACTCCCGGATGCCATTGCTCGGCGCCTGGCTGTTGCGCTCGGCCAGCCCGGCCCCCAGGGGTGTCGCGAGGAGCAGGACGATCGCCAGCGGTCCCCCGACGGCCGCGGTCACGATGACGGCCCGGTTGCCGCGGGACATCAGGACGATGACCGCGAACGCGGTCATGACGGCGAGCGCGAGCCAGAGGCCGCGGTTGCCCGAGACATAGGCGGCGACCAGGCCGGCCGCCAGCGCGGCGCCACCGGCCAGCCGCACGCGGCGGCGCACGCCCGACTGCACGAGCAGGGCACACCCGAACGGGATCAGCAGCCCGAGCGCATTGCCCCAGGTGTTGGTGTAGGGATATGGCGCGGCCGGGCGACCGACCCCGCCCTCTCCGGCGAAGAGCTGCTGCACCTGGGCCGCGGCCGGATGGACGAGCGCGCGCACATAGCCGTTGGACGTCAGCGACCGAGGGAGGACGGCCTCCACCGGGCTGGTCAGTTGGAAGTGCGGCGCCACCAACCCGAGCACCCCGCCGGCGACCGTCCAGGCGAACGCCGCGGACAGCAGCCCGCCGAGCCGGCGGGCCGACAACTCCGCGGCCGATGTCGTGCACGCCCAGAGGAGCATGACGGTGCAGGCGGCATACTCCCCGAGGCGGAAGGCGGTCGGGATGAGGCGGGCCCCGACGCCCTGGTCGAGCGTCCCCGGCGCCTCGAGCGGAAGCATCCCCAGGCTCAGGACGACCCAGGTGAGGAAGAGCAGCCACCACGCCGAGCCGCGGGGGAGCTGCCACCCACGCCGGCGCAGCAGATCCGCGAACAGGATCCCGGCGACCAGGAAGTAGCCGAGGTTGGCCAGCCCGAGCACCCACCACACCGGCAGCGCCGCGAGGAACCACGTGAGCGCGCGGACCGCCATCGCGGGCGCGGTCGGCCCCGCAGTCGGCCGGACCTGCGCGCGGACGCCGATGTAGTATGCCGTGCTCACGTGTCCGCGTCCGGGCGGCGCTGGACGAACACCGCGCCGACCACGTGGTAGCCGCGGTTGGCGACCCCGTCCATGACCACCCGGGCCGGTGCGGACCGGGCGTCGCCGGGGTCGAGGACAAGCACGGCATACCGCCGACCGAGGGAGGGTCGCGGGACCGGCGGCGGGCCGAGCTCGGCGACCGCGGCGTGGACGAGCTCGGTCTGCTGGCCGACGACCTCGTAGCCCGCTCCGTCGGGCACCAGGTCGGACAGCTGACGGGTCACGTGGTCGAGCTGCTCGTCGCGGATGAGTTTGCGGCCGGCATCGATCCGGCCGAGCAGCGGCACGCCCAGTTCGCGGCGCACGTCGGTGGCCGACCGCAGGGCGCTGTTGGAGCGTTCCCGCAGCAGGGCGAGGGAGAGGCCGAGCAGCAGTCCGAGGGCGCCGAGGCTGGCGATCAGCAGGGGCCGATTCGGCACGCTCGGCCCCGTCGGCTGGCGCGCCGACTCGATGATCCGGCCACCGGAGGTGTTGACGACGGCGAGGGCGTCGAGGCTGGCCTGCAGGGTGGTGATGCGGTCGAGGCGTGACTGGACGTCGAGCTGGGCCAGGGTGGCATCGACGGTCCCGGACTTCGCCTTGGCGGCCCGGCTCTGGGCCTCGGTGGCCGCCGCGTTCGCCGCCGTGAGATCGTCGCCGATCTGCTTGGCGACCTCGGTGCGGATCGCCTCGGCGCTGGAGGTGCGCTGGTTGAGGTAACTCTGAGCGAGGCCGTCGGCTCCGGTGACCGCCCGCTCCGGGGTCGAGTCGGTGTAGCCGATGACGAGGACGGCGCTGTTGGGCGGGACGGTCACCGAGGTCTTGCGGCGCACCTGCCAGGCGGCCAGCCCGAGGTCGTCGCCGATCGGGGCGGCCACCGTGTTGGACGTGACCAACTGGGCCTCGGTGTCGAGGTTGAGACCCGGATCGACGGTTCGCTGACCGCTGATCTGGGTGAGCCCGGTGATCTGGGTGACCAGCACCCGGGTGTGCGCCGAGTAGGCCGGGGTGACGAGCGCGCCGATGCCCCACCCAAGGGCCGCGCCGACGACGGCGGGCAGGAGGATCCACGGCAGACCCCGACGAAGGACCCGCCCGTACAGCCCGGTGTCGACCGTCGCCAGGAGGGGAGCGGTCGTCGTCATCGTGCCCATCCTTCGGTCGACATCAGCCCGGCGTCGACCGGTCAATGAGGCGGCGACCCGGCTGATTCTACGGTCACCCCCGGACGCCGAGCCGTGGCGATCTGGGCCTACTGGATTACTACCCATAAGTAACATCTGTTGCCCGTAACAATGTTCACAAGACGGATGAGTACTCCCGTTCTGGACGATTCTCGGGGTAACCTCCGCTCCACAAGCAGGATCCACGCGGAAAATGGAGTCGGGATGCTCCTCGGGCCTCTCGATGAAATGTTACTGATCGGTAATACGTTGTGCGCCCCTCCGAGGATGATCGGCGCGCAGTGGAGTCAGTCAGGAGCCTCGTCGGTGCGCATCGCACGTCTGATCGTCACGTCCGCCACTCTCGTCGGACTCGCCGTGCCACTCGCGTATGCCGATCCGGTCCAGCCCGTCGTCGTCACGGCCGTTCCGTCGGCCAAGACCCCGTGGATCCTCGACGGAACCGTCAACGCCGTGATCGAGGTGGGAGCGATCACGATCGCCGGCGGCACGTTCACCCAGGTCTCGGCGCCCAACGGGACGGCGGTCGCCGCCAACAAGATCGTCGCCTTCGACGCGACCGGCACGCCGCTGCCCGGCTTCGACGCCGGTCTCGACGGTGATGTCTACGCGCTCACCCCCGGGCCGACGGCCGGCACGGTCTATGTCGGCGGTCAGTTCACCAACGCCGGGGGCATCGTCACACGTCGCGTCGCCCTCCTCGACGCCGCGACCGGCCGCGCGATCGCGGGCTTCAAGTCGGCGGGCTTCGACGGGGTGGTCCGGGACTTCGAGCGGGTCGGCAACCGGCTCGTCGTCGGCGGCACGTTCGCCACCGTCGGGGGGTGGCTCACTCCGGACTGGCCACCCTCAACGCGACGACCGGCGCCCTCGACCCGTATCTCAACGTCCAACTGACCGGGCATCACAACAACACCGGCACGGGCGCGCAGGCTGCCGTCGGCGCCTTCGGCCTCGACGTCTCCCCCGACGGCACCAAGCTGGCGGTGATCGGCAACTTCCGCAAGGCCGACGGGGCCGACCGGGTGCAGGCGGCGATGATCAACCTCGGCCCCTCCGCGGCGGCGCTGGCGGACTGGGCCACCGACGGCTACGTCCCGCTCTGTTCTTATGCCAATTTCGACACCTACATGCGGGATGTCGCCTTCGCCCCGAGCGGGGACTACGTCGTCATCGTGACGACCGGCGGCGGCTATGCCAATTCCCTGTGCGACTCCGCCGCCCGGTGGGAGACATCGGCGA
Source organism: Nostocoides sp. (assembly GCA_039812345.1). Classification (GTDB taxonomy): domain Bacteria; phylum Actinomycetota; class Actinomycetes; order Actinomycetales; family Dermatophilaceae; genus Nostocoides_A. The sequence goes on along the minus strand of JBDIAJ010000033.1, from coordinate 15,997 downwards.
CCGGCACCGGGATCACCCCGACGTGGGTCGACGCCACGGGCGCCGACACCCTGCTCTCCGTGGCGATCTCGGGTCCGGCGGTCTATGTCGGCGGGCACAACCGCTGGCTCAACAACCCCAATGGCTTCGACCGGCCCGGCTCGGGAGCGGTGGCCCGCCCCGGTCTCGGTGCCCTCGATCCCGACAGCGGGCTGCCGCTGGCGTGGAACCCCGGGCGCAACCCCCGCGGCGCCGGCGCCAGCGCGCTCGTCGTGACGGACGGCAACCTCTGGGTCGGGAGCGACACCGAGTGGATCGGCAACTATCAGTACAAGCGGCCGCGGCTCGCCCAGTTCACGGTCGCCGGCGGCGCCGCCCCGGCCTCGGACGCCCTGCTCTCCCTCCCCGGCCGGGTCTTCGTCGCCGGCCGGAGCGGCTCCGCCACCGGGCTGTCCGCGAGCCAGTTCACCGGTGACTCGGCCACGGCCGTCACCGACGTCAACGCCATGGGCCTGGACTGGTCGAAGGTCCGCGGAGCGTTCGTCGCCGGGGGACAACTGTTCTACGGCTGGTCCACCGGCACGATGTATCGCCGCTCCTTCACCGGTGCCGCCCTCGGGACCGCCACGGAGTTGAATCCCTACCACGACCCCGTCTGGATGTCGGTCGACACCGGAAGCGGCAACACCTACGACGGCGCGACCGTCTCCTTCTATGCCCAGATCCCCAGCCTCACCGGGATGACCTATGCCGGGGACCGGATCTACTACACCCGCTCCGGCAACGACGGCCTCTTCTGGCGGTGGTTCAATGTCGACAGCGGGATCGTCGGCGCCAACGAGAACGTCCTGACCACATCGGGATTCGGCTCCACCAAGGGCCTGTTCTATGCCGACGGCACCCTCTATCAGGTCACCGGGGCCACGAGCCTGGTCCGGCGCAGCCTGTCGGGGACCACCCTCGGTGACCCGGCCACCGTGACGATCGGCCAGGACTTCGGCGGCGGCGCCACCTTCGTCGGCCCGATTCCGAGCAAGCCGCCCACGGCGGTGCCGAGCGTCAGCTGCACCAACCTCGTCTGCGCCGGCGACGGCACCGGGTCCTCCGATCCCGAGGGGGGACGCTCACCTACTCCTGGGACTTCGGCGACGGCACCCCCGCCGAGACCGGCGCCACCCCCCGTCACACGTATGCCGCCGGCGGCACCTACACCGTGACCCTCACCGTCACCGACCCGACCGGCGTGACGAACTCGGCGACGACGAAGGTCACCGTCACCGCACCCCCGACCGCGCCGGTCGCCGCGGCCGCCGCCGATTGCACCGATCTCACCTGTGCCTTCGACGGGTCCGCGTCCAGCGACGCCAACGGGGACACCCTCACCTACTCCTGGGACTTCGGCGACGGGTCCGCCGGGGGCACCGGCGCCAAGCCCAGTCACACGTATGCCGCGGCCGGCACCTACACCGTGACCCTCACCGTCACCGACTCCACCGGCCTGACCGGGACCCGGGCGATCTCGGTCGTCGCCAACGCGCCCGTCACGGAGGTCACGCACGTCGGCACCACGGCGACGAACGCCTACGCAGCGGCCACCGCCGCGGCCGTCCCGGGCGACGTCCGCGCCGGTGACCTTCTCCTGCTCAGCGCCACCTTCGCCAACGGCAGCGTGACGCCGAGTGTGCCGGCCGGCTGGAGCCTCGCCGGGTCCAAGACCAGCAACGGCCTGACGGCATACGTCTGGTCGCGGACCGCGACGAACGCCGACGCGGGAACGACCATCCCGGTCAACGCCCGCAAGACCGTCTCGACCACGCTCACCCTGTCGGCCTACCGCGGGGTGTCCTCGACCCAGCCGATCGCCCAGATCGCCGGGGCGACCGCATGGTGGGCGGGGGTGACCAGCCCGACGCTGTCGTCGCCGGGGGGCGGGGTGCTCGTCGAGATCTACGGCTCGTCGAGTTACGGCTCGGCAGACTGGAGCGCCCCGAGCGGCACCACGGCCCGCGCCGAGGCGAGCGGCACGACCGGCACCTCGCGCAGCGCCGCCCTCGCCGTCGACAGCGCGACGACGGCCGGGACGGTGGGCGGTCATACGGCATCGGTCACCGGCCTGCTCAACGCGAGCGTGGCGTGGAGCATCGAGCTGCGGCGGTGATCGCGACGTGACCTCACTGGCGAGCGAGACCCGGGCGGCGTTGCAGCACGACGTCGACCACCCCGGACGCATCCGGGTGCTCGCGCTCGCCGGTCTCGGCCGCAGCGGGACCACGCTCGTCGAGAGCGCGCTCGCCGACGGGGTGACGATGGCCGCGCTCGGCGAGGTGATCCACCTCTGGGAGCGCGGCCTGGTCCGGGACGAGCTGTGCGGCTGCGGGCAGCCGTTCAGCCGGTGTGCGTTCTGGCAGGCCGTCGGCCTTCGGGCCTTCGGCGGCTGGGATCGGGTCGACGCCGAGCGGATGGCGGCGCTGAAGCTCGGCGTCGATCGGGTCGCCAACATCCCGCGGATCGCCGGGGTCGGCGCGCGCGGCACCTTCCGCCACGACCTCGACCACTATCTCCGGCATTACGAGCGGGTCTATGAGGCGGCGACCGAGGTCAGCGGCACCCGGCTCGTCATCGACTCGAGCAAGCAACCCTCGCTGGTCCACGCCCTCCTCGCCAGCCAGCGGCTCGACGTGCGCGTCCTCCACTGCGTCCGCGACCCCCGGGCCGTCGCCTACGCCTGGACCAAGCGGGTGCGCCGCCCCGAGTCACGCGCCGACGCCGACGCCTTCATGACCCGATACGCCCCGGCCAAGACGGCCCGGCACTGGAACATCCACAACGGCGCCGTCGAGGCGCTGCGCCTGCGCGGGGCCCGGATCGCCCGCCTCCGTTACGAGGACTTCCTCGACGACCCGGTGACGTGGGTCGAGGGGATCCAGCGGTTCGCCGGGCTCGACGGGAGCGGCCCACCCGAGGGGCTGACGCGGCATACGCTCGAACCGACCCGCCAGCACAGCTGCAGCGGCAACCCGATGCGCTTCGCCGACGGACCGGTCGCGCTGCGGCGCGACGAGGCGTGGCGCACCGGACTCCCGGTGGCGGACGCCCGCCGCGTCACCGCGATCACCGCGGGCCTGCTGATCCGTTACGGCTACCCCCTCCGGACGCCGGGATGACCGTCCCCGAGTCCTCGGACCTCGCCGTCACCGTCGTCATTCCGACGCGGGACCGGCCCGCGCTCCTGCGCCGGGCGATCCGGTCGGCGCTGGTCCAGGCGTACGCCGGCCCGGTCGAGGTGATTGTCGTCTACGACGGCGTCGAGCCCGAGGCGGGCCTGCTCGCGGAGTTTCCGGAGCGGGTTCGGGTTCTGACCAACACCCGCACGCCCGGGCTCGCCGGTGCCCGCAACACCGGGATCCTCGCCTCCACCACCGACCTCGTCGCCTTCCTCGACGACGACGACTGGTGGCGACAGGACAAGCTGCGCCGCCAGGTCGAGGCGTATGCCGCGGCGGGGCGCCCGCCGCTGGTGACGACGGCGATGACCGTCGACTTCGACGGCCGGCTCAGCGACCGGCGGGCCGGGACCGACCGGGTCGGGGTCGCCCACCTCGCCCGCTCCCGGATGGCGATGCTGCACTCGTCGAGCTTCCTCTTCGACCGGGCCGCGCTCGTCGGGCTCGGCCTGGTCGACGAGCGCGCCCCGGGCAGCCAGAACGAGGACTGGGATCTGCTCCTGCGGGTGGCCCGAACCGGCGACATCGTGCACGTCGACGTCCCGCTCGTCGTGGTGCGATGGGGCCGTACCTCGTTCTTCGCCCGCCGATGGGACGGGCGCAACGCCTCCCTCGACTGGATGCTCGCCCGTCACCCCGAGATCCGCGGCGACCGGCTGGGCCGGTCCCGGGTCTATGGCCAACTCGCCTTCGGCGAGGCCGCGCAGGGGCACCGGGGACGCGCCCTCGGCTTCGCCCGCGAGGCGCTGTGCGGTCGTCCGGCGCAGTGGCGGGCGTGGGTCTCGCTGCCGGTCGCGGTGTATCCGCCGTCGAGCGAGTGGGTCATGAACGTCCTGCATCGACACGGGAGGGGAGTATGAGGGAGCTCGTCATGCTGACGGCCACCCCGGGTGGCCACATCCAGGAACTCGTCGAATGGGTGCGCCGCATCGCCGACCTGCCCGAGCGGCGGGTCTGGGTCACCGCCCCGACCGCCCAGACCCGGTCCCTCTTGGCGGGGGAGGAGGTCGTCTGGGTGCCGCCGGTCGCGAGCCGCGAGCTCGGCCGGGTCCTCGCCTCGCTGCCGCTGGCCCACGGGATCGCCCGGCGTCTGCGGCCGACGGTTGTCGTCTCCACCGGGGCGGCGCTGACCGTCCCCTACGTCCAGGCGGCCGTCCTGCGTGGGGCCGTCGGCCACTTCATCGAGAGCGCGACCCGGACGGCGAGCCCGTCGCTCACCGGGCGGATCATGTCGGTGACCCCGGGGGTGCGGATGCATGCGCAGACGACCCTCCTCGCCGGTGCGCACGGGTCACCGACGGGGTCGCTGTTCGAGAGTTTCGACTCCGAGGCGGCGCCGGTCGGGCCGATCCGGCGGGTCGTGGTCACCCTCGGCACCGAGCGCTTCGACTTCTCCCGAGCGGTGCGCGCCCTGGTGCCGCTGCTGTCCAGCAGTTGCGAGGTGCTCTGGCAGATGGGGTCGACGACGACGGCTCCGCCGATCGGGCGGGCGGTGGGCCTGATCCCGCACGCCGACATGGCCGCGGAGATCGCCGAGGCCGATCTCGTCGTCACCCACGCGGGGGTCGGGTCGGTGCTCACCGCGCTCGACGCCGGCCGGTGTCCGATCGTCCTGCCGCGCGCGGCTCGGTATGCCGAGCACGTCGACGACCATCAACTCGACCTCGGTGCCACTCTCGTCACGCGTCATCTCGCCGTCGTCCGGGATCCCTATCGGCTCGCCGCGGCCGACCTCGCCGAGGCGGCGGGCCGGCGCACGGCCCGCCGCAGTGATCCCCCGCCGTTGCTTCTGGGGGACACGGCCGACTCCTGGACGGCACAATTGCCCCAGGCCAGTTGACATCGGCACCGCGCCCCCGGGAGGAGATGGCGTGTCGCTTCGACCCCGGAGGTCGCCATTTCCGCCGGAAACGTCCCGCACCTGACCCGGCGCGCCGCCGCCGGCGCCCTCTCGGTGATGATGTCGAGCGCGTGCTCGGCCGACGCCGCCCGGGACGACGGCGAGACGCCGGATGCCTCGGCCTCCGCGTGGTTCGGGCGCACCCAGTTCGGGTTCACCGTGTGGCCGCACGCGGGTGAGACGTTCGCGGCCGCGCTGCAACGGCAGGCCTCGACGCTCGGCCCGCCCCAGGTCGTCCGCTACTTCTACGGGCCGCGGGCCCTGACTTGGCCACCGAACGACGGGTTCACCGGCACGACGCCACTGGTGCTCTCGTTCAGCCGGCCACCCGCGGACGTGGTCGCCGGTCGCTGCGACGCCGAGATCGCCGCCTTCCTGGTGAAGCTGCCGCGGGATCGGACCACGTGGGTCGCCTACGAGCACGAGATGGACGCCAAGGTGGTCGCCGGCAGTTACACCGCGCCCGCGGTCCGGGCCGCCTTCATCCGCGTCGCCAAGCTGATCAAGGACACCGGGAACCTGCTGATCAGGCGGACCCTCATCCTCACCGGGTGGGACTACCGCAACCGGATGCGCCTCTACTGGCCCGGTGCGACCAACGTCGACGTCCTTGGCGTGGATGTCTACCAGTGGACGAACGAGGGGGTCGTGCGGCTCTTCGACCCGCCCCTGGCGGTCGCCGCGACCTATCGCAAGCCCCTCGGGATCGCCGAGTTCGGGGTGTGGCAGGGCAGTGACGAGCAGCGCGCGGCCTTCGTCGTCCGGGCCCTGAGCCATGTGCGCGGCAAGGTCGCCTTCGTCACCTACTTCAACGCCGACCGCACCGACGTCCCCGGCGACCACGACTGGGAGATCGACGACCTCCCCCTCACCTCCGCCGCCTGGCGCCGCCTCGCCAGTCTCTAGGCTCGCCGTCCCGCCCCCCATCCCACTCGTCTGGACGGCGAATGCATGGATGTCCTAGTATCGGACGTACATAGACCCGCCTGACGACCGATGGAGTCCCGAATGGCCGACCGACCCGCCCTGCATGTCCCGGTCAACCCCGTCCGCTTCGTCACGGCGGCGAGTCTGTTCGACGGCCACGATGCGGCGATCAACATCATGCGCCGCCTCCTGCAGAGCCAGGGCGCCGAGGTCGTCCATCTCGGCCACGACCGCAGCGTCCAGGAGGTCGTCACCGCCGTCCTCCAGGAGGACGCCCAGGGGGTCGCGATCAGCTCCTACCAGGGCGGCCACGTCGAGTACTTCGGCTATCTCGCCAAGGAACTCGCCGCCCGCGGCGCCGGCCACGTCAAGATCTACGGCGGTGGCGGCGGGGTCATCGTCCCCGCGGAGATCGCCCAGCTCGCCGCGGTGGGCGTCCACATCTTCAGCCCACAGGACGGCCAGCGCCTCGGCCTGCCCGGCATGATCAACGAGCTGATCCGGGAGTGCGACACCGACCTCTCGACCGAGCCCACCGCGTTCGAGGTCCTCCTCACCGGCGACGAGCGCGCCCTCGCCCGGACCATCACCGTCCTCGAGTCCGGCCACGACCCCGACCTCGGCCCCCGCATCCGCCAGGCCGCGGCCCACCTCACCGTTCCCGTCCTCGGGCTCACCGGCACCGGCGGCTCCGGCAAGTCCTCCCTCTCCGACGAACTCATCCGCCGCCTGCGCCGCGACAGCCAGGACAAGGTCCGGGTCGCCGTCCTCGCCATCGACCCGACCCGGCGGCGCGGCGGCGGCGCCCTCCTCGGCGACCGGATCCGGATGAACTCCGTCGAGCCCGGCGTCGTCTTCTTCCGCTCCCTCGCCACCCGATCGGCCGGCGCCGTCGTCCCCGAGGGCCTCGACGACATGATCGCCGCCGCCAAGCTCGCCGGCTTCGACCTCGTCGTCGTCGAGACCCCCGGCATCGGCCAGGGCGACGCGGCGATCACCGACCACGTCGACGTGTCCGTCTATGTCATGACGCCCGAGTTCGGCTCCGCCAGCCAACTCGAGAAGATCGACATGCTCGACTTCGCCGACGTCGTCGCGATCAACAAGTTCGAGCGCCGCGGCGCCGAGGACGCCCGTCGCGACGTCGCCCGTCAGATGGTCCGCAACCGCCAGGCCTTCGGTATGCCGTGGGAGGACATGCCGGTCTTCGGCACCTCCGCGGCCCGCTTCGACGACGACGGCGTGACCGCCCTCTATCAGCACCTCAAGGGCCGCCTTCGCGAGAAGGGCCTGCCCGAGTTCGAGGGCACCCTCCCCACCCCGACGACCAAGGTCTCCAGCGGCCTCACCTCCGTCCTGCCCAAGGGCCGCGAGCGCTACCTCGCCGAGATCGCCGCCAGCGTTCGCGACTACCACGCGATGACCGTCCAGCAGTGCGCCGCCGCCCGCCACGCGCAGCAGATCGAGGCCACGAAGGCACTACTCGTCCAGAGCCCGTCCGACCTCGCCGCGACCGCGGTGACCGCAGTCGACCAACTGCTCACCGACGCGGTCGCGGCGCTCGACAAGTCCACGACGCGACTGTTGGCGCAGTGGCCGGAGCGGGTCGCGGCATACGACGGCGACGAGCAGGTCTATGTCGTGCGCGGGCAGGAGTTCCGCACGCCCCTGACCCGGACCACCCTGTCCGGCAACAAGATCAAGCGCGTCGCCCTCCCGCGGTTCACCGACCACGGCGAGCTTCTGCGTTTCCTGCGCAGCGAGAACCTCCCCGGCTACTTCCCATTCACCGCGGGCGTGTTCCCGTTCAAGCGGACCGGTGAGGCGCCGGCCCGGATGTTCGCCGGCGAGGGCGACCCGGCCCGGACCAACCGTCGCTTCCACCTGCTCTCCGCCGGGCAGCCGGCGACCCGTCTGTCGACCGCGTTCGACTCGGTCACGCTGTATGGCCGCGACCCCGACCGCCGCCCCGACATCTATGGCAAGGTCGGCACCAGCGGCGTCTCGGTCGCCACCCTCGATGACATCAAGGTCCTGTATGGCGGGTTCGACCTCTGCTCACCGACGACCAGCGTGTCGATGACGATCAACGGGCCCGCCCCGTCGATCCTCGCGATGTTCCTCAACGCCGCGATCGACCAGCAGTTGGGGAACTTCCGCGAGGAGGAGGGCCGCGAGCCCGACGCCGACGAGGCCGAGCAGATCCGCGCGCACGCCCTGTCCACCGTCCGCGGCACCGTCCAGGCCGACATCCTCAAGGAGGACCAGGGCCAGAACACCTGCATCTTCTCGACCGAGTTCTCGCTGCGGGCGATGGCCGACATCCAGCAGTTCTTCATCGACAACCACGTCCGCAACTTCTATTCGGTCTCGATCAGCGGCTATCACATCGCCGAGGCGGGCGCGAACCCGATCAGCCAGCTCGCGTTCACTCTCGCCAACGGCTTCACCTATGTCGAGACCTACCTCGCCCGCGGTATGGCGATCGACGACTTCGCGCCCAATCTCTCGTTCTTCTTCTCCAACGGAATGGACGCGGAGTATTCGGTCATCGGCCGGGTCGCCCGCCGCATCTGGGCGGTCGCCATGCGGGATCGGTATGGCGCCTCCGAGCGCGCGCAGAAGCTCAAGTACCACGTCCAGACCAGCGGGCGGTCCCTGCACGCCCAGGAGATGGACTTCAACGACATCCGCACGACGCTGCAGGCCCTGTGCGCGCTCTATGACAACGCGAACTCGCTGCACACCAACGCCTTCGACGAGGCGATCACGACGCCGACGGCGCACAGCGTCCGCCGGGCGCTGGCCATCCAGCTGATCATCGACCAGGAGTGGGGCCTGTCGATGAACGAGAACCCGCTCCAGGGTTCGTTCGTCATCGACGAGTTGACCGACCTCGTCGAGGAGGCCGTGCTGGCGGAGTTCGAGCGGATCGCCGAGCGTGGCGGGGTCCTCGGGGCGATGGAGACCGGCTACCAGCGCGGCAAGATCCAGGACGAGTCGATGCTCTATGAGCAGCGCAAGCACGATGGGTCCCTGCCGATCGTCGGCGTCAACACCTTCCTCTCCGAGGATCGCTCCCACGACACCCAGGAGATCGAGCTCGCCCGGGGGACCGAGGACGAGAAGCAGTCACAGCTGACCCGGCTCGCCGCCTTCCACGACGCGCACCGGGCCGAGGCGCCGGCGGCGCTCGAGCGGCTCAAGGAGGTCACGACCACCGGCGGCAACGTCTTCGCCGAGCTGATGAACACGGTTCGGGTCGCCAGCCTCGGCCAGATCAGCAACGCCTTCTTCGAGGTCGGCGGCCAGTACCGCCGCAACGTGTGACCCACTCTCGCCGCACAACGGAACCGGCCCCCGCCGGGAGGTGGCGGGGGCCGGTCGGACGATCCGCAGGGGTCACCAGCGCGGAGCGTCCTGGGGGGAGGCCGGTCCGTATGCCGTGTGCTGCATCGGCGTGTAGGCGCCGGGGGCGGGCGGGGCGGCATACGGCGCGGCGGTCGGCCGGTGGTGCCCCCCTGCGGCACCACGACGGCCGATGCCGAAGCCGAAGAAGGCGATGGCGAAGGCGATCAGTGCGACCCACCACAGGTGGACGTGGATGTTGAGGTCGGCGATGGCGACGAACGCCGTGACGACCATGAGGGCGATGGAGCGGCCCTCGCCCCGGCGTAGGGCCTGCTCGATCGGGAGCCGGCCGCGGGCGTCGGGGGTGAGCAGCCAGAGGGCGAGGTAGGCGCCCAGGCCCGGGCCGACGATGGCGAGGACGACGGCGGCGATCCGGACGGCCTTGGGGGCGACGCCGAGCCGGTCGGCGAGGGCGGCGCAGATGCCGGCGACCTTGCCGTCGGTGGAGCGGACGAACATCCGCCGGTGAAGGGTGGCGAAGAACCGGTCGAGGCCGGAGTCGGTGGTCGAGCTGGTGGGGGTGTGGGCCGTCGTTGTCATGTCTCAACGATGGCCCCGGGGCCCACCCCGGCACATCGGGGTGCATCCCTGACCGGACCCCCGACGATCCCTGACCGGTCCCCCCGTGCCGTCGGAATACGTATGCCGCGTTCCCGCCGACTCCTCGAGCTCGCAGACGTCTCATCCCACGGCGGTTGGTATTCCGACGGCACGCGGTCCCGGACGGGACGCGGGCCGGGGTCAGGACAACGTGTCCTTCGCCTGCTCGCCCGCGTCCGCGAAGGCGTCGGTCGCGCTGTCCGCGGCGTCGGCGACGGCGTCGGTCGCGCTGTCCGTGGCGTCGGCGACGGTGTCGGTCGCGCTGTCCGCGGCGTCGGCGACGGTGTCGGTCGCGCTGTCCGCGGCGTCGGCGACGGTGTCGGTCGCGCTGTCCGCGGCGTCGGCGACGGCGTCCGCCACGGCGGCCTTGGCGTCGGCGGCCTTGTCCGCGAGCGAGTCGCCGGAGCGGGCGGCATACGGGTCGTCGCTCGGGACGGCCCAGGGGTCGCTCTGCTGTTGGCTGCGCTTGACGAGATAGGCCGCGGCGGCGCCGATGAGACCGAGGACGACGAGCGTCTTGCCGACCGAGCGCTTACGGGGCGCCTTGACCTCGGCGTCGCCCTTGAGGACGGCGAAGGCGTCGGGCGCGCGGTGGGCCGCCTCGGCGGCCTGGTCCTTGGCGGCGAGGGCGCTGGCCGCGACCGTTGCGATCGCGCCGGCGACCTTGGGGATGACCTCGTCGACCAGGGTGGTCCGGGCGCTCTCCACGTGGGGGGCCGCCACGTCGACGCCGTGCTGGGCGGCCTCGCGGGCGACGGCCGCGCGCTCGCGCGCCGCGTGCCGGGCATCGGCGGTCCGGTCGGCGAGGGCGGCCAGCCCGAGGCTCGCCTGCTCGGCCAGCGATTCGCGGACATGAGCGGCGCGCTGGCCGGCGGCGTCGGCGTGCGCGGCCAGGCTCTCGCGGGCGACCGCGGCGCGCCCACTCGCCGAGTCGGCGACATCGGCGAACGACGCGCGAATCGTCGCCGCGTGCTCCGCGGCCGTGCCCGCCGCATCGGTCACGGCGGCCTTGACCTGGTCGGTCTTCGACGGGGGCTTGCACAGCATCGGGGGTCCTCCTTGGCGCGGAACACTTATGCACCCATCCTGCCCTGTTTCGAGCGTCACGGCGCATCGGGGCCCCCGGCGGACGTGTTTGAATGGCGCCCATGAAGGCAACCCTGCACACCAACCACGGCGACATCGTCATCGACCTGTTCGAAGCTCAGGCGCCCAAGACCGTCGCCAACTTCACCGGCCTCGCGACCGGCACGAAGACCTACACGGACGACGCCGGGCGGAGCAACCCGACGCCGTTCTTCGACGGGTTGACCTTCCACCGGATCATCCCGGGCTTCATGATCCAGGCCGGGTGCCCGCGCGGCCAGGGCACCGGCGGCCCGGGCTACAGCTTCGACGACGAGATCCACCCCGAGCTGACCTTCACCAAGCCCTATCTGCTCGCGATGGCCAACGCCGGCAAGCGCTTCGGCAAGGGCACCAACGGCTCCCAGTTCTTCATCACCGTCGAGCCGACGACCTGGCTGCAGGGCAAGCACACGATCTTCGGTGAGGTCGCCGACGAGGCCAGCCGACGCGTCGTCGACGCGATCGCCGCCGTCCCGACCGGGCCCGGGGACAAGCCGCTGAAGCCGGTCGTTATCGACTCAGTGACCATCGACTGACCCGACCCATCGCCCGAGGAGGCCGTCCGCGTTGAGTGAGCCCGCGGCATACCCCTCGGATGTCGGCGCCCCGCCGGTGTGTCCCCGACACCCCGACCGCGTCGCCTATGTCCGGTGTCAGCGTTGCGGCCGCCCGGTCTGCCCGGAGTGTCAGCGGCCGGCGGCCGTCGGGGTCCAGTGTGTCGACTGCGTCAACGAGGCGGCGCGCGCGACCCCGCGGACCACGACGGTCCTCGGCGGGCGCCCGGCCGCCGGTGGTCCGGTCGTCACGATGACCCTCATCGGCCTGTGCGTCGCCCTCTGGCTGGCCCAGCAGGCCTCCCCTCGGGTGTTCCAGGACCTCGCCTTCGCGCCGGCGATCGGGGAGCACGAGCCGTGGCGGTTCCTCACCTCGGCCTTCCTCCACGGCCCCCTTGTCCACATCCTTTTCAACATGCTCGCGCTGTGGATGCTCGGTCCGTATGCCGAGGCTCTCCTCGGCCGCGCCCGCTTCCTCGCGCTGTACCTCCTGAGCGCCCTCGGCGGCTCGGTGGCGTATCTCCTGCTCACGCCTCTGACCAGCAACGACGGACTGGTCGGGGCCTCGGGTGCGGTGTTCGGGCTGTTCGGGGCGATCATCGTCCTCAACAGGTCCAGAGGCCTTGCGACACAAGGGATCTGGTTCAACCTCGCGATCAACGCCGCACTCCCGCTGATCTATCCCCAGATCGCCTGGCAGGCCCACCTCGGCGGCTTCCTGACGGGGCTGCTGCTCGCCTTCGTCTATGCCCGGGCCCGTCGCTCCGCCGCCCTCGCCTGGGGCGCCTCGGCGGGTCTCGCCGCCGTGCTCACCGCCGTGGCAGCGCTGCGCTACGGAGCCTTCTGAGCATCGTCGTCCACAGGGTTATCCTCAACCTGGGGATGGAATCACACCGCTGTAGTTCGGCTCAGCGCCATCGGGTCGTCATCATGAATCCCGACAGCATCAGAGCGAACCCGATGCCGAGGTTCCAGCGGCCGAGGCTCGGCACCGGGTACTGCTGACGCGTGATGTAGAAGACGACGACCCAGAGCAGGCCGAGGACCATCAGGCCGACCATGACCGGCGCGAACCACACGGGGTTGCCGACCTTCACCTTCTGCGGCCGCTTCTCCGGCGGCGGGGTGTAGGACGCCTTGTCGCGGTTGCGGGACTCGGGCATGGGTGGTGACTCCTTGGGTCGGGGCGAGCCCAGCCTAAGTCACGGACCCCGCCGTCAGTTCACCAAGCGGTCCCGCCCCGACCAGTAGGGCGCCCGCAGCTTGAACTTCTGCAGCTTGCCGGTCGCCGTCCGGGCCAGGCTGTCCCGGAACTCGACGGAGCTGGGCGCCTTGTAGCGGGCCACCCGGTCCTTGCAGTAGTCGATCAGCTCGCGCTCGGTCAGCTGCGAGTCCGGCACCCGGACCACCAGAGCCTTGATCGTCTCGCCCCACTTCTCGTCCGGGACCCCGATGACGGCGACCTCGGCGACCTCCGGGTGGCTGAACACGACGTCCTCGACCTCGATCGAGGAGACGTTCTCGCCGCCGGTGATGATCACGTCCTTGCGGCGGTCGGAGATGCTCAGATAGCCCTCGTCGTCGATCGTCCCGCCGTCACCGGTGTGGAACCATCCACCGGCCAGGGCGGCCTCGCTCTCCCCCGGGTTCTCCCAGTAGCCGCCGAGCACGACATTGGACCGGGCCAGGACCTCCCCGTTCTCGTCGATGCGCAGGTCGACCCCGATCGCCGGCGACCCGGCGCGGACGAGGCGGTGGGCCTTGGCCTCGCTCGACTCGCCGTCCCACTCGGCCCGGACCCGGTTGACGGTGAGCAGGGGCGCGGTCTCGGTGAGGCCGTAGATCTGGATGAACTCCCAGCCCAGCTCCTCCTGGATCCGCACGATCGTCCGGGTCGGCGGCGGTGCGCCGGCCACGACGATCCGCACCCGGCCCCGCCCGGGGATCGGGCCGTCCCAGGTCGCGGCGGCCTCGAGGATCGCCGCGACGACGGCGGGGGCCGCGCAGAGGAGGGTCACGGCATAGGTGTCGATCCGACGGAGGATCTCGGCGCCGTCGACCTTGCGCAGAACGATCTGCGGGACACCGAGGCCGGCGCAGACGAACGGCATACCCCAGCCGTTGCAGTGGAACATCGGGAGGGTGTGGAGATAGACGTCGCGGTCGCTGACCCCGAGGTGGACGGCCTGCATCATCGCGTTGACCCAGAGGTTGCGATGGGTCAACTGGACACCCTTGGGGCGGGCGGTGGTCCCGGAGGTGTAGTTGATCGTCGCCGTGGCGTTCTCGTCGGGGGCCGACCACGGCGTCGGCGACCCGGCCGACTCGAAGAGATCGGCGTCGTCCCCGAGGACGAAGGTGTGTTCGCACGGGATGCCGTCGAGGCTCTCGACGAGCTCGGGATCGACGAACAGCACCCGCGCGCCGGAGTGCGCGACGATGAACGCGACCTCGTCCCGGGACAGGCGGAAGTTGACCGGGACCAGGACCCGGCCGTAGCCGCAGATCCCGAAGAACGCGGTGAGCAGCCGGGCGCTGTTGTGGGTGACCATGGCGACCCGGTCACCCTCTCGGATCCCGAGGCTCTCCATCCGCCTGGCCATCGCCCGGGCGCGCGCGGCGAGCTGGCCGTAGGTCAGGCTGCCGAGCGACTCCGCCGGCTGGTCGGGCTCGTCGACGACGCCGACCCGTTCGCCATAGACCATCGCCCCACGGCGGAGGAAGTCATCGACACTGAACGGAACGAGCATGGCCGGCCCCTTTGCGCGGTTGAGATTTCCACGATCAGCGTATGCCGCGTGCCGCCCCCGGGCGCCCCCCCCCGCCAGTGGCGCGACCGGCGGTTTCGGCGCGTCGCCGGGCGGTGCCGGGCCGTTGTGCGGGCTACCGCGCGGGGCGCGCGTAGGTGAGGCCGAGCCCACCGACGTAGCCGGGGAACCGGGTCTGCCCGAGCCTGGTGACGGTGTAGCCGAGACCGAGCTGGGCGACATACTGCTTGTAGGTCGTGATCGTCGGATCGGCGTCGAGGGCCGCGACCAGCGCGTCCGGGTCGCCGATGGCGCTGACGACGAACGGCGGTGAATAGACGCGGCCCTGGAGGATCAGGGTGTTGCCGACGCAGCGGACGGCGCTGGTGGCGATGACCCGCTGGTCCATGATCATCATCGCCTCCGCGCCGCCGCGCCACAGGGCGTTGACGACGGCCTGGACGTCCTGCTGGTGGACGACGATGTCGTTGACATTGGCCCAGTCCGGCAGTTGATCGCTGGTCATGGGGGAGTCGTCGAGGGCGACGGAGACGGCGGGGCCGTCGACCGCGGTGGTGCCCGCGATGACCGCGAGCGTATCGCCCGTGCGGGTCAGCGACTGGAGGCGTTGATTGCCCGGGGCCTCCTGCCGGCTGAGGCGCTCGACCTGGCTTCGGGTGAGGTCGACGTCGCGGGCGGTGCGGAGATTGGTGAGGCTGCGCTCGCGGATCAGGTCCGGCACTCCGGTGACCTCGGAGCGCAGGTTCGTCCCCCGGGCCGCCTGGCTGCTCGCGCTGAACAGCAGGCCGGCGACGAGCGCAATGACCGGGACCACGGCGCTCCACAGCGTCGGGCGGGCCGTCAGCAGCGCCGCCCGCCCAGGAGGCGGGAACTCGGGCATCAGGCTCCTTCCAGTCGGCACGGTGTCATCCCATCCCAGAGTCCCCTGGTGTCCCCCATTCAGGGGACTTGCGGCTTTCGAACCCTCGTCCGTAGGTTACACGAGAACGCGCGAATAGGAGGTATTGATGGCCGATGGAAAAGTGCCGTTCGGGCAGGACCGGGAAACGAGGCGCGCCGATGCGCAGAAGTTGATCAGAAACGGCCTTTTCGCCATCTTCGGGGGCATCGGAATTGCCATGCTGGGGCAGGCTATAGGTGTGAACAGCTCGGCAAGCCTTTTCCTTCTCATTATTGGGGTAATCAGTCTCGTCACGGGGCTCATGCGAAGACACAGAGGTTTATTCAGGCGGCTGGAAATGTGATACAAACGCGACATTCTGACCGGAGCGCCTAACAAAGCGACAGCCCGCTCTCGGAGAGTATTGGGTTAGCCCACTCAAGAATCTCCAGATCGGACTGTCGCGAATGTATGCTACCACCGGGTTCACGGCGAACGAGATCGACCGGCTCGTCATCCTGATCCGCGACCTGGAGAACTCGGGATATTCGCTGTCCTACCCGCCGTCGCTGGGGCTGCGGACGTCCATCATCATCACCCTGACGTATCTGCGCCGAAATCACACC
>JBDIAJ010000032.1:0-30425 GCA_039812345.1 Nostocoides sp. | reverse complement strand
ATCGTCGTCGACGACGACACCGTCGAGGTGCCGCGCGGAACGGTCGGCGAGATCGTCCACCGCAGCCCGCACACGACCCTCGGCTACTACAACGACCCGGAGAAGACCGCCGCCGCGTTCGCGGGCGGCTGGTTCCACTCCGGCGACCTCGGCTACATCGACGAGGACGGGCACCTCCACGTCGTCGACCGCAAGAAGGACATGATCAAGACGGGCGGCGAGAATGTCGCGAGCCGGGAGGTCGAGGAGGCGATCTACACTCTCGACGGGGTCGCCGAGGTCGCGGTGTTCGGCATCCCGCACCCGGTGTGGGTCGAGTCGGTGACCGCGGTCGTCGTCCCGAAGCCGGGGGCCGCGCTGACGCCGGAGCAGGTCATCGCCCACGCGCGCGGCGTGCTCGCCGGGTTCAAGGCAC
Organism: Nostocoides sp.; assembly: GCA_039812345.1. Lineage (GTDB taxonomy): Bacteria > Actinomycetota > Actinomycetes > Actinomycetales > Dermatophilaceae > Nostocoides_A. The sequence goes on along the minus strand of JBDIAJ010000032.1, from coordinate 30,010 downwards.
CCAAGCACGTCGTCCTCGCCGAGTCGCTGCCCAAGAACCCCAGCGGCAAGATCCTCAAGCGCGATCTGCGGCAGGCGCACGCGGGCCTGGCCGCCGACGGGTGATGGACCCGCTGAGCCTGGTCCCTCGACCTCTCGCGATCACGCGTCACCGTCTGACTTGTGGGCCCGGTCGCGAACCTCCTCGCCGAGCCAAGCGGCGTAATCGCCAGGCGGGATTGCCTTTTGGTATCCTCGGGCGCGTGACCAGCCCCGATTCCACCAGCCGCCGCACGCTCGCGCGCGGCGCCGTCTGGACCGTCCCGGCGATCGCGCTCGCCGGGGCGGCACCGGCGTTCGCCGGCAGTGCCTGTGTTCCCGGCACCACGACCCCCAAATACACCGCCCCGGCGCCATCCTCGACGTCGTCGAGCGCGATCACGACCACGTGGACCGTTCCGGCGGGGGTGACGAAGATCTGCTTCCAGGTCAGCGGCGGCGGCGGCGGCAGCGCCGCCACGAGTCGGCCCGGTGGATCCGGAGCATTGCTGACCGGATCGTTCGCGGTCACGCCCGGGGAGACGCTGACCTTCGTGGTGGCCGCCGGCGGCGTGCGGGCCACGGGCAACGCGGCATCGACCGGCGGCGGCGGGTTCGGCGACGGGGGTAACGCCCTCGGTGGCACCAACAGCAACGGCGTCAACAACAGTTCCGGCGGTTCCGGCGGAGGAGGCTCGGCGATCATCCGGGGCAGCCTGGCGACCGGTACGGTGCTCGTCGTCGCCGGTGGTGGGGGAGGCAGCGGCGGCACGGCCGCGCTGAACATGGCCCCGTCAGCGACCACCAATGCCCCCGGTGGAAATGCCGGAACCTCGGCGTCGTCATTCACGACGACCCAGACCCAGACCACCGGGGGCAACGCGTCGATCACCCTCACCTCTCCAGGAGGCAATGGAGCGACCTCATCCGCCGCGGGCGGCCCGACGACCGCGCCGACCTACACGATCACCACGGGAACCTACCAGGGCTCACAGTTGACCCCGGGACTTGCCGGTGGCGCCTACGTGGCCGGAGCAGGCGGCAAGGGGGCGGACTCCGCGACCGCGACGTTCACCTACTCCGGGCAGAAGAACAGCGCCTACAGCGGCGCCGGGGGAGGCGGCTATTACGGGGGCGGCTCGGGCGCCGCCAGTTCCGTGGCACTCACCGATTCCGGGGGCGGGGTCAAGCTCGCCGGCGCCCTGGCCGGCGGTGGAGGCGGCAGCAGCTACACCGCCGGCGTGGTCACGCTGGCCTCCACGGCGATGGCCGGCAATGGGTCCACCGCATATGACGTGCGCAAGCCGGGGACGATCCTCATCGCCTACTGACCATCAGGTCGAGGCGCCGATACCGTCTCGGCGCCGCCCCACATGCCGGTGGCACCGGATGGCGACCTCGAGGTGGTCGGTCTGGGGGAACATGTCGAACAGCCGGCCCTCCTCCGCGCGCCAGGTGCGCAGCGCCCGAAGGTCGCGGGCGAGGGTGGCCGGGTGGCAGCTCGAATAGACGAGCGTGCTGGCCGGTGACGCGTCCAGCCGGGCGACGAGGTCGGGATCGAGGCCGCGCCGGGGCGGGTTGACGACGACGAGATCCGGCGGTCCGGGCAGGACCTCGGCGGCGGTGGCCGCGTCGCCGGCGGCGAAGACCGCCACCTCCGGGGCGAGCCCGAGCTCATCGGCCGCCCGGCGGGCGGCGGCGATCGCGCCGGGGGCGATCTCGATGCCGCCGACGACCCGGCCCGGCCGAGCGGCGTGCAGGGCGAAGCCGCCGACCCCGCAGTAGAGATCCCAGACCGTCCGCGGGGCGGCACCGTCGATCCACGTTCGCGCCTGGGCGTAAAGGGCGGTGGCGACGGTCGTGTTGGTCTGGAAGAACCCGTCCGGGCGCAGGTACAGCGGGACGGAGCCGATCGGCACACGGAGCGAATCCTCGTGGGTGAGAACGATCTCCCGGTCGCCCTCGAGGATCGCGGCCGGCCTGGGCTGGATGTTGATGGAGACGACCCGGACCTCGGGAAGGGCGTCGAGCAGCCGGGGGAGGCGGCTGCGCAGGAGCGCCTCGTGATGGCTGCTGCGGAGGATGAACCGGACCATGAGGTCGCCGGACGGGGACGCGGTGACCACGACGTGCTTGAGTTCGCCGCGGCGGGTGGGCACGGCATACGGGATGAGGCCGATGTCATCGATGATGGCGGCGAGCCGGGGGAGTGCGGCGACGATCGACTCGTCGTGGAGGCCACAGCGGCGCAGGTCGACGCCGAGTCCGTCCGGGCCGAGGATGCCGAGCGTCACCGCGCCCCGGTGGCCCCCGGCGACGAGCTTCGCCTTGTTGCGGAAACCGCTCTCCGGCCCGATCGCCGGGGCGACCCAGGAGATCCCCGGGGCGGCGTCGGCGAGCACCCGCTCGACGGCCGCCTGCTTCGCCGCGACCTGGGCGGCGTAGGGGGTGGCGAGGAGGGTGCAGGAACGGCATACGCCCCTGTCGTGGTAGTCACACCGCATCGATCGGCACCCGCCTCCTGGCTCTAGGGTGATCGTATGGCGAGGTACCTCGACGTCCATCCGCACGACCCGCAGCCGCGGGCCATCCGGCAGGCCGTCCAGGTGCTCCGGGACGGCGGCCTGATCGCCTATCCGACCGACTCCGGGTATGCCCTGGGTGCCGCGCTGGGCAACCAGCACGGCAAGGATCGCATCCGGGAGATCCGCCGGCTGGACGACAAGCACCACTACACCCTGATGTGCCGCGACTTCGCGCAACTCGGGCACGTCGTCCTCATCGACAACGACGCCTTCCGGGCGGTCAAGGCGGTCACGCCCGGGCCTTATACGTTCATCCTCCGGGGGACCAGGGAGGTGCCGCGGCGGCTGCTCCATCCGCGGAAGAAGACGGTGGGTGTGCGAATTCCCGACTCGCGCGTGGTCCAGGCGCTGCTCGAGGAGCTGGGGGAGCCGATGCTCAGCAGCAGCCTGATCCTTCCGGGGCAGAGCGAGCCGATGACCGACGGCTGGGTGGTCAAGGAGGAGTTGGATCATCTCGTCGACGTCGTCATCGACGCGGGGGAGTGTGCGAGCGCACCGACGACGGTCGTCGACTACAGCGACGACGTTCCGGTGGTCGTCCGGGTGGGCGCCGGCGATCCGGCCCGGTTCCAATCCTGAACGGCATTGGGAAAGAAGGAGATCAGCGTGGATCAGCGGAAACGGATCATCCAGCGTGGGCTGTGGTTCGAGGAGTTCGAGGTGGGGGCGGTCTATGTCCACCGGCCCGGCCGGACGGTGACGGAGGCGGACAACGTCCTCTTCACGACGCTGACGATGAACACGCAGCCGCTGCACCTCGACGCCGCCGAGAGCGAGGCACTGCCGCCGTTCCACGCGCGTCTGGTCAACTCGATGTTCACCCTGTCGACCCTGGTCGGGTTGTCGGTTGCACAACTGACCCAGGGCACCATCGTCGCCAACCTCGGGTTCTCGGCGATCGCCTTCCCCAAGCCCGTCTTCCACGGTGACACGCTGTATGCCGAGACCCTCGTCGCCGACAAGCGTCCGTCCGCGAAGCGGCCGGGGGAGGGCATCGTCACCCTCGCGCACACCGCCCGCAACCAGCACGGGGACGTCGTCGCGACCGCGACCCGGCAGACCCTGGTCCGGATGCGGCCGGCGGCTCTCGAGACGGATGACGTCGTGGGGGAGGGGAAGGCGTGATGGGTGACTGGATGCCGGGCCCGGGCTGGCTGTTCGTGCCGGCGGATCGCCCGGAGCGCTATGCGAAGGCCCTCGAACGCTCCGATGTGGTACTGCTCGACCTCGAGGACGCCGTCGCCCCAGCGGCGAAGGCCCCGGCGCGCGCGGCGGTGCGCACGCTCGACCTCGACGTCGACCGGACGGTCGTGCGGCTCAACGCCGCTGACACCGCGGAGCACGCCGCCGACGTCGCCCTGGTCCGGGACCTCGGTCTCCGGCGGGTCATGCTCGCCAAGGCGGAGGACCCGGCGACGGTCGCGGCCCTGGCACCGCTGGACGTCGTTGTCCTCGCGGAGTCGCCGCGCGGCATCCTCCGCGTCGCCGAGTTGGTCGCCGTCGACAATGTCATCGGCGCGATGTGGGGCGCCGAGGACCTCGTCGCCGGGCTGGGCGGAAGCGGCAGCCGGACCCCGTCGGGGACCTATCGCGACGTCGCCCGGCACGCCCGCTCGGCGACGCTGATCGCGGCGAAGGCGTTCGGGCGGTTGGCGATCGACTCCGTCGTCCTCGACATCGCCGACCTCGACACCCTGCGGGCCGAGAGCGACGACGCGGCCGCCGTGGGGTTCGATGCCAAGGCGGCCATCCACCCGAGCCAGGTCGCCGGCATCCGAGCCGCCTTCCGCCCGAGCGACGCCGAGATCGCCTGGGCGCGCGCCGTCCTCGCCGAGGCCGAGCACCACGGCCGCGGCGTCTTCACCTTCCAGGGCCGCATGGTCGACGGTCCCGTTCTCAAACACGCCGAGGGCATCCTCCGCCGCGCCTGACCGCCGCCTCACCCGACACGACTTCTCCGCCCGATGCCGCGCGCTCACCCTCGCGGACGCCGGAACGAGGTCGGTCCCTCGGGAATCCCGACGTCCCAGGGCCGGCTGTCGTCGTCGGCGGCCCCATGGCGCCAGGCCACCCGCCAGAGCAGCCGGCTCGCGCCGACGATCAGGAGGACGGCGAGCGGGAGCTCGATGATCAGGGCGGACAGGGTGGCGCCGACCCCGTCCTCGCGATTGCTCATCATCACGTCGAACCACGCGTCGCAGATCAGCAGGACCCCGGTCGCGAAGGCCGTGAGCATGACCATCTGCCGACGCAGATAGCCGAACACGGTCGTCGCGCCCATGAACACGACGAGCAGCAGGTCGAAGCCGAACCACGTGACGTCCCAGCCCTTGACCAGGTACACGCGCGGGAGGCTGTAGCCGAGATAGACGATCCACGGGATGAGCGCGAGGGTGCTCAGCGCCATCAGCGTCACCATGACCTCGCGCGGACCGACCGTGCGCGGCGCGACCTCCCCGGCCCCGGCCTCCACGAGCCGGCGCATCAGGTCACGCCGTTCCGCCGGCGTCAACGCGGTGATCTGGTCATCGGTGAGCACGCCCGCACTGTACGTCGGCACGCACCCCCGCAGAGCACGAGCTACCGCCTGGTAAGTCGGGTGATCACCCCACTTACCAGGCGGTAGCACGATCCTCAGCAGGTCAGCGCAGGATCTCGACCGCGCACCCGATTCGGGCGTAGGTCGCCGCCGCCCGTCGATCGAGAGTCACCAGGGTCGCCCCGGCGACCAACGCGGCCTGCGCGATCAGTGCGTCATACACCGCTCCACCGGAGATGCCCAGCGTCGGAAACCGCAGGACGAGCGCACGGACATCACCTCCGGTCAACGCGACCGGCTCATCGGGGAACACCCGATGCACATAGTCCGAGACCAGGTTCCCCGGGGCGCGGTGCGGGGCGGGCAGCCGGGTGAGCACGCTGAATGCCTCGATGAGCGAGTGCGACGTCACGCCCGGTCGTTCACGTATGGCCGCGGCGGCCAGCGCGTGGTCCTCGTGCCAGGACGCGAAGGCGGCGACCACGACACCCGAGTCGACGACCTTCACCGTCTCAGCTGCTCGAGCGTGCCCCGCACGAGTTCGCGCGTCAACACCGGCATGTCCTCGACCGCGACCGCGACCGTCAGCCCGTCTCGGACCTCCAGATGCATGCCCGCTCCGGTCGGGTCGATGCTGATGCGGCCGTCGATGAGCCCGACGTCGACGCTCTGGCCCGCGGTGAGCCCGAGGGCGTCCCGGATCTCCTTCGGGATCACGACACGCCCGCCCCGGTCGATGGTCGTGCGCATGGGTCGAGGCTACCATTCACCGCCTCGACCGTATGCCGCGCCCGCCGCGGCGGCTGATTCCCGCCGCAGAGCACGAGCTACCGCCTGGTAAGTGGGGTGATCACCCCACTTACCAGGCGGTAGCAGGATCCTCAGCGCGCGTCCGTTCGAGCCGGCCGGGGCGCGCTCCGTTGGCGTGCACTTTACATAATGTACGTTATCGGCGGCCACGACAAGGCGCCAGCTGCCGCTCAGGACGAGTTCAGACAGCACGGCGGCCGCTATTGGTATCCATGACCGTCACGCCGAGTGAGTGCCACGCGTCCAAGAGTGCGACATCGCCCGCCGCGGCAACGAGGTCAGGGTCATTCAGCGCGGCGGCGGCGGCGCAGTGCACGGCGTCGTAACCGCGGAGCCGACGACTCCGGGCGAGGCCCGCCGCACTGTCTGCCAATTCCCCCGTCAACTCGACGACGTCGATATCGCGCCAGATCCTGACGAAGTTCGACCAAGCCCGATCGTGCTGTGCTGGAGTGATTCTGTTCTGGCGCTCTGCCATCGACAGCGCCGCCGCAGTCTCGACATAGGTGAGGCGCACGCTGGCACGGCGATCGGCCGCCTCCCAGATGACACGACAGGCATCGCTACTCGGTTCGGCGATGAGGATGGGGACGACGGCTGATGTGTCCAGGTAGACGATCAACGCCGCTGCTGTGCGACGAGGTCGCTCACGGTGCCCGCCGTTGTGACGGGTGCGGGCAGCGGCTCCGGCTGTCGACGCGCGGGCGAGACCTTGCCCTCGGCGATCAGTCGTTCGAGTTTGGTCGGAACCCCGACCGGGATGATCCGGGCAACCGGGCGACCATGATCGGTCACGGTGATCGTGTGTCCTTCCCGGACAGCCGCCAGGTGGCGGCTGAGGCCATCGCGCAACTCGCGAACTCCCACACTGCGCATCTCAGCCTCCTGTGGCTACTTTCTCAACATCTGTCGTAGCCATTATCGGGCAGAATGCGCCCCCCCCTCAACTCGTCCCGTCACCAAACGCGATCGGCGAAGACCCGCACGACCTTGACGCGCTTGCCGGGATACTCCCGCGCCCGCCGGTCGAAGTACTGGACCATCGGACGATCCAGCACCTCCGGCCGGCCGGGCCTCCGCCCGGCCGGCCGAGAAGCGCTGCCGTGTTCAGGAACAGATGACGTCAGCGGCGAACGGCAGGTCGGCCAGGCCGCCACCGGCGGTGAACGTCGTGACGTAGAGACCGTTGTTGGTGCCGGCACGACCGGTGATGGTGATGATCCCGGGGCCGGTCGAGCCACTGAATCCGCCCAACCCGACGGTGCCGAGCCAGTTGCAGGTCGAGATGTTGCGGACGAACCGGACGTCATAGACGCCGGTGGTGAGCCGGGTCGTCGAGATGACGCCCTTCCCACGCATGAACGAGCCGTCGGAGTTGACAACGGCGAAGACGCGCGGCGGCGGCGCGGGAGCGCGGCTCTCGTCGACATAGGACGGCTTCGGGTTGGTCCGGTTGTTGTCGCCCCCGGCGGACGCGCTCGCCGTGAAGCCGGCGGTCAGGGCACCCGCGGCAGCCGCGGCGGCGATGATCTTGACAGTGTTCCTCATGCTGATTCCCCCTTGTGGATCCGGCGCTCCCCCCGTGGTCGCGCCCCGACGAACGCCCCCCGGCGCCCGCTTGCCCTAGAGGAGGCTCGCTCGGTCGCGTTGATACATCGCCGAAGCAGAAATCTTCCGGTGATCCACGACTCCCGCCCTCCGGCCCGGATCGGTGACGTCCCTCACGGTTTATCTACGCCGATCGGAGGAGAATGGAATCAGGCCGTCGAGCCCCACCCCGAGGCTCTCGGCCGCACAGCGGAAGGAGCTGGTCATGGACACCGCCGTCCCGACCATCGTCGTCGGGTATGACGCGTCACCCTCATCGCAACTGGCCCTCGACTGGGCGTTGACGACCGCGCAGGAGGATGGTCGCCGGGTCGACATCATGCATGCAGTGCCGATCGAGACGATGCCCCACCTCGCGCCGGCGACGCCGTTCGGGTGGAGCCCCGACACGCCGTTGACGCCCGAGGAGATCGAGGACGACTACCTCATCGAGGCCATGCGGCGCCTGCCCACCGAGCGCGTTCGGTTCCGCCAGATGCCCGGGAGCCCGTCCGCCCGCCTCGTCGGGTCCGTGGGTCCGGCGGATCTCGTGGTCACCGGCAGTCTCGGCCACGGCGCCCTCCATGCCGCCCTCCTCGGCTCGACGGCGTATGCCGTGGCCGCCCACGCGCCGTGCTCCGTCGTCATCGTCCGCACCCCCGAGCGCGCCTCGGTGGCGGATCGGCCGGGCCCGGATCATCCCGTCCTCGTCGGCATCGACGACCTCGAGACCTCTGTCGTGGCGCTCGACGCCGCCGCCGACTGGGCGCAACGGTATGGTGCGCGGTTGCGCATCGTCCGGGCCGTCGCCTTCGACGCCCTCATCTTCGCGGGTCTGCCCCTGTTCGCCTCCGATGAGAAGCTCGAGGGCTCCCTCAAGACACAGGCCGATCAGGCACTGGCCGCGGCCGTCGACCGGGTGCGCGCGACGCATCCCACCCTCGAGGTCGCGGCGAGCGTCGTTCCGGGACACCCGGGCATCGTCCTCGGCCACGAGTCGCGCGGGGCGGGTCTCGCCGTCGTCGCCTCCCGCGGTCGCGGCGGCTTCGTCGGTCTCCCCCTCGGCTCGGTCACCCACCACCTCATTCACGACGCCCACTGCCCGGTGATGATCGCCCGCTGATCGCGCCACCCCACCCCGGCCACGCCGATCGTCGAGAGCCGACAGGCCGGGGCGTCGCCCAAACTGGTTGTCGACTGCCTACGATGTGGGCCGTGACCGACCGCGAAGAGCCCACTGCGACACCCACCGACGACGCCCCCGCCGAGGTCGTTCCCGAAGAGGTCAATTTCGACGAACACCTCTTCCCGGCCCGCCCCTCCCGGTTGCGACCGCGGGCCCGCCTGCGTGACCGGCTGTGGCAGCGCCGGGCCAAGCAGCCCGGCTCCCCCACCGGCGACAACCCGGACTATGTCTCCTGGCTCGTCTCGGAGTCGATGCTCGCCGACGCAGTGGAGTTCACCCGCAAGTTCTCCGGCCAGGGCAGCATGTGGCAGAACCCGTATGCCGCGCCCGACCCGCGCGCGGCGATCGCCAAGGCGGGGGTGTGGTTCACGGCATACCCGATCTCGATGATCACCAAGCCGGGCGGGACGTTCCTCGCCACCCTCGGCGACCCGGCGTTGTGGGACGCCTTCCAGCGGATCGGGATCGACGCGATCCACACCGGGCCGGTCAAGCGCGCCGGTGGGATCAGCGGATGGGACCTGACGCCGAGCGTCGACGGCCACTTCGACCGGATCTCGACGCAGTTCGACGACGTCTTCGGCACCGAGGACGAGTTCCGGGCCATGTGCGAGGTGGCCAGCGCCCACGGCGGCAATGTCATCGACGACATCGTCCCCGGGCACACCGGCAAGGGCGCCGACTTCCGGCTCGCCGAGATGAAGATCGGCGACTACCCGGGGATCTATCACATGGTCGAGATCCCCAGCGACAAGTGGGACCTGCTCCCCCAGGTGCCCAAGGGCGCCGACTCGGTCAACCTCACCGAGGCCCAGGAGGCCCGCCTCTCGGACGAGGGACTGATCGTCGGCGCGATGCAGCGGGTCATCTTCTATGAGCCCGGCGTCAAGGAGACCAACTGGTCGGCGACCGCGGCCGTCACCGGGCCCGACGGCGAGGAGCACCGCTGGGTCTATCTCCACTACTTCAAGGAGGGCCAGCCCTCTCTCAACTGGATCGACCCGACCTTCGCCGGGATGCGCCTGGTCATCGGCGACGCCCTGCACTCCCTCGGGGACCTCGGCAGCGGGGCCCTTCGCCTGGACGCCAACGGCTTCCTCGGCGTCGAGAAGAGCGCGAGCGGTGGGCCGGCCTGGTCGGAGGGCCATCCGCTCTCCGAGGCGGCCAACCAGGTCATCGCCAGCATGGTCCGCAAGGTCGGGGGCTTCACCTTCCAGGAGCTCAACCTCACCATCGACGACATCCGGTCGACGTCGGAGCACGGGGCCGACCTCTCCTACGACTTCGTCAACCGCCCGGCCTACCACCACGCGATGGCCACCGCCGACACGGAGTTCGTCCGGCTGACCATGCGGGCGGCCCGCGACCTCGGCGTCGACACCGTCTCGCTCGTCCACGCCCTGCAGAACCACGACGAGATGACCTACGAGCTCGTGCACTTCGCCACGCTGCACGCCGGCGACACGTTCGTCTTCCGGGGCGAGGAGATCCTCGGCGGCGACCTCGCCCTGCTGATCCGCGCGGAGCTGACGGCCGCGCTCTCGGGCGAGGCCGCGCCATACAACGCGATCTTCACGACCAATGGCATCGCCTCGACGACGGCGTCGATCATCGCCGCCTCGCTCGGCATCACCGACCTCGCCGCGATCACCCCCGAGCAGATCCAGGCGATCAAGCGCGCCCACCTGCTGCTGGCGATGTACAACGCGTGGCAGCCCGGCGTCTTCGCGCTGTCCGGATGGGACCTGGTCGGGGCCCTCCCCGTGGACCGCAAGCAGGTGGCCGCGCTGATCCGGGACGGCGACACCCGGTGGATCCACCGGGGCGCCTACGACCTCCTCGGCTACCAGCCCGAGGCGACCGAGTCGACCGAGAAGATGCCGAAGGCGACCGAGCTGTATGGATCCCTGATCGATCAGCTCGCCGACCCCGATTCCTTCGCCTCCCGGCTGGGCGACATCCTCGCCATCCGCCGCAAGTACGGCATCGCCACCGCGGAACAGCTCGACATCCCCGACGTCTCCCACAAGAGCATGCTCGTCATGGTCCACCGGATTCCCGACGGGGAGCAGATCACCGTCCTCAACTTCAGCGCCGAGACCATCGCCGGCAGCGTCCGCTCCGAATCCCTCACCCCCGGGAGCCGGATCGTCGACGCGGTCACGGGAGTCCCGGCGGGCGAGGTCGACGACCTACACAGCCTGTATGTCGCGCTTCAGCCGCACGAGGGCCGCGCGCTGCTCGTGATCCCCCCCCCCCCCGCCGCTCCGGCGGCCTGAGCGACACCGGGGGCCGCCCTGGGGCGGGCCTCCGGTGTCCTCGGACCTACTCCACGGTCACCGACTTGGCGAGATTGCGCGGCTTGTCGATGTCGTGGCCGAGCGCCAGGGCCGCGTGGTAGGCGAGCAGCTGGGTCGGGATGATCAGCAGGATCGGGTCGAGTTCCGGCTCGGATTTCGGCACGACGATCGTCTCGACGTCGAGGTCGCCGAAGTCGACGCTGTCGTGGGTGATCGCGACCACGGGGCCCCGGCGGGCCCGAACCTGCTGCACGGCACCGAGATTGCGCTCGGTCAGCTCGTCGTCGGGGACGATCGCGACGGTGAGCAGCGCCGGGTCGATCAGCGCCAGCGGGCCGTGCTTGAGTTCGCTCGTCGGGTAGGCCTCGGCGTGGATGTAGCTGATCTCCTTGAGCTTCTGCGCGCCCTCGCGGGCCACGGGGTACTCCCGGACCCGGCCGATGTAGAACGCGTTCTCGGAGTTGGCGAGGGTCTTGGCGACGAGGGCGATTCGATCCTCCCCGTCGAGGATCTCCTGGATCTGCGCGGGAATCCGCTTGAGCGCGTTGATGATCCGCTCACCGTCGGCGACCGACAGATCCCGCAGCCGGCCGAGGTGGAGGGCGAGCATGGCGAAGGCCATCGCCATATTGGTCAGCGCCTTGGTGGACGCGACGGCGATCTCCGGGCCGGCGTGGAGGTAGATCCCGCCGTCCACCTCCCGGGCGATCGTCGAGCCGACGGCGTTGACGACGCCGAGGACCTGACCGCCCTTGCGCTTGATCTCCTGGACGGCGAATGCCGTGTCCGCGGTCTCGCCGGACTGCGAGACCACGACATACAGGGTGTCGGGCTCGATGATCGGGTTCCGATAGCGGAACTCGGAGGCCGCCTCGGCGTCGGCGGGGATGCGGGCGAGGTCCTCGATCAGCTGGGCCCCGATCTGGCCGACGTAGTAGGCGGAGCCGCAGCCGAGCAGCTTGACCCGGCGGAAGGCCCGCAACTCGCGCGGGGTCAGGTTGAGCCCGTTGAGCCGTGCCGTCGCGAACCGCTCGTCGAGCCGGCCGCGGATGACCGCGGCCGCCTTCTCGGGCTGCTCGAGGATCTCCTTGTACATGTAGTGCTGGTGGCCGGTCAGCTCCCACTCGGCGGCCGCGACCTCGATCTCGACCGGCACCCGGTTGGTGTCCTGGGCGTTGCGATCGAACGTCGTGAAGCCCGTCGCGGTGACGGTGGCGAGTTCGCCGTCGTCGAGGTGGACCACCCGGGTCGTATGCCGCACCAGCGCCGCCGCGTCGCTGGCGACGAGCATCTCCTTCTCCCCCACGCCGACGATGAGCGGGGAACCGTTGCGCGCGACGACGATCCGGTCGGGGTGGCGCTCGTCGAGGACGGCGAGGGCGTAGGTGCCGACGACCTTGCCGAGGGCGTCGAGGACGGCGCCCTCGAGCGTGTCGGCCGTGGACCGCGCGACGAGATGGGCGACCACCTCGGTGTCCGTGTCACTGGACAGCGTCACTCCCGCACGCTGCAGCTGATCGCGCAGCGATCCGGCGTTGTCGATGATTCCGTTGTGCACGACCGAGATTCGGCCGTCCTCACTGCGGTGCGGGTGGGCGTTGGCCTCCGTCGCCGGGCCGTGCGTCGCCCAGCGCGTATGCCCGATCCCCACCTTCCCGGTGAGCCGCTTCGGCAGCGCCGCCTCGAGGTCCCGGATCCGCCCGACCGAGCGGACGGTCGTGATCCCGCCGGCACCGAGCACGGCGATCCCGGCCGAGTCGTACCCGCGGTATTCCAGCGTCTTGAGTCCCTCGACGAGGACCGGCGCCGCCGCCTTGTCCCCGATGTATCCGACGATTCCGCACATGCGTGAGTGCTCCTGAGGTGGGTGGTGGTCAGCCGTAGACGAGCCGACGCAGCTGACGGATGGACAGGGGTGGCGCGGCGACCAGGCGAGTGCGCAGGTCGACCGCGATGCGTTCGAAGGCCGCATCATTGCGGACCCCGTGCATCTGGAGATCGGCGTGCCGGCGCCGGACGTAGTCCGCCAGCGGTTCGCGATGCCAGGCGAGGACGTCATCGATGACCCGGGCCGCCTCGGCGCCGCTGAGCCCCGTGCTCTCGGCGATGCGCTCGACGAGATCGGGGTCCGGCACCTGCCCACTATGACACCGTCAGCCCTCGCGGGCCAAGAATCTGCCCGATTTCGGGCAAATCACCCCGATTTGCCGGCGAGCCAGGTGGTGTACCCGCCGTCGAGGTTGCGCACCCGCCTCCCGTGCTGCATGAGCACACGCGCGGCGAGATGGCCGCGGATGCCGACGGCGCAGTGGACGACGAGGTCGCCGTCGGGCAGTTCGTCGAGGCGGGCGCGCAACTCGTCGACGGGAATGAGCACCGCCCCGGGGATCGCCCCCTTGTCGAACTCGGCCGGGGTGCGGACGTCGACGAGCGACGCGCCCGCCGCCAGCGCGGCGTCCAGTTCGTGCCACTGGATCGTCTCGACAACGCCGCGCCGCATGTTCTCGGCGACATACCCGAGCATGTTCACGGGATCCTTGGCGGACCCGAACTGCGGGGCGTAGGCGAGTTCGAGGTCGGCGAGCGCGCTCGCCGTCAGACCGCCCGTGATCGCCGTCGCGATGACGTCGATGCGCTTGTCGACACCCGACTCCCCGACGCCCTGGGCCCCGAGGATCGCATCGGTGTCGGGGTCGACCAGCAGCTTCAGCGCCAGGCCGGTCGCGCCGGGGTAGTAGCCCGCGTGGTTCATCGGATGGGTGTGGATCGCGGCATACGGGCGGCCCGCGGCGCGGAGGCGCTTCTCGTTCCAGCCGGTGGACGCCACCTGAAGGCCGAACACCCCGACGATCGCCGTGCCGAGCACCGGCCGGACGGGAGCGCCGTCCCCGGCGATGACGTCGGCCACGCGGCGCCCCTGGAGGTTCGCGGTGTTGGCGAGCGGCACCAGGCTCAGGTCGTCGCCGAGGGCGTCCCGCTTCTCGACAGCGTCCCCGACGGCGAAGATCGCCGGGTCGCTGGTGCGGCAGTGGTCGTCGACGAGGATGCCGCCGGCGTCGCCGATCGCCAGGCCGGCCGCGGCGGCCAGGCTGGTGTCAGGACGCACCCCGATCGCGGCGACGACGACATCGGCGCCCGCGGTCGACCCGTCCGACATGGTCACCCGGTCCGCACCGATCCCGGTGACGCGCACGCCGAGCCGCAGGTCGACCCCGTGGTCGCGCAGTCGCCGGTGCACCGGGGCGACCATCTCCGGGTCCAGGGGCGCAAGGCACTGATCGGTGGCCTCGATCAGCGTCACGGCCAGCCCACGGTGGACGAGGTTCTCCGCCATCTCGACCCCGATGAACCCCCCGCCGACGACGGCGGCGGACCGGGCGGCGGACGTTGCGGCGACGAGCGCATCGGTGTCCTCGACGTCGCGCAGGCTCAGGGCGCGCTCGATCCCCGGGATCGGTGGGCGCACGGGGCGGGCACCGGGCGCGAGGATGAGCCAGTCGTAGTCGACCTCCTCCCCCGTGCCCGTCCGCACCGCCCGGCGCTCTCGGTCGATCGCCGTGACCTCGGTGTCGACGCGCACCTCGATCCCGAATCGCGCGGCGAGCGACCGCGGGGTCTGCAGCAACAGCGCCTCTCGGCGCGGGATGACTCCCCCGACGTGATAGGGCAGGCCGCAGTTGGCGAAGGACACGTGTCCACTGCGTTCGAGGACGACGATCTCCATCCGCTCGTCGAGGCGACGCAGGCGGGTCGCCGCCGACATTCCCCCGGCCACTCCCCCGACGATGACGGTGCGTGTGCTCACGACTCGTCATCATACCTCCCGGGGTATGCCGTTGACACGTCTCCCAGTTGTCCACAGGCCGGCGCCGGCGAGGATCCGGCGCCGTCCACAGGGCGGCGAGGATGTTCTGGCCAGGAGGTGGGAATCGGCCCCAGTCTGGAGGCATGACCACGACCGAAGCCGGCACCAATCACATCGTGCTCGTCGGCCGCCTCAGCGCCCTCGACGCCGAGCGCGAACTCCCCAGCGGCGACCGGGTGCGCAGTTTCCGGGTCGCCGTGCGCCGCCCTCCCCGGGCGGACGGCCCGGCGCGTTCGGACGCGATCACCTGTGCCTGCTGGACCGACCCGCTTCGCGTCGTCGCCGGGGGCCTGACGCCCGGGGACCGGATCCGGGTCGAGGGGGCGTTGCGTCGCTCGTTCAGCCGTCGTGCCGGGACGCCGCAGACGTTCTATGAGGTCGAGGTCGCCGCCCTCACGGTCCTCGATCCAGCACCCGGCCCGATCGCGACCGGTCCCGACCCGGTCGCGTCGCCGCGGCTGTGAAGGTGATCGAGATCTGCTGTGAATATGAGTCCATGCGGTCCGGGTGGCGACCGGCAGGCGCTATCCTGGACGCCGATCGGCAGCCGGACATGCTTCACGCTGCCCAGAGAAGTGAGTGGCCCCGGCCGCCGAAGTCGTGACGGAGTTCGTGTGATCAGACGAGTGAACCGGGTCGCCGGCCTGGTGTTGGCGGCGAGCCTCCTGGGTCCCTGCCTGCAGGCGTCGGCCGACACCACGACCTCTCCCTCCACCGCCACGACCTCCACGACCACCGACCCCGGTGCCGAGCCCAGCCTCACCCCCGCCGAATTGCAGGCGCAGATCGATCGAGCCAACCACCTGCGCGATCAGCTGGTCGCGGGCAACAGCCAGATCGCCGCCCTGCTCAAGACCCTCGACAAGTCGACGGCCAAAGCCAACGCCGCCCTCGAGGCCTATGGCACGGCCAAGACGGACGAGGACGAGGCCACAGCCGAGGCGCAGCGTCAGACCGACATCGCCACCGCCCTCCAGGAGCGGCTCGATCAGGCCCGCAGCGACCTGCGCGCCTGGGCCGTCGACGTCTACACCCAGGGCGGCAACTGGGCCGAGTCCCTGTCGTATCTCGACGCGTTGGGCAAGTCGGCGAGTCAGTCGAGCAACCCGCTCAGCGACCTCAACTACCTCACCGACAATCGCGTGCGGTCGGTCGAGGATCTGCGCCAGATCGCGGTGCAACAGAAACTCGCGTCGATGAAGGCCAACGCCGCGCTCGACCTCGCGACCCAGGCGGCCACCAAGGCCGCGCAGGCCAAGAAGGCCGCGACCGCGGCGGTCAAGGAACACCGGGCCGAGCTGACCGACCTGCAGAAGAACAACGCCGGCCTCGTCGCCGAGGCGGGCCCCCTGGCCGGCATGCTGCTCGGCACCGGCGACAAGAACGCCACCGATGCCTCGGTCGCGCTGACGGCCGCCCTCCAGGCCGCCAACGTCGACGTCTCCAAACTGCAGTTGACCCCGTGCACCGACAAGGCGGGTGTCTGGCCCAACGGGCAGATCCCGCCGTCCGCGCTGTGCCCCCTGGTCGGCACCACCAACGAGTTCCTCATCCCCTCGGCCGCCGCCGCGTTCAACGCCATGAGCAAGGCGTATGCCGAGCAGACCGGCCACCTGCTGTGCGTCACCGACGCCTACCGCTCGTATGCCGAGCAGGTCGCCGTCAAGGCGATCCGCGGGCCGTGGGCGGCCACGCCCGGCACCAGTGAGCACGGCCTCGGCAAGGCGGTCGACCTGTGCGGCGGCGTTCAGGACTACAGCGATCCGGCCCACCTGTGGCTCGTGCGCAACGCCTCCCTGTTCGGCTGGTTCCACCCGGCGTGGGCGGCCCAGGGCGGGACCCTCCCCGAGCCGTGGCACTGGGAGTTCGCCGGCTGAGACCCGTCTCCCCGGACCGCGTCGTTACCACCGGGGAAACTTCTTCGAACGGGCGCCGCGCGTTCCCTCCGCAGGAGGCTCCTGGTGTGAAAAGGTGCCGCCCATGGAATTCGCGGCGCCCGCGCCCAATCTCACCCCCGACTACGCGGCGAACGCGAAGTACGTCCGCCCCTGGTACTGGTACGACTGGGCCAACTCGGCCTTCGTGACGACCATCGGGACCGTCCTCTACGGGCCCTACATCACCTCGATCGCCAAGGCGGCGGCCTGCCCCGGTCAGGACACCGACCTCGACTGCACCGTCAACCTCCACGTGCTCGGCATCCCGATCGCGCCCGGTTCGCTCGCGCCCTATACGACGACGTTCGCGACGCTGCTGTCGGCGATCGTCCTCATCTTCGTCGGGGCGATCGCCGACCGGATGCCGCGGCCCGCCCACTTCCTCGGCACCTGCGCCTGGTTGGGCGCGATCTCGGCAAGCGGCCTCTTCTTCGTCTCCGGCACGCGCTGGCAGCTCGGCGCGATCCTCATGATCCTCTCGACGATCTTCCTCGGCTCATCGCTCGTGGTCTATGACTCGATGCTCAACCTCATCGCGAGCCCGGACGATCGCGACAAGGTGTCCTCGCGCGGCTGGGCGCTGGGCTATCTCGGCGGTGGCCTTCTCCTCGCCGTCAATCTCGTCGTCGTCACCATGCACGACACGTTCGGGCTGAGCACCGGGATGGCCGTCCGGCTCAGCATGTTGTCGGCAGCCCTGTGGTGGGGCATCTTCGCCATCATCCCGATCAGGGGGATGTGGGAGCTGCGCGGCGTCGAGCGCCCGATCGCCGCCGCCGGGGACAGCATCATCGGCGGGAGCCTGGTCCAGCTGCGCAGCACCTTCGGTGACCTGCGGGCACACCATCCACAGACCATGCTCTTCCTCCTCGCCTATCTCTTCTTCAACGACGGGATCCAGACCGTCATCTCCTCCTCGAGCCTCTATGGGTCCGAGGAACTGAAGTTCGCGCAGAGCCAGCTGATCGCGCTCATTCTGCTCGTCCAGTTCGTCGCCTTCGGCGGCGCGCTGCTGTTCGGCCGGATCGCCGCGAAGCACGGTGCCTGGCGCACCGTGCTGGGCTCCCTCGTCCTGTGGACCGCGATCGTCGCCGCCGCCTACTTCGCCCCGGAGAAGAAGTTCGTGCCCTTCCTCGTCCTCGGGGTCGCCATCGGCGTCGTCCTCGGCGGCTCTCAGGCGCTGTCCCGGTCGCTCTACAGCCAGTTGGTCCCCCGGCGCCGGGAGGCGGAGTACTTCAGCCTCTATCAGGCGATGGAGCGGGGCACGAGCTGGTTCGGGACGTTGCTGTTCGGGCTGGTCTATCAGCTCACCCACACCTATCGACTCGCGATCGTCGCCCTGATCGTCTTCTTCCTCGTCGGCGGAGTGCTGCTGTCCCGGGTCGATGTCCGGGAGGGGATCCGGCAGGCCGGGAACGAGCAACCTCGGGTCGTCTGAGGAGGGTGAGGCTCGGCATACGAGCGACGGGCCCGCCTCCCCTCGCGGGGGAGACGGGCCCGTCGACGTATGCCGCGTGGCTCAGGCGCTGCGCTTCGTCGGCTTCTCGCCGCGCGAGGCGCGCAGGACCTCGAGGCGCTCCTCGAGCAGCTCCTCGAGCTCGGGGATGGAGCGGCGCTCCAACAGCATGTCCCAGTGCGTGCGCGGCGGCTTGACCGGCTTGCGGTCGGGCATCTTGCCGTCGAGCAGCAGCGCCTCACCACCGCAGCGGCACTCCCAGGTCGGCGGAATCTCCGCCTCGATCGAGAACGGCAACTCGATCCGGTGCTCCTGGGGGCAGACGTAGACGACGATCTGGCGCTCGCTCGGCACGACGTTCTCGGACGTCTCCATGCTGAACGACACCATACGGCTGCCGCGTAGTGTGCGATCGGCCATGACGGGGTTCTCCCTACAACTGTGTGGTTCGGACGGCACCAGGGGTGACTGGAACCGGTCGGATTGGTCAACGCGCGGGAACGTGCCGGTGTTCCGACGACGTTGCTCCTCGCAATGGGGTGATCGAGGTGACTCATCGTCCGCGACGCGAGGCTCCCACCACCGCTGCGTCCCGGGTCGGTCAGGTGGTGGCCGACCCGGAAGTGCGCAGCGCCGCGCAGACGACCCTACATATTAGCACGTTCAAGAGACGCCCGGGGTCACCGATCGATGACGGTTCCCTCGATCGTCTCGCCCCCCGCGCCCGGGCCGGGTGGGGTGGCGAGCAGCCGAGCCCGCACCGCCCGCTCGAGGATCCCGCGGGTCAGCGGACGGGTGAACGGGAGGATGAAGACGAACCCGACGATGTCGGTGACGAACCCCGGGGTGAGCAGGAGTGCCCCACCGATCAGCACCAGCGCAGCGTCGGCGAGTTCGCGGGACGGCATCCGGCCGGTCTGCAGTGCGGTGTTGAGGGCCCGCCAGGTGCGCACTCCCTCACGCCGGACCAGCCAGGCGCCGAAGAGGGACTCGAGGACGAGCAGCGCGAACGTCGGCCAGCCCCCGATGACCCGACCGACCGCGACGATCGCCGCGATCTCGATGATCGGGACGAGAAGGAGGGCGAGGAAGACCCAGCGCCGCCAGCGGCGCCGGCCTACAGCGCGTGCCATCGCGCCTCCCGGCGCGTCACGCGGCGCAGTTGCCCGCGGCGGTGCTCCACGCCCCACCGGGTGATCCGTTTGAGGGACTCGGAGGCGACGTCCTGGTTCATCTTCGAGTCGCCCAGTTCGCGCTCGACGAAGGTGATCGGCACCTCCGCGACGACGAGACCACGGGCGACGGCGCGGCGGGTCAGGTCGACCTGGAAGCAGTAACCCTCCGACGCCACGGTGTCGAGTTCCAGTGCCCGCAGTGCGTCGGCGCGATAGACACGGAAACCCGCGGTGGCGTCGTTGACCGGCATCCCGAGCAGGACGCGGGTGTAGGCGTTGCCGCCGACGCTGAGCACCTTGCGACTCGTCGGCCAGTTGACGATCCGTCCGCCGCGGACGTAGCGCGAGCCGATGACGAGATCGGCGCCGGCGGCGGCCGCGATCAGGGCCGGGAGATCCTCGGGTCGGTGCGAGCCGTCGGCGTCCATCTCCACGATCGCGTCGCAGCCACGCTCGAGGCCCCAGGCGAACCCGGCGAGGTAGGCCCGGCCGAGGCCCTCCTTGGCGGTGCGGTGCAGGACGTGCACCCGCGCGTCGTCGGCGGCGAGGGCGTCGGCCACCTCCCCGGTCCCGTCGGGGCTGTTGTCGTCGAGGACGAGGATGTCGGCGCCGGGGACCGTCGCCCGCACCCCGGCGACGATCCGCGGGAGGTTGTCGCGCTCGTTGTAGGTCGGGATGCACACGAGAACCGCCCCGATCGAGGCGCGGGTGCGTGCGGCATACGGCGAATCAGGCACGGACGGGTTCCTCGGCTGGGGTGGTGGCGATGTCGGGAGGGGTGGGGTCGCGGCGGCGCCGGAGGCCGAACGCCATGGCGATCAACAGACCCGCGGTGGCGGCGTATTCCGGTGCCCGTCCGATCCGGTCGGCGATGGTCAGGCCCGACTCGAGCGGCACGTCGGCGACCGCGGCATACGGGGTGAAGAGGCGGGACTGGGGCTTCTCGTGCCCGTCGGGGCTGATGAATCCGCTGACACCGACGGTGGACACGTGGACGACCGCCCGGTCGTGCTCGATCGCCCGGAGCCGGGAGATGGCGAACTGCTGCTCCGACTCGGCGGTGTAGCCGAACGTCGCATTGTTGGTCTGGACGACCAGGACGCTGGGCATCCGCGGATCGTGGGTGACCGAGGCCCGGACGAGGTCGTCGTAGGCGACCTCGAAGCAGATCGTCGGCAGCGCGGCGAATGATTGGCCGTCGCCCTGCGTGCTGCGGTCGGTCGAGAGCTCGAAGTACCCGACCTGGTGACCGGCCGCCATGCCATAGCGGACGAGGTCGACCTTGTCGTTGAAGTGCCGGAAGAAGTCCTTGTAGGGGACGTACTCGGCGAACGGGACCGGGTGCTGTTTGATGTAGCGCTCGGGGGCGGCGGCCCCGGGACGATAGAGCAATGAGGCGTTGGAGACCAGCGGGGCCGGCTCGTCGAGGACCGCACCCAGGAGCAGCGGGGCGTTGATGGCGGCCATCGCCGCGACGATGTCCTCGGCGGCGTCGGGGTTGCGCAGCGGGTCGATGTCGGCGGCGTTCTCGGGCCAGACGACGAGGTCGACCAAACCGGCCTGGGGGGCGAACCGCTCCGTCTCGCGCACGTGATCGTCGAGGACGGCGCGGCGCTCGGCGTTGAAGTCGAGCCCGGGTTTGGGGACATTCCCCTGGACGAGCATGATCCGGGCGGTGGGGGTGGATCCGGCCGCGCCGTGCCCAGGGCCGCCCACGGGGATGACGAGCGGCCAGAACGCCAGCACCGCCGCGGCGAATCCGGCCCCCGCGCCGACCGCCGGCCGGAGCCGGACACTCTCGCGCACACAGGCGTGGAGGAGGACCCCGATGGTCGCGACCGCGCCGGTGACCAGAGGGGCACCCCCGATCGCGGCGAGATTGCGGATGGGCGCGTCCGCCTGCGAGAACGCGAGCCGGGCCCACGGGAACCCGCCGAAGGGGGTCGTCGAGCGGGCCCATTCCTGGACCATCCAACCGAGCGGCACGATCGCGTATGCCGCCCACGCCCGACCCGCGCGCAGCAGTCGAGCCTGCGTCCACCCTGTGAGGGCGACCATCACGGCGACATAGAGGGCCTCGAGGGTGGAGAGGGCGAACCACGGGAGCCGGCCGACATAGACCCCCGACCATGACAGGGCCGGAATGAAGTAGGCGAGCCCGCCGACCAGGCCGATCAGCAGGCCGCGGCGGAACCCGGCCGCCCACCCGGCGGCGGACAACAGCGCGCACCCGAGCCACGCGGCATACCACTTGTCGGTGGTCGGGAAGCCGGCGGCGATGAGGCCGCCGCCGCCGAGGGCGAGCAGCAGCCGCGCGGGCAACAGCCCCCGCTCGTCCGCGCGCGCACGACTCATGAGGGATACCGTACGGTCCCCGGCCGACGGCGGACGGCAGGTGTCTCGGGGCGCGGCGCGTCAGATCCTGGACACTTCTCGGCACCCGTGGTGTCGGTTGGCGCGGGATACCCGAGGATCGTGCCGTGGCAGGAGTCCGACTGGGTCTGGTCGACGATCATCGGGCGATCTCGGCGGGTGTCCCGGTCGGCCTCGCCACGCAACTGACCCTGGACGGACCCGTGGTGCAGGCGAGGACGGTGACCGAACTGGAGTCGGCCACCGAAGGCCCCTTCGACGTCGTCATCCTCGATGTCCGCCTCGACGACGGCAGCGACCCGGCGGACAATGTCCGGCGATTGTGCGCCCGCGGGTGGAGCGTGTTGCTCTACACGAACGAGGTGTCGGCGTCGGTCCTCGCTCAATGCCTGAGCGCGGGTGCCCGGGGCGTCGTGGGCAAGCACGAGGACTGGCCCGTGCTCGCCGAGGCGGTGCTGACGGCGGCCGGCGGCGACGACTTCTGCAACCCGGAGTGGGCCATCGCCGTCGACGCGCTGGCCGCCGCCGGACGGATCCCCTCCCTGTCCGAGCGGGAGGTCCAGGTCGTCAAGCTGTATGCCGCGGGCCTGCCGGCCAAGTCCGTCGCCCGACGGCTGGGCATCGCCGAGGACACGGTCAAGGAGTTCCTGCGGCGGATCCGCCGCAAGTACGCCGCGGCCGGGCGCCCGGCCGCCACGAAGGCCGAACTCACGCTGCGAGCCGTCGAGGACGGTCACGTCCGTCCCGGGGTGGAGTGAGCCCCGCCCCGGCTGCGAGCGACGGCCGGCGCGGCCCTGGCCGGGCGACTCCTAAGCTGGCCTCATGGCCAAGGGGGTCGACGTGCTGATGGTCGAGGACGAGGTCGACCTGCTGACCAGCACCCTGGACTATCTGCGGGCCTTCGGCCTGAGCACCGCGGCGGCGACCTCCGCCGAGTCGGCCCTGGCGCAGCTGGCGAGCGCGGACGCGCGCGTCGTCCTGCTCGACATCAACCTGCCGGGCATGGACGGTTTCGAGCTGTGCCGCCGGATCCGGTCCGGCAGCGCGACCCCGATCATCTTCCTCAGCGCTCGGGCGGCCGACGACGACGAGATCCTGGCCCTGAGCCTCGGTGGCGACGACTACGTGCGCAAGCCCTACTCGCTCGGGGTGCTCCTGGCCAAGGTGCGCCGGGTGCTGCAGCGCGAGGGCGCAGCGGCGGCCGGGGCGGCATACGACGACGGACACCTGCGCTTCGATCCGGCCGCCGACCGGTTCTGGGTCGACGGCGCGGATCTCGTGCTCACGGCGATGGAGCACCGCCTGCTGCGCCACCTGATCGTCAACCGGGAACGGGTGGTCACCAAGCAGGAACTGTTCGACCAGGTCTGGGGTGAGGCGATCACCGGGGACGGGACCCTCAGCGTGCACATCCGCCGGCTGCGCACGCGCATCGAGCCCGACCTGGCGCACCCGGTCTACATCCAGACCCTCTGGGGGCGCGGCTACTCCTTCCGGGACCAGAGGTGAGGCGGCGACTCGCCCTTCTGCTCCTCTGGCTGGCCCTCGGTGCGGGCGGGTGGGTGATCGTGGCGACCGCCGCCCCCGACCGGCAGCCGCCCGATGTCGCCACGGCCAACGATCTCGCGCAGACCACCGCCGAGCGTTGGCCGCGCCCGGTTCGCGGCGACTACCCGACGGGCTCGCCGCCCTTCACCGTGCTCGGCGGGGACGGGCGGATCGTCCTCGACGCCGGCGCCGGCATCCGCAGTGACTCCCAGGCGTATGCCGTCGGCGCCCTCGGCCTGGACGTCGAGCGCGACGGGACGACGGTCGCGCGCGTCTACGTCCTCGACCCCTATCCGCAGGTCCTCGCCCGCCAGGCCCGGCACGCCCGCGACGGCGCCCTCGTCACGCTGGCGGTGATCGGCCTGGTGGCCACCGGCTGGGTGCTGTGGCTCGATGCGCGCATCCTGCGCCCCTTCCGGGAGTTGCAGGGCTTCGCCGGCCAGGTCGCCCGCGGGGATCTCGACGCGCCGCTCGCCGTGCACCGGGGCGCGGCCTTCGGTGCCTTCAGCGAGAGCTTCGACATCCTGCGCTCCGAGCTGGCCCGCTCCCGCGCCCGCGAGGCCGCCGCCGAGGATTCGCGCAAAGCCCTTGTCTCCCAACTCAGCCACGACATCCGCACGCCGCTCGCGACGATCCAGGCGACGGGCGAGCTGATGCAACTGACGACCGAGGACGCGCGCCTGCAGGTGATCGTCGACAAGGCGGGCCAGATCGATTCCCTCACCCGGGACCTGCTCGCGGCCAACGCGACCGACGCCGAGGACTTCGGCCTGACCCTGGCCGCCCTCGGCACCCCGGAACTGACCGGGCTGATCGCCGCCGCCGACGACGCGGGCTGGGTCCGCGGCGTGACGCTGCCGGACACGCTGATCGTCGCCGACCGGGCCCGGCTGACGCAGGTGCTCGACAACATCCTCGGCAACGCCCGCAAGTATGCCGCTCCCCCGGTGAGCGTGACCGGGACCCTCGCGGACGACCTGCTGACGGTCAGCATCACCGACCACGGGCCGGGAGTCCCGCGGGCCGAGCTGCCGCTGGTCACCCAACGGCACTACCGCGCGGCCAACGCCGCCGGCGTGCCCGGTCAGGGGCTCGGGCTGCACACGGCATACGTGTTGATGGAGGCGATGGGCGGCGCCCTGACCCTCGACAACGACCCGGACGGCGGCTTCACCGTCGCCCTCACATTCGCCTGCGCCGAACGCGAGCACGACCCGCGTCGGCACGCGTTCAGGACCATTTAAGACTCTGGAAAGGACTCGCCGGCCCGTCCTTCCTACCGTCGAGGTATGACGCAGACCCCGCAGCGGACGCCGGTCATCCGGGCGTCCCAGGTCTCGAAGACCTTCGCCCACGACGGGCTCCAACAGCACATCCTGATCAACCTCGACCTCGAGATCGCCGCCGGTGAGTATGTCGTCGTCATGGGTCCGTCGGGGGCCGGCAAGTCGACCCTCCTGCACGTGCTCAGCGGCATGGACTCCCCCACCCTGGGCGAGATCGTCTTCGACGGGCGCGCGATCGGCGGGCTGGACGCCAGGGCCCTGACCCGCTTCCGGCGCGATCACTGCGGCTTCGTCTTCCAGCAGATCCACCTGCTCGACGCCCTGTCCGTGCTCGACAATGTGCTGGCCGTCGGGCTGTTGCGGGGCCGGCGGCGGGAGGTCGCGCCGCGGGCCGAGGCCCTGCTGGACCGGGTGGGGATCGAGCCGGCCGACCGCGGGAAGTTCCCGGCGATGCTCTCCGGCGGCGAGGCCCAACGGGTGGCCGTCGTGCGGGCGCTGATCAACTCGCCGGCCGTGGTCTTCGCCGACGAGCCGACCGGTCAACTCAACAGCGAGTCCTCGCGCGCCGTTCTCGACCTGCTCGGCGAGGTAGGCGCCGGCGGCCAGACGGTCCTCATGGTCACCCACGACCTGCGCTCGGCCCTGCGCGGTGATCGGGTGCTCTACCTGCGCGACGGCGCGATCCGGGGCGAATGCGTCCTCGGCCGCCACACGGGCGCGGACCGCGACGAGGCCCGGCTGGCCCGGCTGACCGGCTTCCTCGACGAGATGGGGTGGTGAGGATGCCGCTGCTCGGCACGTTCACGTCGACGCTGCTGGCGCGGCGCAACCTGCGCCGCGGACGCACCCAACTCCTCGTCGTCACCCTGCTGGCCGCCCTGGCCGGTGGCCTGCTCAACCTGGGCGTCCTGTGCGGCCTGCGCTATCCGGCGCTGCTCGACCACGAAACCGAGCGCTTGAACGCCCCCCAGGTCGTCGTCCTCGGCCCACCCGACTACGCGAGCCGGGCCGACCGGTTCCTGGCCGCCGACCCGCGCGTGCAGCAGCACGAGCGGACCGACGTGCTGGCCGAGTACGCGAGCTTCGCCCTCGGCAAGGCGAGCTTCGACAACTCCGTCGTCTACCTCGACCTGGACCGGCGAGTCGACCTCGGCCGCACCGCGATCGTGGCCGGCGCGACGGATCCGGGGGCAGCGTCGGGCGCGCCGGCGGCATACCTGCCCTATCTGTTCGAGGCCAACGGCAGCTACCGCGTCGGCGACACCTTCACGGTGCGATCGTCGAGCGGGATCATCCGCACCTTCCGGGTGGCCGGCTTCGTCGAGAACATCTTCCTCGGGCAACTGACGATGGGCGCCTCCGCGGTCGCGCTGCCGCACGCCGAGTTCGCGACCCTCGCCGCGTCACCGCAGGCCCCGCATCGTGCGGCCCTGGTGCAGGCGACGCTCCGGCCGGGAGCGGATCCGGCCGCGGTCGCCGCCGACGCGGCCTCCCGGCTCGACGACGGCAGCCTGTCCAATGTGACCCGCCAGGTGTGGACCTCGACCCTGATTCGCTCCACCGCCCTGATCGGGCCGATGCTCTATGCCGCGAGCCTGGTGCTCTTCACCCTCGTGGTCATCCTGGTCGTCCTGATGGTCCTGGCCTACTGGATTCGCACGACGATCGAGCAGGACCTGCCGACCTATGGCGTGCTCGCGACCGTGGGGACGCCGTCCCGTTCGATCGCCGTCGGCCTCGCCCTGCCCGCGACCCTCGTGGTGCTGGCCGGCAGCGCCTGCGGGGTGGTGCTCTCGTATGCCGCCGTCCCCACCGTTGCCCGCTCGCTCGGCGGCCAGACCGGCCTGGCCTGGCATCCCGGGATCGACCTGCCCGCGGGCCTGGCCGGAGTGCTCCTCCCCGCCGCGGCGGCGAGCGCGCTGGCGCTGCTCGCCCCACGGCGGCTGCGCCGGCTGCAGCCGGTCGAGGCCCTGCGCGGGGGGACCCGGGCCACGACCTTCCGTCGCGCCTGGTTGCCGCTGGCGACCACCCGGGGCGGCCTGCACGTGCTGCTCGGCCTGAAGCAGGGGCTGGCCGCGCGGGTCCAGGCGCTCATGGTCACGATCGTCTGCTTCGTGCTCGCGCTCGGCTCGGTCTTCTCCGCGTCGCTGTTGACGAATGCGCTGCTGGACAAGCCCGGCTTCATCCGGATGCTCATCGGCGACATCGGGGACATCTCGGTGGCCGTCGCCCCCGGCGCCGACCGGGCCGACCTGCTGCGCCGGATCGAGGCGGTCCCCGGCGTGCGGAGCGCCCTCTTCCGTGACTATCTCGAGGGCTCCGCCGCCGGCGTCCAGTGCGTCGTGATCAGCATGCCCGACTTCGGGCAGCAGACCTACTCCTCCATCGCGACCGGGCGCGAACCCAAGCACGCGAACGAGGTGGCCATCGGCGCACTCCTCGCCACCCAGGCTCGGGTCGGCCTCGGTGACGAGGTCGAGCTGCGGGTCGGTCAGCGGACGGCGAGGTATGTCGTGGTGGGGACCGTCTCGACCATCCAGTACGCGGGGATGCGCGTCGACATCACGACCGCCGGCTACCAGCGCGTCTCGCCCTCCTTCGACCGCGCCGGGATCGATATCTATGTCGATCCGGGGACCGACGCCGCGACGGTGCTGCCGAAGGTGCGGGCGGCCGGGGGCAGCGACCTGACCATGCTCGTCAACCAACAGCAGGGCATCGACAGCCAGCTCGGGGTGTACCTGTCGATGATGCGGATCCTCGCCTGGGGCATCCTCGCGATCACCGCCGCGGTCACCGCCCTGGTGGTCGGGCTGGTCGTCGCGAGCCTCCTGGCGCGTGACCGGGTCTCCTTCGGCGTGCGCCGCGCGATGGGGTTCGGCGGGTTCCAGCTGATGCGCCAGCTGCTTGTGGCCTACCTGCCGCCGGTGCTCGTCGGTGCCGTCGCGGGGTGCGCCGTCGGGTCGGTGTTGGCGCCGCGGCTGCTGGCCGGCTTCCTCACCGGAGTCGGTCTGGCCCGCGACCGAGTCCCGACGTCGTCGGGGATGATCGTGGTGATCGGCGCCGGCATCGTCGCCCTCGCCGCGGCGATGATCGCCGCCGGCTCGGGGCCGCTCCTGCGGCGCCCCCCGGTGGCCATGTTGGCGCGCGTCTGAGCGACGGCCCGCGGCACCCGCCGAGCGTGGGGTTTCGCGCCGAGTGTGGGGTTTCGCGCCGAGACCGCGTGTCCGCCAGCCCATACTCGTCCGTTCTCCCCACACTCGGCGCAGGAGGCACGTCCCGGATTACGACACCACGCGAGAACCCGGCGGCACCACAACCACTCCGCGCGCGGTAGTGGCCACGATCGGCGGGTCGAGCAGGTCAGCGGCCGACTCGCCCCGCTCGGGGTTGCCCCGGGCGATCACCCGCACCTCGAAGGTCATCTCCCGGCTGCGGGTGCCGGCCCGCACCAGCCGAGCCTCGATCTCGATGCAATCCCCGGCTCGCACCGGGGCCTTGAACTGCACGTCCGAGTAGGATGCGAACAGCCCCTCGTCCCCGTCGGTGCGGATGCACATCTCGGTGGCGACATCGCCGAAGGTCGCCAGCGAATAGGCCCCGTCCACGAGGTTCCCGGCGTAGTGGGCGTGGCTGTAGGGGACATAGCGGCGGTGGACGACGACGGTGCCGATCTCGGGGCTCATCAGGCGGCCTTCTTCCGGTTCACGAGGGAGTGGACGAGATAGGACGCGACCTCGCCGGGGGTCGTGCCGCGGCCGAAGATCCGGTCGACACCGAGCGCGACCGCCGAGCCCTCCTCGAACCGGGGGCCGCCGACGATGAGGTGCGGGACCTTGCCGGCCGGGAAGGCCTCGCGGAACGCCGCGGTCATCGCCTTGGTGTTGTGAATGTGGGCGTCCTTCTGGGTCACGACCTGCGAGACGAGGACGGCATCGGCCTTGAGCGCGCGCGCCGCCTCGACGAGGTCGGGGATGGCGACCTGGGCACCGAGGTTGTGCACGCTCATCTCGCGGTAGTACTCGAGGCCCTTCTCCCCCGCGAACCCCTTGATGTTGAGGATCGCGTCGATGCCCACCGTGTGCGCGTCGGTGCCGATGCACGCCCCGACGACGACGAGCTTGCGGCGCAGGCGCTTGCGGATCGCCGCATTGGTGTCGCGGGCCGAGAGCAGGTCGTACTCGCGCTCGACATACTCCACCTCCCGCACGTCGACGAGATGGGTGACCGCGCCATACACGACGAAGAAGGTGAAGTGCGGCCCCATCGCCTTGGCGTGGACGAGGATCGCGGGGTCGAGGCCCATCTTCGCGGCGAGCTGCAATGCCGCCCCCTCCGACCGCTTGTCGTGCGGCAGCGGGAGGGTGAAGGAGACCTGGACCATCCCGTCGCCGGTCGTGTCGCCATACGGGCGGACCAGCGGACCGGGCTCGGACAGGCTCAACTCACCGGGCAGCGCGTCCTCGCGCCGCCGCTCGGCGTAGTGCCCCTTGCTCCGGTTGCGGGCGTCCTGGGCTTCCGTGCGCGGGGTCATCGGGTCGCTCCCGTCTCCAGCAGGTCGGTCGCCGGGTTGTCGTATGCCGCGGACTTCCGAACG
Source organism: Nostocoides sp. (assembly GCA_039812345.1). Lineage (GTDB taxonomy): Bacteria > Actinomycetota > Actinomycetes > Actinomycetales > Dermatophilaceae > Nostocoides_A. The sequence goes on along the minus strand of JBDIAJ010000032.1, from coordinate 749 downwards.
ACCCCGTCGAGCCCTCGGCCCTTGGTCGCCGGGCGTTTCATCGCACCGAACGTCCCGTCGGCGATGGCCGCGAGCAACGCCGGGTCGCCACCGCGGACCGCGTCGGCGACGATCTGCTCCAGGAGCGTGATCGCTTCGGCGAGAACGGTTCTGGCCCGGGTCTGGATGAATCCGTCCCGCGGCGGGTGGAAGTCCTCGGTCAGCCCGCCGGCGGCGTTCAGGACGTAGCGGACGTTCTGCAGTGCCAGGTCGCGGTCGGAGATCCACGGGGTCACCACGGCTTCGGTCATCATGCCGACGAGCAGGATGCCCTGGCCGGTCATCGCACCGGCGAGATTGAAGAAGCCGTCGAGCAGATAGCCGCGGAAGATGTCGCCGGTCATGTGCTTGGTCGGCGGCATCCACTTCAGCGGGGCGTCGGGGAACAGTTGCCGCGCGAGCAGGGCGTGGGCCAGCTCCAGCCGGAAGCTGTCGGGGATGGACGGGTCGATCTCGAAGGCGTGCCCGAGCCCGAGTTGCCAGTCGGCGAGGCCGGCCTCCTTCGCGAAGTACTCGTTGAGCAACTGGCTGACGGTGACCGTGTGCGCCGCCTCGACGGCGTCGGCAGTCGTCAGGTAGTTGTCCTCGCCGGTGTTGATGATGATCCCGGCGCGCGCGTGGATCTGGCGCGAGAAGCGTTGGTCGACAAAGGTTCTGATCGGGTTGATGTCGCGGAAGAGGATGCCGTACATCGAGTCGTTGAGCATCAT
>JBDIAJ010000031.1:0-31267 GCA_039812345.1 Nostocoides sp. | reverse complement strand
TCTGAGCGCGGCAAGGTGATTGGGTTGGGCTCGGTGCCGACAGGCGCTTCTCGTGAAACTCGACCTGGCCGAGCTGGAACACATCAACACATTCACGCGACAACGACGTCGGTGCCCCTTGAACCGGCCTCTCGACGACCCTGAACCGGCCTCTCGACGACCCTGAACCGGCCTCTCGACGAGGGGTGGGGCGTCGTCAGGCGGGCCAGGCCGAGTGCGTCCAGGCCCGCGGGCCGGCGGAGAAGGCGCCGCGGACGTGCCGCGCCGGGCTCGCCCACTCGCTCGTATGCCGAGCCGACCCGCCCGCAGCACCGTCGCCTCCCGCTGCGGTCAGGACCGCGACGATCACCGCCAGATCCTCGGCGGTGGGGTTGCCGGCGAGCACCCGCAGAACGGGGGTCGGCGGGGTGTCCGGTGTGGTGCTCACAGCGGGATGTTCCCGTGCTTCTTGGGCGGCAGCGACTGGCGCTTGTTGCGCAGCGCCCGCAGCGCCCGGGTGACGTTCATCCGGGTGTTGTGCGGGCTGATGACGGTGTCGATGTAGCCCCGCTCGGCCGCGATGTAGGGGTTGGCGAGGGTGTCCTCGTAGTCGGTGACGAACCGCTGGCGCACCTCGGCGATGTCCTCACCGGCCTTCTGGGCCGAGGCGATCTCCTTGCGATAGAGGATGTTCACCGCGCCCTGGGCGCCCATGACGGCGATCTGGCCGGTCGGCCAGGCGAGGTTGATGTCGGCGCCGAGGTGCTTGGAGCCCATGACGTCGTAGGCCCCGCCGTAGGCCTTGCGGGTGATGACGGTGACCTTGGGGACGGTGGCCTCGGCATACGCATAGATGAGCTTGGCGCCGCGGCGGATGATGCCGTTCCACTCCTGGTCGGTGCCGGGCAGGAAGCCCGGGACGTCGACGAAGGTGAGCACCGGCACGTTGAACGCGTCGCACGTTCGCACGAACCGGGCCGCCTTCTCCGAGGCATCGATGTCGAGGGTCCCGGCGAACTGCATCGGCTGGTTGGCGACGATGCCGACGCTGCGCCCCTCGATCCGGCCGAAGCCGACGATGATGTTCGGCGCATAGAGCGCCATGACCTCGAGGAACTCCCCGTCGTCGACGACGTGCTCGATGACGACCTTCATGTCATACGGCTGGTTGGCCGAGTCGGGGATGAGGGTGTCGAGTTCGAGGTCGAGATCGGAGACATCGAGGTCGTTCTCGATGCCGAAGTTCGGCGGCTCCTCGAGGTTGTTGGACGGCAGATAGGACAGCAGCGCCTTGACGTAGTCGATGGCGTCGGCCTCGTCGGTGCCGAGGTAGTGGGCGTTGCCGGACTTCGTGTTGTGCGCGCGGCCGCCACCGAGGTCCTCCATCGCGACCTCCTCACCGGTGACCGTCTTGATGACATCGGGCCCGGTGATGAACATGTGCGAGGTCTGGTCGACCATCACGGTGAAGTCGGTGATCGCCGGCGAATACACCGCGCCGCCGGCGCACGGACCCATGATCAGCGAGATCTGCGGGATGACGCCCGAAGCGAGGACGTTGCGATAGAAGATCTCGCCATAGAGCCCGAGCGAGACGACGCCCTCCTGGATCCGCGCCCCGCCGGAGTCGTTGAGCCCGACGACCGGGCAGCCGATCTTCATGGCGAAGTCCATGACTTTGACGATCTTCTCGCCGAAGACCTCGCCGAGCGAGCCGCCGAAGACGGTGAAGTCCTGGGCGAAGACGGCGACCGTCCGCCCGTCGACCTGGCCGTATCCGGTGACGACGCCGTCGCCATAAGGCCGGTGCTTCTCCTGCCCGAACTGGTTGCTGCGGTGCCGGGCGTACTTGTCCATCTCGATGAACGTGCCCTCGTCGAGCAGCATCATGATCCGCTCGCGGGCGGTCATCTTGCCCTTGGCGTGCTGCTTCTCCACAGCCCCCACGGAGCCCGCGTTGGCGACTTCGGCGACCCGGCGCTTGAGGTCGGCGAGCTTGCCCTTGGTCGTGTGCAGGTCGATGTCGGGAGCGACGTCTTCGGCGGCCATGGGCCGAGCCTAGCCTTCCCTCATGCGCCTGCCACTCCAGTCCGACCTGATCACACCGTGGATCGCCGAGACGTCCGTCACGGAGGTCCTCGTCCTCGACCACACCGACTCCACGAACGCCGAATCCCGCCGCCGCGACCGGACCGGTCTGGCCATCCTCGCCGACGCTCAGTCCGCCGGGCGTGGTCGCCTCGGTCGGTCCTGGCAGGACATCCCGTATGCCGGTCTGGCCGTCAGCGTCCTCCTCCCGGTCCCGACGGCGAACCCGGGCTGGGTCCCACTCGTCACCGGTCTGGCGTTGCGGCAGGCGGTCCTCGACGCCACCGGATTCGCCGCCGATCTCAAGTGGCCCAACGATCTTCTCGATCCGGGCTCGGGCCGCAAGCTGGCCGGGATTCTCTGCGAACTCATTCCGTCGGGCATCGTCATCGGGGCCGGGCTCAATGTCGACCACGCCGAGGCCGAACTCCCGGTCCCGACGGCGACGTCGCTCGCTCTCGTGCTCGCCGCGAGCGGTGCTCCGATACCCGCCCGGGAGGAGCTGGCCGGGAGGTTCCTGCGGGAGCTGGCGGCAGGGCATACGACACTGGTGGACGGTGGGGCGGCGGCGCAGCGGACCAAAGCCGACTATCGCGCGGCCTGCGCGACCCTCGGGACCGCCATCGTCGTCGACGAGGGGGGCCGGCGTTGGGAGGGGCGGGCCCGCGACGTGGACGACGAGGGCCGACTGGTTGTGGACACCGCGGGGGGACGCGCTACGGTTTCCGCGGGTGACGTGCATCACGTCCGCCCCCTGACCTAGGCGAACGCGGCGAGGAGGCCCGGTGGAGCTGGAGCCTGGTCCCGGGGACCGGGTCCTCGCCGACCTGCATCGCCGGCTGCTCGGCGGGCCGATGGCCCTCGACGAGGGACAGGTGATCGACGGCGATCTCCTGCCGACCGCCCGCCGCTTCTGGCACGCCCTCGGCTTCCCCCAGCCGCAGGACTGGGGGGAGATGCCGTTCACCGAGGCCGACGCGCGCGCACTCGCGCGGATCATGGGGCTCATCGACGCCGGGGTCCTCGACCGCGAGTTGGCGCTGTCGATGACCCGGGCGTTCGCGCGGTCGACCGAACGGCTCGCGGTGTGGCAGGCGCAGCTCGTCGCCGAGAGCCTCCTGCCGGAGACCGGGGAGGACGTCGACATCGGGCGGGCCGACCCGGCCGTCGCGACCGCGCTGGCGACGAGCTTCCTCACCCTCGCCGACGAGTTGGAGCCCCTGCTCACCTATGCCTGGCGTCGGCACCTCGTCGCCGCCCTCACCCGGATCATGAGCGACGCGACCCCGCAGCAGGAGGTGGGCAACGGGACGACCCGGGTCGTCGGCTTCGCCGACCTGGTCAACTTCACCGCCCTCGTTCGTCGGGTCAGCGAGCGGCAGCTCGCGGCGATGGTCCAGCGCTTCGAGCGGCTCGCCTCCGACGTCGTCACCGCGCACGGGGGGCGGGTGATCAAGACGGTGGGGGATGAAGTCATGTTCGTCGCGACCGAGCCGCTCGCGGGGACGGCCATCGCCCTCGACCTCGTCGACGCGATGGCGGATGAGCCGATGCTGCCCCAACTCCGGGTCGGGGTCTCCTATGGGCCGGTCCTCTCGCGGATGGGCGATGTGTTCGGGACGACGGTGAACCGCGCCGCGCGCCTGACCGCGGTCGCGCCGAGCGGGCGGGTGCTCGCCGACGAGCCGCTGGCCGCCCGTCTCGCCGCCCTGTCCGGCTTCACCCTGCATCCGCTCCGGCGCCGCCACCTGCGCGGGATCGGGCTGGTCACCCCGAGCGACGTCACCCGCTCGCGCGGCGCCCGCCTCACCGGCGTCCTCGTCGGCGCCTGACCGACGACCCGACCTGACCGTCGCGCGACCCGGCCGGGTTCACGGCCCGACCTCTTACCATGCCCTCATGACCAGGGTCCTGCTCGCCGAGGATGACGAGGCGATCTCCGACCCCCTCAAGCGCGCCCTGAAACGGGAAGGCTACGAGGTCGAGGTCGCCGGCGACGGCGAGCAGGCGCTCGAGGCCGGCCTGCGCGGGGCCGACCTGGTCGTCCTCGACCTCGGCCTGCCCAAGCTCGACGGGCTCGAGGTCTGCCGCAAGCTGCGCTCCGCCGGCGTCACGGTCCCCGTGCTCATCCTCACCGCCCGCGCCGACGAGGTCGACACGGTCGTCGCGCTGGACGCCGGGGCGGATGACTACGTCACCAAGCCGTTCCGGCTCGCCGAACTCCTCGCCCGGGCCCGCGCCCTCCTGCGCCGCGGCCCCATCGAGCGAGTCGACGGCACCGAGGTCCTGGTCATCGACCCCGAGGCCCGCCGGGCCTACTTCCACGGGGAGGAACTGCATCTGACCGGCAAGGAGTTCGCGGTCCTCGAACTGCTCTACCGCGAGCGGGGCAAGGTCGTCCCGCGCGACCAACTCATGCGGGAGGTCTGGGACGCGGTCTGGTACGGCTCCACCAAGACCCTCGACATGCACATCTCGGTCCTGCGGCGCAAGCTCGGGGACGACGCGGCCCAGCCTCGGCATATCACGACCGTCCGGGGTCTCGGCTTCCGGCTCGACCTCGACCCCGATTGAGCCGGCATGCGGCCCGTCCTCATCCGGTCGATGACCCTCGCCGTCGGTGCGGCGCTCGCGGCCATGGCGCTGCCCACGCTGGCGACCCTCCTCGTCTTCGCCATCCGCCAGCCCGGCGAACGGTTCATCTACAACCGGGTCACCGGTCCGCAACTGGCCTTCGGCATCGTCGTCACCTTCGTCTGCCTCGGGGCGATCGCCCTGTGGCTCGGGGGTCTCGTCGCCCGACGCCAGGCCGAGCGGCTCGGCGCCCCGCTGACCGAACTCGCGACCTTGGCGGAGCGGCTCGGCGACGGCGCGGGCACCCTCGAACCCCTGGCGACGGGAATCGTCGAGGTCGACCGGATCAGCCAGGTGCTCGCGGCGAGTTCCAACGAGATGACTCGGGCGCTGATCGCCGAGCGGGAGTTCGCCGCCAACGCCAGTCACCAACTGCGCACGCCGCTCGCCGCGCTGCTGCTGCGCCTCGAGGAGATCGCCCTCACCGACGACCCCGAGGCGGCCCGGGAGGAGGCGCAGATCGCGATGGCCCAGGTCGACCGGCTCAGCGGTGTCGTCGACGACCTGCTCGGGCAGCCGCGCCGCGGGGAGCACGCCCGCGACGCCGTGTCCCTCGACTCGGTCATCGCCACCCTGCAGCGGGAGTGGCAGCCCGCCTTCGCGCAGGCTCGGCGCAGCATGCGGGTCGCCGGGCAGCGGGGGCTGCGCGTCCAGATCGGCCGGGCCGCGCTCGCGCAGATCCTCTCCACGCTCATCGAGAACTCCCTCGCGCACGGCCGCGGGACTCTGTCGGTCGAGGCCCGCCGCAGCGGCCCGTCGGTCATCGTCGAGGTCACCGACCAGGGGGACGGGATCGCCGCGGACCTCGCGCCCCGGGTCTTCGAGCGCCGGGTGTCATCCAACGGCAGCGGGCTGGGCCTGGCCCTCGCCCGTGACCTCGCCGAGCAGAACTACGGGCGGCTCGAGTTGGTCCGGGCCGAACCCGCGGTGTTCGCGCTGTTCCTGTCCGAGGCGGAGCCCGGCTCGAGCTCGCCGGAGAAGACGAACGCGCGGTAGGCCCAGAACCGGAACAGGGTGCCCAGGCCGATGCCGATGATATTGGCGACATTGTCGGCGAGCAGGCTCGTCTCGTCGAGGACGTAGTGCGAGAACGCGATCGCGCCCGCGCCGATGGCGAGGGCGACCCCGTTGGTGACGACGAACAGCGAGAACTCGTGATGGGCCGCGCGGTTGCGCCGGTGGCGGAAGGTCCACTCACGGTTGCCGATCCACGCGAACACCGTGGCGATGCTCGCCGAGACGAGTTTGGCGGTCGTCGGCTTGTCGATCATGACCGTGTGGCGCAGGAGGTTCATCACCCCGACGTCGATGACGAAGGCGATCGCGCCGATGATCCCGAACTTGAGAATCTCCCGCCAGATCGTCGACATCGCCCCGTGCGCCCAGGTGCTGAGGCGGGACTGAGTGGCGGTCACCGGCATACCTTAATCGCCGCATCTGTGTGCGCCGGGTATCGTCACGCCTCGTGGACCGACCCGTCTCGCCCCGGCCGCTGCGGTCCCCCGGGGGGTTCCCGGTCGTCGGGATCATCGGCGGCGGACAACTCGCCCGTATGTGCGCCGGGCCGGCCGCCGAACTCGGCCTCACGCTCGCCGTTCTCGCCGAGGCGCACGACGCCGCCGCCGCCCAGGTCGTCCGCTGCGCCCCCGTCGGCGACCACACCGACGTCGAGTCCGTGCTCGAGTTCGCCGCCGAGTGCGACGTCATCACCTTCGACCACGAGCACGTCCCGTCCGACGTGCTCGCCGCGCTCGTCGAGGCCGGAGCCCGGTTGCACCCGTCCCCGGAGGCGCTCACCTTCGCCCAGGACAAGGTGGCGATGCGGGAGCGGCTGGCCGGAATCGGCATACCGTGCCCGCGGTGGCGGGCGGTGACGACGGTCGCGCAGGCGAGCGAGTTCGGGGACGAGGTCGGGTGGCCGGTGATCGCCAAGGCCCCCCGCGGCGGGTATGACGGGAAGGGTGTCCTCGTCGCGGCCTCGGTGGCCGATCTGGCCGGGTGGCTCGCGGCCGGCCCGGTGCTGCTGGAGGAGAAGGTGGCCTTCCGGCGAGAATTGGCGGTCCTGTTGGCCCGATCGCCCTCGGGCCAGGCGGCCGCCTGGCCGGTCGTCGAGACCGTCCAGGACGACGGAATCTGCACCGACGTGCTCGCGCCGGCGCCCGGACTGGATCCCGGGCTGGCCGCCCGAGCGACCGCGGCGGGCCTGCGGATCGCCGGGGAACTCGAGGTGACCGGCGTCCTCGCCGTCGAGCTGTTCGACCTGGACGGCGAGCGGTTCGTCGTCAATGAACTGGCCATGCGGCCGCACAACAGCGGGCACTGGAGCATGGACGGGGCCGTCACCGGGCAGTTCGAGCAGCACCTGCGGGCCGTGCTCGACCTCCCGCTCGGCTCCCCGCTGCCGCGGGCGCCGGTGACCGTGATGGCCAACATTCTCGGCGGGGAGCACGAGGAGCTTTACTCCGCCTACCGGCACGTCATGGCCCGCGACCCCGAGGTCAAGGTGCACCTCTATGGCAAGGGGGTCCGGCCGGGCCGCAAGATCGGACATGTCAACGTCAGCGGGACGGACGCCGAGGCGCTGACCGCCCGGGCCCGGCACGCCGCCGACTTCATCAGGGGAGTGATCGACGAATGACCGCACCGATTGTCGGGGTCGTCATGGGCAGCGACAGCGACTGGCCGGTTCTCGAGCAGGCGGCGATCGCGTTGTCGGAGTTCGAGATTCCGTATGAGGCGGACGTCGTCTCGGCGCACCGGATGCCCGAGGACATGATCCGGTACGGCCGGGAGGCGGCCGGTCGGGGACTGCGGGTGATCATCGCCGGCGCGGGCGGCGCGGCCCACCTGCCGGGGATGCTCGCCTCGGTCACCCCGCTGCCGGTCATCGGGGTGCCGGTGCCGCTGACGTACCTGGACGGGATGGACTCGCTGCTCTCGATCGTCCAGATGCCGGCCGGGGTGCCGGTCGCCACGGTGTCGATCGGCGGCGCCCGCAACGCCGGGCTGCTGGCCGCCCGGATCCTCGGCAGCGGGACCGACGCCCAGGCCGCTCGGGTGCGCGAGGCGATGGTGACCTTCCAGTCGGCGCTGCGGGACACGGCATACGCCAAGGGGGCGGCGCTGCGGGCGCGCGCCGCGGGGGCCTGAGTTTCAGTTCCCGGGGGCGATCCGCGGGAACTCGATCCGCGGGCAGGTGTCCATGACGACGCCGATCCCCGCCCGGCGCGCCCGCTCGGCGGCCGCGGCGTCGACGACGCCCTTCTGCATCCAGATCGCGTCGATGTCGAGCCGGTCCTTGTTGGCGATCGCCTCGTCGACGATCTTCCCGACGCGGCTGGAGTTGACGAAGCACTCGACGACCTTGAGGTCGGTGCCGTCGGGCAGATCGCTCAGGCTCGGGTAGCCCTTCGCTCCGTGCACCGTCTCCGCCCGCGGATGGATCGGGATGATGACCTTGCCGTGCTCGACCTCGAGCCAGCGCGAGACCTTCCAGGCGTCCCGCTCGCGGTTCGCGGAGAGGCCGACGACCGCCCAGACGCCCGGGTCGAAGAGGAGCCTGCGGATGAGGTCGGGGTCGTTCTGGTGCGCCATTGCCATCGGGCCAGTGTGGCAGGCCCGTCAGTCGGAACCGAAGAGGTCGCGCGTGTAGATCTTGTCGTCGACGTCGGCCAGATCCGGGGTCCGCCGGTTGGCGACGATCAGATCGCTGCGGGCCTTGAACTCGGCGAAGTCCCGGACGACCTCGGAGCCGTAGAAGCGGTCGGCGTCGAGTTCCGGTTCGTAGACGATGACCGCGATGCCCTTGGCCTTGATCCGCTTCATGATCCCCTGGACGCTCGAGGAGCGGAAGTTGTCGGACCCGGCCTTCATGATGAGCCGGTAGATGCCGACGGTCTGGGGGCGGCGGGCGACGATGTCGGCGGCAACGAAGTCCTTGCGCGTCGTGTTGGCGTCGACGATGGCGCTGATGAGGGTCTGCGGGACGTCGCGGTAGTTGGCCAGCAACTGCTTGGTGTCCTTGGGCAGGCAGTAGCCGCCGTAGCCGAAGCTCGGGTTGTTGTAGTGCGTGCCGATCCGCGGGTCCAGGCCGACGCCGTCGATGATCTGCCGGGTGTCGAGGCCGTGCGTCGAGGCGAAGGTGTCGAGTTCGTTGAAGTAGGCGACGCGCATGGCGAGGTAGGTGTTGGCGAACAGCTTGATCGCCTCGGCCTCGGTCGAGCCGGTCAGCAGGACCGGCGTGTCCTCGTCGTGGCTCGCCTCGACGAGGAGGTCGGCGAACCGCCGCCCCCGGTCGCTGACCTCGCCGACGACGATCCGGGAGGGGTGGAGGTTGTCGTGGAGGGCGCGGCCCTCGCGGAGGAACTCCGGCGAGAAGAGGAGGTTGTCGGTGCCGAGCCGGTCGCGGGTCGTCGTCGTGAACCCGACCGGGATCGTCGACTTGACCACCATGACCGCGTCCGGGTTGATCCGCATGACGTCGCGGATGACCGACTCGACCGAGCGGGTGTCGAAGTAGTTCGTCACCTCGTCGTAGTTCGTCGGGGTGGCGATGATGACGAACTCGGCCTCGGCATACGCCTCCTCCGGGACCGTCGTGAAGGTGAGGTCGAGGCGCTCCTGGGCCAGGTAGCGCTCGATGTCGGGGTCGGAGATCGGGCTGTGCCCGGAGCGCAGGAGGGCGATCTTGGCGGCGTCGATGTCGTGGGCGACGACGTGATGGTGGCGCGCCAGCAGAACCGCCAGGGAGAGACCGACATAGGAGGTGCCGACGACGGCGATCCGGGCGGGGGAGGTGGGAGCCACGAGCGGGAAGTCTATGTCCGGGGGGAGCGGTAGCGTCTCCCCCATGAGGTTCGGCATCTTCGTCCCGCAGGGCTGGCGCTTCGACCTGGCCGGCATCGATCCCGCCCAGCACTGGGGGGTCATGGCCGGCCTCGCGCGGCGGTTCGACGGCAGTCACGAGTGGGAGTCGATCTGGGTCTATGACCACTTCCACACGATGCCGGTGCCGAGCGAGGAGGCGACGCACGAGGCGTGGACGCTCATGGCCGCCTTCGCGGGAGTCACCGGCCGGGTGCGCCTGGGACAGATGTGCACGTGCATGAGCTACCGCGATCCGGCTTATCTCGCCAAGGTCGCCGCGACCGTCGACATCGTCTCCGAGGGGCGCCTCGAGATGGGCATCGGCGCGGGGTGGTATGCGGACGAGTGGCAGGCCTACGGCTACGGCTTCCCGGCCGCCGGGGTGAGGCTGGCGCGATTGCGCGAGGGCGTCGAGATCTTCCGCGAGATGTGGACGACCGGGCGGGCGACGTATGCCGGGGAGCAGTACCGCGTCGACGGCGCCCGCTGCTACCCGCGGCCCCTGCAGGGGACGAGCGCGCCGGGGTCGGCCGCCAACGGCATCCCGATGTGGATCGCCGGTGGCGGGGAGAAGAAGACGCTGCGGATCGCGGCGGAGTATGCCGATTACACGAACTTCGACGGGTCGCCGGACGGGTTCGCGGCGAAATCGGAGATCCTCCGGCAGCACTGCGCCGACATCGGGCGCGACTTCGGCGGGATCGTCCGGTCGGCCAACTACAACGTCGTCATCGGCGAGACGTCCAAGGAGGTCAAGGACCGGATCGCGTGGCTGGTCGACCATCTGCGCAGGTTCGGCGTCCCGCAGGCGGTCATCGACGCCCAGCGGCCGGGGATCGAGAACGGTCCCGCGGTCGGGACACCGGAGCAGATCGTCGAGCGGCTCGCCTCGCTGGAGGCCCTCGGGATGACCTACGCGATCACCTACTTCGCCGAGGCGGCATACGACCTCTCGGGGGTGGAGTTGTTCGAGCAGCAGGTCATCCCCGCGCTCGCCGACGTCCGGCCGCCGGAGGAACACCACCACCGGTGGCACCTGCCCGGACGCGGCTGAGACCCGGCCTGGCGAGGAGGAACGGGTGCGCCGGCTGCGTCATGTCCCCGACCTCGTGGCGCAGTGGGCGGCGGACACGCCGCACCTGACCCGACTGGCGCGGGAGGGCACCCTCCTGCACGCCGACGTCACCGGGTTCACGGCGATCTCGGAGCGGCTCGAGGGCCGTGGTGCCCGGGGGACCGAGGAACTCATCGACACCCTCAACCGGATCTTCGGCGCGGTCCTCGACACCGCCGCGGGGCGAGGCGGTGACCTGTTGAAGTTCGGCGGGGACGCCCTCCTCTTCCTCTTCACCGGTGACGGGCACGCGGTCCGGGCGGCCGCGACGGCCGCCGAGTTGCATCGCGAGGTTCGGCGGGCGGCGGCGCAGCGCTCACGTTTCGGCCGGCTCCGCCTGGTGGTCTCGATCGGCCTCGCCAGTGGTGACGTCGACGTCCTCCTCGTCGGACGCGGGCACCGAGAACTGGTCGTCGCCGGCCCGGTGCTCGCCGAGGTCCTGGCCGCCGAGAAGGACGCCGGCCCGGGCCAGACCCGGCTCGCGCCCTCGACCGTCCTCCTGCTGCCGCGGACCGCCGTCGCCGACCCGGCCGGACGCGCGCTGCTGCGCTGGCGTCGGGCGCCCGCTTCGCTGCCGCCGGCGCCCCGACCTCGACCGGAGGTGTCCCAGGAGATCCTGCGCACGCTGCTGCCGACCGGCCTGGCCGCGATGCTCGCCGTCGGCGTCGAGCCCGGTCACCGGGTCGCGACGATCGCGTTCGTGCGCTGCACCGGACTCGACTCCCTCCTGCTCGACGGCGAATCGGCCGCGGTCGCGGCCGCGGACGAGGTGGTGTCGACAGCGACGGAGGTCTTCGCGAGCCTTGGCGTCCACCTGTATGCCGTGGATGCCGCCCCCGACGGGTTCACCCTCTTCGCCGGGATCGGGGCCCCGAACGCGGAGGAGGACGAGGAGGCGCGGATGGTGCGCGCCGTCACGCGGCTGGTCGGCACACCGCTGCCGCTGCGGCTCGCCGCCGGGGTCAATCGGGGGCACGTCGTCGGGGCCGAGATCGGCAGTGACGCGCGTGCGGCATACAGCGCGATGGGAGACACGACCAACACCGCCGCGCGGATCGCCGCCCGTGCCGAGCCGGGGACCGTTCTGGTGCACCCGGCCGTCCTGGACCGGGCGAACGCCCTGTTCGAGGCCGCCTCGGTGGGCCCGTTCGTGTTCAAGGGCAAGGCCCTGCCCCTGACCGTCTATGCGGTCGGCCGGGAGCTCGGGCACCGGGACGAGGACACCGACCGGGGGTTGCCGCTGCTCGGCCGGGAGGCGCCGGTCGCGGCCCTCGAACGGCTCGTCGCCTCGCTGCGGGAGGGGGCCGGTGACGTCGTCACGATCGGTGCGGCGGCGGGTCTGGGCAAGACCCGGCTGGCTCGCGAGGTGCTCGGGGACGCGGGGGTGCGCGTGGTCGTCGCCCGCGGCGAGCCGTCGTTGTCGACCACTCCCTATGGCGCCGTGGGGAGCGCGGTGCGCGACCTGCTCGGGACCTCCGGCCCAGACGGCGACGCCGGTGATGTCGGCGCCGCGCTCGCCGCCCTCGATCCCGACCTCGCACCGTATGCCGCCCTCGTCGGGGATGTCATTCACGTCGCGACGCCCGAGACCGAGGAGACGCGCGAGATCGCGCCCAATCACCGGCCCGACCGGACGGCCGACATCGTCCTCGAGGTGCTCCGGCGGGCCGCGTCCGGGCCGCTCGTCATCGCCGTCGAGGATGCGCAGTGGGTGGACGCGGCGAGCACGGCGCTGATCCGCCGCGTCGAACAGGCCACGGCGACCGAGCCCTGGCTCCTGGTCGTGCTGCGTCGTCCCGGGCCGGACGGCTTCGCCGCGGACGGCGGCGAGTCCCTCGCGCTCGATCGGCTCGATGACTCCGTGGTGACCGACCTCGTCCTTGCGGCGAGCGAGTCGACTCCGCTGCGCCCGCACGAGGTCGCACGGGTCGTCGCGAGCGCCGACGGCAACCCGCGGTATGTCGCCGAGTGGGCCCGAGCGGTGGCGTCCTCCGGCGCCGCCGGTGGCGTCCCGGACTCCCTCGTCGCGGTGCTCCTCGGGCGCGTCGATGCGCTGGCCGGACCGTCGCGTCGGGCGCTCGCCGCCGCCTCCGTCCTCGGCCGCTCCTTCCCGGCGGCCTGGCTCGACGGTGTTCTCGCGCGCGAAGGGCAGGAGATCGACGAGCCCACCCAGGAGGACCTGGACGACGTCCTCGTCCGCATCGACGCCGACCGTCTCCGGTTCGGCGACGGACTGCTGCGGGAGGTGCTCTACGACAGCCTTCCGTTCGGCGTCCGCGCGCGTCTCCACGCCGTCGCGGCGGCGGTCATCGAGGCCACCGGCGGTGCTGCGGACGAACAACTCGCCGAGCATCACGCGCGGGCCGAGGCCGCCGGCCCGGCCTGGACCCACGGCCTGGCCGCGGCCCGCCGGGCCGCGTCGCTCTATGCCAACGCGGACGCCGCCGCCCTCCTCGAGCGGGCGCTCGGGTTCGCCGTGGCCGCCGGCGTCGGGCCGGACGAGCGGGCCGAGTGGACGGTCGTTCTCGGGGACCTCTACGAACGAGCCGGGCACTACGACGCGGCCCTGGCGGCATACGGACGCGCGAGCCGGACCGTCCGGGCGGCGGCGCCCGAGCGGGCCGCCCTGCTCCTGCGCCGCGCGCGGGCGCACGAGCGGGCCGGGGCGTACCCGACCGTGCTGCGCACGGCGCGGCGCGCCGAACGGCTGGTTCGCGGGAACCCGCGGGCGGCGGAGACCGCGGCACAGGCCCACGTCATGGCGGCCAAGGCCCATCAGCGCCAGGAGAATCCGGAGGCGGCCCAGCGGGAGGCGAGGCGGGCCTACGACCTCGCGGAGCGGGCCGGTGCCGCGGGACCGCAGGCGCGCGCGGCCAACCTCCTCTCGTGGTCGGCGATGATGCAGGGCGACGACGATGCGGCAAGGCGGTGGGGCCAGAAGGCCGTCGACCTCTACGGTGCCGCCGGCGACCGGGACGGTCAGGCCGACATGGCCAACAACCTCGGGGTGATGGCCTTCTTCGCCGGGGACTGGGGCGCGACCCTCGGGCACTACCAGGTTTCGCGCGACGCCTGCGCCGCGGTGGGCAATCTCGTCGACGCGGCGATCACCGACAACAACATCGGCGAGGTGCTCGTCAGTCAGCATCGCGCGGCCGAGGCGGAGCCGGTCCTGCGGACCGCCCGGCGCGTCCTCCGGTCGGCCGGCCACCGGTGGGGGATGGCGTTCGCCGACATGCATCTGGGTCGGCTGCACCTGTTGGTGGGCGACGTCGATCTCGCGGTGGCGACGTTGACGGGAGCGCGGGCGGACTTTCGCGCGCTCGGGCAACCGGCATCGGCATACGAGGCGACGCTGTATCTCGCGGCGGCGCTCACCCGTTCCGGAGAGCCCGACCAGGCCCTGCGCGAACTCGACCTGGCCGCCGCTGACGCGACCGACGACGTCGCGGTCTTCGCGGCCGAGTGGGGGCGGCATCGCAGCGAGGCGCTCCTGGCCCTCGGTCGGCGACCCGAGGCCGCCGCGACGATCGAGGCGGCGCTGCGGACCGCGCGGTCCCGGGGGCTCGGCTACGAGACCGGGCAGTTGCTCGGGATCGCCGCCGGGGCGGGCCTGTGCGCGCCCGAGGTGTCGGAGGCGGGCGCGGACCCGGCCGCGGAGTCGGCACGGGTCCTGGCCGGCTTCGGAGTCAGGTGACGGTCACTTCCACATAGGATCGCCGACCCCGTGATAGGTCTCGATCTGGTGCTGCGGAGTCCCGAACGGGTCTTGGGCCTCCCGCACCAGACACCAGGGTTCGACGGTGGCGCCGACCGTGGGGTGGATGATCTGGCCGGCCGGGCCGAAGCCGCAGGGAAGGACGTCGTGGAAGCTCTCGCCGGCGGCTCCCCAGGTGTAGCTGATCTGACGGGTCGGTGCCGAGTCGACATTCGCGACCGGCCAGCTGATCGTCACGAGGCCCTCGAACCCGGGGTTGACCGGCTTGTCGAGGATCACGGCCATGTCCGGGACCAAACCCGGTGTGGCGAAGGTGTAGTAGCTGTAGGACGTCAGCCGCGTCACCGTGATGGGTGGATCGCCGGGGTCGCAACTGCCGACGGGCAGCAGGGTGTGCGTGACCGGGTCCTCGACCATCGTGAAGGTGCGGGCATTCTCGAACGTGACCGCCGGGGCCTCGACGCCGTCGCCGACGGTCCGTGTCGTCGTTCCGCAGCCCACCGGAGTGTCGGTGATCTCGTCGTTGACCACGGTCGTGTCGCCGGTGCCGAGGGTCAGCGTCGACCCGGTCCGTATGCCGAGCTGCCCCGACCCGGCGGACAGGGCCAGGGCGGTGAAGTCGGTGTCGATGTGCCAGGTCGTCGTCGTGGTGAAGGAGCCACTCGTCTCGGTCGCCGGCCCCGCCGGGGTGCTCAGATCCCCGGTCGCGTTCGCCGTGGCCGGGGAACCGAGCACGAGGTCGGCCGACTCGACGACGGCGCCGGCGAGGGTCGGGTCGCTCGCGAAATAGTCGCCGAGGGAGATCGTCAGTTCCTCGGAGCGGGAGATGAGGCTGCCCTCGCTGCCGCAGTTGGGCGCGGATCGGATGCCGAGCTGGCCGTCGACGAGGGCGACGCGGGCATCTGGTTGCAGGTTCAGCAGATCGTCGCCACTCCACGCGAGCGTGCACCCGGTGCGCCGCAGCTGCTGCGTGGCGACGACCGAACCGTCGACGACGTAGTCGAAGCGGGCCTTCGAGCCCGTCGCGCGGTAGATGATCTGTCCGATCTCGGTCGCGTGCGCGGGCATCGAGGTGAGGGCGACGCCGGTGAGGCAACCGGCGAGTGCGACGCCGGCGGAGAGGAGACGAGGGGTGCTGCGGGGCATCGCTGGAGTCCTTCGATCGGGGACGGGCACGGGGGCCAGAAGCGGACGGCATACGGCAAAGGACGTGCCGTGCGCCCGATTGTTCCCGCCTCGTGGCCGATCCGCAGCGAAATGGAGAAATCCGGCGCGCGGGTGGCGAAACCTCATATCGTCGCCTCGTGGGCACCGTGGGACTCGACCGGGTCGGCTCGCCGGCGACACGGGTGCCGGCCGGCCCGCAGCCGGTCGTGGTCGCTTTCGGCCTGGCGACGGTCTCGGAGTGGGCGCTCTGGGTGCCGATGCTCGTGCTCGCCTTCGACCGGGGCGGCACCCGGGCCACCGGGCTCACGTCACTCGCCCTGCTCCTCGGCGCGGCGGCGGTCTCGCTGGTCGCCGGGTCCCTGCCCGACGGTCCGCGGCCCAACCGGCTCTTCGCCGTTCTCATCGCCCTGCAGGCGCTATTGCTGGTGACTGCCGCCGTCGCGACCAGCCTCGACGCCCCCCTGGTGCTCATCGTGCTGCCGAGTGCCGGCGCGGCCTGCTGCCTGAGCCTCATCCGCCCCGCCGCCGCCGTCATCCTGCCGGCGTTGGTGCGCAGTCCGGCCGAGTTGACCCGGGCCAACGTCCGGCTCAACGCCTGGGAGGCGGTCGCGATGCTCGCCGGACCGTTGGCGGCCTCGGGGGCGATCGCGGTCGGCGGGTTCACGGCGGCGTATGCCGTGGCGGCCGCCTTCGCCGGCGCGGGCGCCCTCCTCGTGGTGGGGGTGTCCCGGCTGCCGTTGCCGGCCGGCCGATCACCCGAGTCCGAGGCCGGGGCGCGGGCCGGTGACATCACCCGGGAACTGTGGCGGGTCGCGAAGGACGGGCCGACCCGGGCACTGCTCGCGGTGATCGCGGGCCGGGACATGGTGGTCGGCGCCCTCGACATCCTCATCGTCGTGCTCGCCATGGACGCCCTGGCGCTCGGCGACAGCGGCGCGGGCTGGCTCACGGCGGTGGTCGGGGCCGGGGCGCTGGCCGGGTCGGCGGTCGCTCAGCGGACCCTCGGGCGGCCCCGCCTGGCCCCGGTGCTCGTCCTCGGGACCCTCGTCGTCGCCGGCGCCTTCGTCGTCCTCGCCGCGTTCGCCCACCACCTCCCGATGGTCGCCACGTCGATTCTCGTCGTCGGTCTGGCCACCGCACTGGTCAATGTCGCCGCCCGGATCCTGCTGCAGCGGGCCGCGCCGCAGGACGCGATCGCCTCGTTGTTCTCGGTCGCCGAGCTGGTCTCGCTGGCCGCGACGGCGCTCGGGTCGCTCGTGGTCCAGGTGCTGACCGTCGAGTTCGGGGTCACCGCCGGCCTGGTCGGGGTCGCTGTCATCGTCGGGGCGGTCCTGCTGGCGGTGGTGCGGCCGCTGACCCGGATCGATGCGACCGCGGACGCACCGGTCGTCGCCATCCGGCTCTTCCGCCGAGTGCCGGTCTTCGCGGCGCTCCCGGCCCCGGCCCTCGAGGCCGTGGCCCGCGCGGCCCGACCGCTGACGATCGCGCCCGGCGAGACGATCATTCGCGAAGGGGATCGGGGAGAGGACTACTACGTCATCGTCTCCGGCGAGGTGGACGTCTTCGTCGGCGGGGTGCACCGGCGGACGATGGGGCCGGACCAGGGCTTCGGTGAGATCGCACTGCTCTCCGACATCCCCCGCACCGCCGGCGTCGTGGCGCGCGGCCCGGTGGAGGTTCTCGCCGTCGGGCGGGCCGCCTTCCTCACCGCCGTGACCGGGCACGACGCGTCCCGGCTGACCGCGTGGGCGATCGCCCAGCGCTACGAACCGGGCCTGTGACGCGGGTCGGGCCGGCCTGTGACGCGGGCCGCAGCGGCGCGGCATACTCCCGCGTAGTCTGCGGAGGGTGAACCCCGACTTCGACAGCTTCCGACTCAACGACGACCACCGGGCCATCCGCGACGCGGTTCGCGACATCGCGACGGACAAGATCGCGCCATTCGCCGCCGACGTCGACGAGAACGCGCGCTACCCCCAGGAGGCGCACGACGCGCTCATCGCGAGCGACTTCTTCGCACCGCACGTGCCGGAGGCGTATGGCGGCGTCGGCGCCGATGCGCTCGCGACGTGCATCGTCATCGAGGAGGTGGCCCGCGCCGATGTGTCCGCGTCGCTGATCCCGGCGGTCAACAAGCTCGGGTCGATGCCGGTGATCATCGGAGGAAGTGAGGAGATCAAGCAGAAGTACCTTCCGCGGCTCGCGGCCGGCGAGGGATTCGCCTACGGCCTCTCCGAGCGGGAGGCGGGCAGCGACACGGCCGGCATGACGTGCCAGGCCCGCGACAACGGCGACGGGACCTTCACGCTCAACGGCGGAAAGGCGTGGATCACCAACGCCGGTGTGGCGGAGCTCTATACGGTCATGGCGGTGACCGACCCCGACGGGCGGCGGGGCGCCAATGTGTCGGCGTTCGTGGTCGAGAAGTCCGACCCGGGGTTCACCTTCGGTGAGAAGGAGCGCAAGCTCGGGATCAAGGGGTCGCCGACACGAGAACTGCTCTTCGACAACTGCACCATCCCCGCGGACCGGATGATCGGGGCGCGCGGTGAAGGCCTGAAGATCGCGCTGAAGACCCTCGACCACACACGGATCACAATCGGCGCCCAGGCGGTCGGCGTGGCGCAGGGGGCGCTCGATGTCGCGGTCGCGTATGTCAAGGAGCGCAAGCAGTTCGGGAAGGCGATCGCCGAGTTCCAGGGGCTGCAGTTCATGCTCGCGGACATGGCGATGGAGTTGGAGGCCGCGCGCCAGTTGGTCTATGTCGCCGCGGCGAAGTCGGAGCGGGGCGACCGGGATCTGTCGTTCTTCGGGGCGGCGGCGAAGTGCTTCGCCTCCGACGTCGCGATGAAGGTGACGACGGACGCGGTCCAATTGCTGGGTGGGGCCGGCTATGTCAAGGATTTCCCGGTCGAGCGGATGATGCGCGACGCCAAGATCACGCAGATCTATGAGGGCACCAACCAGATCCAGCGGATCGTGATGGCGCGGCAGGTGCTCGGGCGCTGATCGGACGCAGGTCGAACCGCCCGAGGTCAGGTCCAACCACCGCTCGGCAGCGAAGAGCCTTCTATTGACACCTGGACCATGGACATGGAGGCGGATCGTCCCGCTCTTGACTCTGATCTTTGCGAGCCTGTTCGTCGGCGGTTCTTCTGCGCAGAATTCGAGGGCAGAAGTCACGTCATGAACATCACACTGCGCTCCCTTCTCTCTTGGTCCTTGGTGGGCATGACTATCGCTGCCTGTGCACCTTCGGGAGGCATCGCTGGCGAAGAACGTGCTCAGGTCGAGCGCGATCTTGGTGCCTGCGTGCAGGGGATCCCAGGCGAGCAGCAAGGCACGAATGTCCTGTTCGATCGCGAGCATATTCGCCGGGTACGACTATTGAGCGGGGATCTGCCCAAGGATTTCGACGTGACGAGAATGGTCGATCTGCCGCTATCCATAGACTCGGCTGATCAGCCTGATGACGTGGGAACCTCCGAAACCGTTCATATCCACGCCTCGAATATGGCCGGGCTGAGGTGGGCTTGGGCGCATAGTGCGGAGGTCTATGCCGGGATCGACAGCGCGGGCTACCAGAGCGTGGCATATGTTCTGGTTGATCCCGCCGACGGTGAGCCGTTCTTCATCGGGGACTGTGCGTTTGAGGGCCTCACCGAGCCGTATCGGGCTCGGCTCGGTGACACCTACGCCAGCGCGATCACGAATCTGGCGCGTCGGGGCGCGCCCCAGCAGGTATCGACCCCTTCCCGGACGGCTGCTGTGCTCAACCCCGACGTCACCGACCCGAAAGTCCTCGCCTCGTTGCGGCTGGCAGCCGTGCGCTTCGTCGTGCCCGAGAGCTGGCGTGGCACGGCATACGCCCTGGGGACAGCCATCCCGGCCGGATTGAACGATGCGGTTGCCCTGAACGGAGCCTTCTCGGAGGACGATGGCGCCCTTCCAGAGTTGACGACCTACCTGCCAGCGGATGGTGAAGTCGAGGTTTGGCTCAAGACCCTGGACGCGCATCCCCAGGGCGTGCTTCTGGGCAGCATTCCGGTGACAGCTTGGGGCCGGGACACCGACGAGGACGTGCTGACGATAACGGTCAAGACGGAGCAGAGCGCAGCGGAGGCGGCTGCCTCGCCACACGTCACCCTGTCCGCGTCTCTGGAGCCGACCAAGTGACCGGCTCGGCCGGGGACAGCCTCCTCATGAAGTCGAGGGGGCGGTGACGGTCGAGTCGGTGCGCAACTGTTGGAACAGGGCGCTGGCCGCGGCGGCGTCCCACTGCACGGCGAGGCCGGCGGGGGTCTGGAGGCCGGCGTCGGCGACCGGCACCGTGACCGAATGCCCCTTGCCCTGGGAGATCGTCCGCAGGCCGAGGAAGGCGGACGCGGTCTCCGTCATCGAGTCGTCCTTGCCGACGGCCACCGCGGAGGCGGCCGAGGTGCCCGCCGAGTGCAGCCTCCAGGGCAGCAGGACGGTCGTCGGCGTCGCGACCTTGCCCATCAGGGCGCTGAGGAACTGACGCTGCCGCTTGACCCGGCCGAGGTCACCTTCGGGGTCGGAGTAGCGCATCCGGACATAGCCGAGGGCGTTCTTGCCATCGAGGGTCTGGCAACCGGCGGGCAGGTCGATGTGCGCCTTCTCGTCCTTGATCGGCGCCTTGAGACACATCCGGACGCCGCCGACCGAGTCGACGAGCTGGGCGAAGCCGCCGAACCCGATCTCGACGTAGCCGTCGATCCGCAGCCCGGTCGCCTTCTCGATCGTCTCGGTGAGCAGCGGTGCCCCGCCGATGGAGAAGGCGGCGTTGATCTTGTTCATGCCGTGGCCGGGGATCTCGACATACGAGTCGCGGGGGATCGACAGCAGTGTCGGGTCGCCGGACCCGGTGTGCAAGACCATGATCGTGTCGGTGCGGGCGCCCTCGGCCATGCCGGTGCCGAGTTCCTCGCGCTGGGCCGGAGTCAGATCCGAGCGAGCGTCCGACCCGACCAGGAGGGTGTTGTGGCCCTTGGTGGCGGCGATGTGCCCGGACGTGGGGGCGTCGGCGACCCGGCCCACGTGCGACCAACTGGACTGCACGGCCCAGGCCTCCCCGCCGCCCCAGGCGAGGGCGGCGGCGACCAGGGCGATCAGCGTCGTGCGGACCCGGTGCCGCTTGCGCGGCGGCTTCGGGGCGACGAGCCCGGGGCGTGCGGCCGGTCCGCTCGGAGGCCCGCCGGAACGCCGCGGGGGTAAGGCGGCGGGGTCGGCCGGCGCGGTGGGTGGCGCTGCCGTGGTCGCCGCCGCCGGGTCGCGCGGACCGACCGGGATGGCCGTCGCGGCGACCGCCTCGGGGCCGGTGGACATCGCCTGGGTGCGGTCGGGGTCGGCGTCGAGCCACTCCGCCCGGGCGGACGCCGGGATCACCCCGATCGGCCGGGTCTGATCGCCCGGGCGACGCTGGCGCGGGCCCGTGGGCGGCGGGGGAGCGGCGCTGCGGTGTCGCGGTGCCGGGCCGGCGCGGTGCCCCTGGGGGATCGCCCGAACCTCGTCCGAGCGCTCGGGCCGGCCAGGGGTGCGGTCGGTCATGCCTGACAGGGTAGACGCCGCACCTGCACCCGGCCCGGCAGCGGCGCGCCGGTGGGCCGCGCGAGGTGAGCGGTCGGCATACCCGATAATCGCGTGCGTGACCGTCACCGAAACCGCCGGCGCCCCGGCGTGGCCGACCGTCTCCGTGGTCGTCCCGGTGCTCGACGAGGAGGCCCATCTCGCGGACGCGGTCGCGATGATCGCGGGACAGGACTACCCGGGGCCGATCGAGATCGTGCTCGCGCTCGGGCCGTCCCGCGACCGGACCGACGAGGTCGCGGCCCGGCTGGCCGCCGCGGACCCGCGGGTGCGGACCGTGCTCAACCCGTCGGGCCGGACCCCGGCCGGGCTCAACGCCGCGATCAGCGCGTCGACCGGCGAGATCGTCGCTCGGGTGGACGGACACGCCGAGATCCCGGCGGACTACCTGCGGGTCGCGGTCCGGACGTTGCAGGCGCACGGGGCCGACAATGTCGGCGGGGTCATGCATGCCGTGGGCCGCACCTCCTTCGAGCGGGCGGTCGCGACGGCGATGCGCAGCCGGCTGGGCGTCGGGAACGCGGCCTTCCACGTCGGTGGGAGCGCGGGCGAGGCGGAGACGGTGTATCTCGGGGTGTTCCGGCGGGCGGCGCTCGAGCGGGTCGGAGGGTTCGACGAGCACTTCCAGCGGGCGCAGGACTGGGAGATGAACCTGCGGATCCGCACCACGGGCGGCCGGATCTGGTTCACGCCGGACCTGGTCGTGACCTATCGGCCGCGCAGCAGCCCGCGGGCGCTGGCGAGGCAGTACTTCCAGTACGGCACGTGGCGGCATGTCATCGCCCGGCATCACGCCGGATCGATCAACCTGCGCTATCTCGCGCCGCCGACGATGGTGCTCGGGACGCTGGTCGCGACCGGGGCCGGGTTCTGGTGGCGGCCCGCGTGGACGGTCCCGGCGGCGTATGCCGCGGCCGTCGCCGCTGGCGGCGTCGCGATCTCCGCGGGCGAACCGGCGGCCGTTCGCGTCCGCACCCCCCTCGCCCTGGCGATCATGCACTGGGCCTGGGGGGTGGGCTATCTCGCCAGCCCGCCCCGGCTGGCCCGCGATCTCGCCCCCGTCGAGAGGTCAAATAAGCAGCGTCGAGAGGTCAAATGACCCCTCGACCGCTGCTATTTGACCTCTCGACGGGGGGCGGACGGGGGTGGGGGGGTTGCGTCATACGGGCTGGTCGTGGCGCAATGGCTGCCACCGCCGGTGTCGACGAGGCCCGGTGAGTCACGTCCGGGCGCCCGGCCCGGGCACCGTGCGGAAGGCAGTCCGTCCATGGCCACGATCCGATCCATCCTCACCGGTGCCGTCGGTGCCGCGGCGGTCCTCGCCGTCGCCGCGCCTGCGCAGGCGGCCGTCCCGCCGCCGCCGAAGCCGCCGATCACGATGCCGTCGGCCGACGACGTCCCGATGCCGTATGAGGGGCAGAGCTTCTGCAGTCAGACCACCAAGCCGGGGGTCGCCGACTTCGCCAAGCTCGTGTCCAGCTACTACAGCCGGCCGACCTATGGCACCCTCCGGCCGTGCATGTCCGATGTCAGCGAGCACTACGACGGGCGCGCGCTCGACTGGATGCTCGACGTCAACAACCCCGCGGACAAGGCGATCGCCGACGCCGTGACGACGTGGTTGTCGGCCAAGGACTCCGCGGGCAACTACGGGTCGTGGGCGCGCCGACTCGGGATCATGTACATCATCTGGAACCACAAGACGTGGAAGTCCTACCGCGACATCAACACCTGGACCACCTACACCGGATCGGTCCCGCACACCGACCACATCCACTTCAGCTTCGCCTGGGACGGTGCCTGCAAGCGGACCTCGTGGTGGACCGGGCGGGCGCTGACCACCCCGAGCCTCGCGACCTGCACGAGCGGCCCGCTGGTCACCGTGGACACCGAGTTCACCCACCTCAAGGACGTCGTCCTCGCGCTCGGGTCGACCGGTGACGCGGTCAGGGTCGCCCAGTCGAATCTCCCGGGCGTCGTCGTCGACGGGGACTTCGGGCCCAAGACCCAGGCCGCGGTCAAGGCCTTCCAGACGACGTACGGGCTCAAGGTCACCGGGCTGGTCACCCGCGCCGTCTGGAACAGGATGGAGCAGTTGCAGTATCCGCTGGTCAAGTACCGCAAGACGGTGATCCTCAAGAAGGGTGCCACCGGGGACGCGGTCAAGGCCGCGCAGTGGGCGCTGCAGCTGACCCAGGACGGCCAGTTCGGGGACGCGACCTTCCGCAAGGTCAAGAAGATCCAGGCGAAGTACCAGATCACCGTCAACGGGACGATCGGGCCGCTGACCTGGGCGGCGCTGGATGCCGAGTTGCGCTCCCGGATGCGGCTGGCCGAGGCCGGCCGCGAGCTCGAGCGCGTCATCGACAAGGCGAAGGCCGACTACGCGCAGTTCGTCAAACTGAGCGGCTGACCTCCGCCGGCCCGCCGGGCGGATCCGCCGACAGCGTGACGCCCTCGGCGATGAGGCGGGCCGCGAGCCGGTCGGGGTCCGGCGCGATCGACAGGACGAGCGAGCCGTCGGCGGCATACGTCGCCAGGGCGAGCTCGAGGAACTCGCCGGTGTCGGTCGTCGCCGTGTGCCGGCGGGCGCCGGGCGTCCCGTCGTCCGGCACGACCGTTCCGTATGCCGCGACCTTCCCACCCGCGCCGACCAGCGCCGGTGCGTCGTCGCCGGCCTCGTCATACGGTTCGAAGACGTCCGGGAAGCTCGCCAGGGCGGCGGCCTCGTCGAGGACGCCCGCCGGCAGCGGGACCGGGCTGCGGCGAGCCAGCGCGGCGCGGGTCACGGCGATCACGGGTGCGCCGTCGCCCGACGTCGCGCGCTCGCCGGTGGTGACGACGAGATCCGGGACGGTCGCACCCGCCGCGGCCACCCCGGCGGGCGGCGGGAGGAGCACGGCGGCGCCGGTGCGCCATACGGCCAGGGCCCAGTAGAGCGTCCGCCAGTGCGGCGGCAGGTCGAGCGCGACGACGCTTCCGGGCCCGATGTCGTACTCGTCCTGCAACAGGCTCGCCGCCTTCGCGACCCAGTTGCCGAGCACCCGCGCGGACAACTCGATCCGCTCTCCGGACGCATCGTCGTAGCAGGTGATCCGCGGCCGCGTCGAGTCGGCGTGCACGAGGGCGGGCAGCAGCGCGTCGGGTCGCATCCGGGCAATGTAACCCCGCCCGGGTAGTGTCCCGGTCTGTGGCTCGGGCGAGGTCGGCGGGATGGCTGGGGGCGGCGGCGCAGGGCCTCGTCCTCCTCGCCGGGCTCCTGGTCCTCGTCACCTCCCTGCTCGCGGCGCTCCTCGGCGCCCTCGGCTGGTGGCGCGGCTGGCTCGTCGTCCCCCTCCTGCTGCTCGCCGCCGCCGCGCTCGCTCGCCGCGTCGGCCGTATGCCGCTGGCTCCCCTCCCGAACGGGCCCGTCGCCGCGCTGCTGCTCGTCTGCGGCGCGGCCGGGGTGTGGCTGAGCGCGACCGTCAGTTCCCAGGTCCTGCCGCGGCGCGACTCGGGCAGCAATCTCCAGGCGGCGATCGCCCTCGCCGACACCGGTCACCGCATCCTGTCCGTCCCGGCGGCGAGCATCGGTGGCCCCGATGTGCTCGACCTCCCGGGGGTCACGCTGGCGAGCCCGGCGTTCTATGAGGTCGGCTCCGCCGCCCACCCGGCCGTCCAGCCGCAGTTCGTCATCGGCCCGGCGGCGATCTATTCCCTCGGGCGCTGGTTCGGCGGCACCGGGACGATCTGGTGGCAGGCGCCGTGGCTCACTGCGGTCGGCCTGCTCGCCGTCGGGCTCCTCGCCGCCGTCGTCATCGGGCCGCGGTGGGGGCCGATCGCCGCGGCCGGGGTCGCGGTGAGCTTCCCGGTGGTCCACACCGGCCGGTCGACCTACTCCGAACCGCTCGCCATGGTCACCCTCGGCGCCGGCCTGCTCGCCCTCGTCCTCGCCGCGCGCGCGGAGCAGCGGGTGGTGTTGGAACGGCATACGGCCCTCGTCGGGGGACTGCTCATCGGCGGCACCGCCCTGGTCCGGATCGACGGACTGCGCGAGACCATCCTCCTCATCCCGATCGCCGCGCTCGCCCTCGCGCGGGAGGCACGCTGGGCGCGACCGGCGCTGATCGGCGCCGCGTTGGCGACCGTCGTCGCGCTGGGGGCGGCGTGGGCGCTGAGCTACCGCTATCTCGGCGACATCGCGGCCAGCCTGATCCCGCTGGCGGCGCTCGGGGTCGCCTTCGCGGTCGCGGCCGCCGGGATCGTCCTCGCCGCCCGGCGCGGCATCGGCCTCCCCTCGCGCGTGCGGCGCGCGCTCCCCTGGGGGGTGCGGATCGGGGTCGTCGCACTCGGCCTGTTCCTCGCCGCGCGGCCGCTCTTCATGACCGTGCGCCAGTCCGCGGCCGACCCGGGGGCGCGCGTCGTCGCCGGCCTGCAGGCCCGCCAGGGGCTGACCGTCGACGGCGGTCGGACGTATGCCGAGCACACCGTCACCTGGCTGTCCTGGTGGCTGGGGCCGCTCGCCCTCGTCATCGCCCTCGTCGCGCTCGCCGGCCTGAGCGGGCGGCTCGCCGACGCCTGGCGCGACGGGACGCCCCTGCCGGACTGGTCCGCGCCGCTCGTCATCGCGCTCGGGTCGACGGTGCTGACGTTGTGGCGGCCGGGGATCACCCCCGATCACCCGTGGGCGGAGCGGCGGCTGCTGATCGCCATACCGCTGCTGGTGCTCGCCTGCGTGGCGGCGGCGGCCTGGGCCGCCCGGCTCGGTCCGCGCCTCGGCCGCCCGACCGAGGCGCTCGTCGTCGCGGCGACGCTCGTCCCCGCCGCCCTCGCGACCTGGCCGCACCTGGGCGAGCGCGTCGAGCGCGGCGAATACTCCGCGGTCGCCTCCGTATGCCGATCCCTCCGCCCCGGTGACGTCGTCCTCGCCGTCGATTCCCGGGCGGCCAACGAGTGGCCCCAGGTCATCCGCGGGATGTGCGCTCACCCGGCGCTGTCGACGATGGGGGCGCTGCGCCAGGACCCGGTGGCGCTCGCCGCCGCGGTCGGGCGGATCGCGGCCGGGTTGCCCGCGGGCGGACGTCTGGTCCTCCTCGCCGCGGACTCCCCGACGGCCTTCGCCGGTCTCGGCGGCGCGGGCACCGCCGACGACCTCGTCGCGGACATCACCGTCCGCGAGGACGACCGGCTCCTCGAACGCCGCCCCGACCACCTCGTCGACCTGCCGATCCGGGTCTGGCTGCGGCCGGTTCCGCGCCCCTGAGTCTGGCCCTGGTCAGAGGAGCGCGTCGAGCAGGGGGCTGGCATAGATCCGGGCCGGGTCGAGCGCGTCCAGGCTCGCCCGCGCCGTCCCGTATGCCGATCCGAACGACCCGGGGATCCGCGCACCGAGCGTCGTCGGGTCGCTCCACGCGCCGTCCGCCGTGAATGCCCAGTCCTTGGACCACTCGACGCGGGTGACGGCATACGCGGCGTAGTTGGTGAACATCCACGTCTCCATCTCGGTGTAGAACTGCGGCGACCAGGGCTGCCCCGGCGTCGTCAGCGCGGACAGCCAGACGACGGTGTCGAGCTCGGGCCGCCCGGCGACGGGCGAGGTCACCGAGAGCAGGGGCGCCGCCCCGCCCCCGGGTGCCTCGGTCGGCCGGTCGGTCCCGGTGACCCGGATCTCGACGACATTGTTGATCGGGAAGCGGCCGGCGGCTGCATACCGGCCCAGCCGCGACTTGTGCGCGGACCAGAACTCGGCGACGACCCGCTGGACGTCGGCGCGCCGGCAGACGACCGCCCACGCGCCCTCGGCGACCCGCAGCGTCGTCGAGCGGACATAGCGCTGCAGGTCCCCGGGCTCGCCCCACAGGTCGGTGAGCAGGCCCGTCGTCAGGCTCGCCGATGTCGTCGTCAGCATCAGCTGCCCCAGCACCGGCGTCTGCGACGGGGACCCGGCGATGAGGTCGAGGATCTGGGTCGGGGGGTTGTCGGCGAAGGCATAGTTGTAGGGACTCGTCACCGGGCGGCTGAACAGCGGCCAACTCGGCGCGAGGGTCCACGTTTTGACCCACGGGTTGCCGGTGAACGGGAAGAGCTGGATCTCGACCCGGCCGCAGCGATCGAGCAGCGACGCGAGCGTCGGGCCACCGAGGAGGGACCAACTCCCGGGCGCCGCGCACAACGCGTCCATCGAGTACGCCGTCGTGCTCTGGCAGCGCACCTTCGTCGACGCGCCCGCCTGGAGGGTCACCGAGGTGATGAAGGCCCGGCCCAGGTGGCACAGCAGCGCCGGGGCACGCGGGTCGGACCGGGTGACGGTCGTGACGGCATACCGGCCCGCGGCGGGGTCCCAGACGACGGCGTCGAGCGAGACGATGGCATTGGAGAGGGACCCGAACGTCCACCCCGCGCGCACCGACTCGCCCTTCGCCGGTATGCCGCTCCCGTGCGCTCCGATCGCCAGCGCCCCTCCGACGGTGATCTCGCCGATGGCCGGGGCGTGGGCGAGGGCGAGCCGGGCGCCGATCAGGGCCTCCTGGACGGCGTCGAGACTCGCGCCGGCGCCGGCCGTCACCTGCCGGGTGGTCGCGTCGACCCGCACCGCCCCGAGGCCGTCCCGGATGTCGACGAGGAGCACCCGGGTCAGGTCGCTGCGGGCCGGATCGGCGATGAGCGGCGCCCAGGTGTGCCCCTCACCCACCGCCCGCAACCGCCACCCGGCCCCGGCGGCCCAGTTGGCGCGGTCGGCGACCTGTTGCGCGGTGGCGGCCTTGACCCGCCACACGGTGTCGAGGCGCACCTCGCCGGACCAGTTGACGAAGGCCGCGGCATACGGCGTGAGACCGTCGGGGAGACTCGGCGGGATGCCGAGGCCGCTCGCGGCGATCTCCGCCGCGCTCGCCGGTCGTGTCGCCCACATCCCGGCGGTGGTGGCGGCGGCGAGGACGGTGCGGCGACTCGGGGTGGTCATGGGCGGATGCTACTGACAGTAACCAGATATCGATCCGTTGCGTTCCCACCCGGCGAATGCGGGGCCGGTCGCCGGGCGACGCGGCGCCGGGTGCCGGAGATCCCGAGCCCGCGCGGGTACTCTCGGAGCCGACATGACCGAGATCGCCGAGACCGCCGCCACCGCCCCCGATCGCCCCGTCGGCGACCCTGCGAATCCGCTGGTGACGATCGTCCTGCCCTGCTACAACGAGGGCGAGCATGTGCTCCTGGAGATCGAGCGGATCACCCGGGCGATGCTCGCCAGCGGGCTGACCTATGAACTGCTCTGCATCGACGACGCCTCCACCGACGACACCCTCGAGGTGCTGCGCGGCGCCGCACGCGACGACCCCCACATCCGGCTGATGCCCTTCCGCCGCAATGGCGGCTCCGGGACGGCCCGACGGATCGGCACCCAGCAGGCCCGCGGCGAGATCGTCGTGTGGACCGACGCCGACATGACCTACGAGAACGAGCGCATCCCCGAACTCGTCCGTCACCTCCTCGACGACCCGACCTATGACCAGGTCGTCGGCGCGCGGACGACCGAGGAGGGCACCCACAAGTGGCTCCGGGTGCCGGCCAAGTGGCTGATCCGCAAGATCGCCGAGCGGTTGACCAACCAGAAGATCCCCGACCTCAACTCCGGCCTGCGGGCGTTCCGGCGCAGTGTGTCGCTGCCCTATCTGCGGCTGCTGCCGGCCGGGTTCTCCTGCGTCACGACGATCACCATCGCCTTCCTCTCCAACCAGCACGACATCCTCTATGTGCCGACGAGCTATGCGAAGCGGGCCGGCACCAGCAAGTTCCACTTCGTCCGGGATGCCTACCGCTACATCCTCCAGGTGCTGCGGATGGTCATGTACTTCGACCCGCTCAAGGTGCTCATGCCGATGGCCCTGTGGCTCGTCGTCATCGGCGTCGTCAAGGGCGTCGTCGACATGGTCCGGCACCCCTTCTACTTCCCCGCCAACACCGTCCTGCTCGTCGTCAGCGGAATCATGATCGGCTCGCTCGCCCTCCTCGCCGACCTCGTCGTCCGGTCGAGGGACGGAGTGTGACCGGCGGCGGACCGCTCGACGGGGGGGCCGGGCGGCTGGACCCGGCGGCCCTGCGGATCGCCGTCGTCGGACCGACCCACCCGATCAAGGGGGGCGTCGCGGTGCACACGACCGAGTTGGCCCACCACCTGCGCGCGGCCGGCCACGAGGTCACCCTCGTCTCGTGGTCGCAGCTCTATCCGGCGCGGCTCTATCCCGGCGAGACGACCGTCCCGCTCGACCAGCCCGAGGTGACGCCGTTTCCGGCGACCGTGCGGGCGCTGCACTGGGCTCGGCCGCTAGGGTGGCGGCGCGCGGGACGGGAGCTGGCGGCATACGATCTCGTGCTCGTCGTCCACGTCATCCCGCAGGTGGTGCCGGCGCACCTGACCCTGATCCGCGCGGCGACCGCGGGCGCGACGCCGCCGCGGATCGTCGCCGTCGTCCACAACGTCCTCCCGCACGAGCCGAAGCCCGGCGACGAGTCCCTGATGCGCGCCTTCCTCACGCGGGTCGACGGGGTCATCGTCCACACCAAGCCCCAGGCGAATGTCGCGATCTCGCTCGGTGCCGAGCACGTCCGCACGCTCGTGCTGCCGCCGCACCTGCCCGGCGGCCCGCCGGCGCGCCGGGAGCCGTATGCCGGGCCGGCCCGGCTCGTCGCGCTCGGGATCGTCCGGCCGTACAAGGGGCTGGAGATCCTCCTCGACGCGCTCGCCCAGGTCCCCGGGCCCACCCTGACGATCGCCGGGGAGGTGTGGGGCGATCTCGGCGAGCGGCTGCGGGTGCGGGCGGCCCAACCCGACCTGGCCGGGCGGGTGACCTTCCGGGACGGCTACGTCCCGGCCGCCGACATCGCGCCCCTGCTCGCGGCGCACGATGTCATGGCGCTGACCTACACCTCGGCGACGGCCTCGCAGAACGCCCTTCTCGGGCAGGCGCACGGGCTCGCCGTCCTCGCCAGCGCCGTCGGGAGCTTCCCGCACGACGTGCACGACGGGGTCGATGGGCTGCTGGTCCCACCGGGCGACGTCGCGGCCGTCGCCGCGGCGCTGCGCTATCTCTGCGACCGAGCCCACGTCGACCGGCTCATGGCCGCGGCGCCCGAGGTCAACCTCTCCGGTCCCTGGGCGGCCTACGTCGGGGCGATCGAGGCGTTCGCCGCGGACGGGATCGCCACCGCGGGCGAGGAGGGCCACGACAGCGCCGGCGATCGTATGCCGACCCCTCCCGTCCCGCTCGTCGCCCGCGTCGCCGGGCGGGTCGCCGACGGGGTCCGTGGTCTGGTCGCCGCCGCCCGGCCGCGGATCGACCTGGCGCCGGCGGATCTGCCGGACTGGGTGCGGCCCACCGATGTCCTCGCCCGCGACGACGACGCCGACGAGGCCCGCGCGCTGGCCCGGGCGCTCGGCCTGCCGCGGCGCGGCTCGCGGGTGGAGGCCTGGGCGGCGCTCGGGGGGATCGCCGCGGTCCTGCGGGTCCGCGACGACGGGAAACGATCCTCGATCATCCTCGACCGCTCGGGCGGGGCCAGCCCGTTCGCCGACTGGGCGCGGGCGATCGGCTTCGCGCCGGTGGAGGTCGAGCCGGGGACCGAACTCGACGTCGAGCCGGAGTCGCTCGACGTCATGACCCGGCTGCACCCGGCGGACGTCGAGGCCGGCGACGTCCTCGACTTGTTCGGGCAGGCGGCGTGGGCGCTGCGGCCGGGCGGGCTGCTGATCACGACCTTCGCGCTCGGCCCGAGCACGGTGCCCGGCACGCTCGGGGCGGCCGACGTCCGCGCGGTCCTCGCCCAGGCGGACAACGCCGGCCTGCGGCTCGTCGGCGATCTCGACGGGGATCTGACGGCGACCATGCGCCGGGCGCAACGGCACGCGCGGGATCCGCGCGCGGCATACGGCCTGGCGCGGTTGACCTGGCGCCGGCGGTGAGCGAGCCGCCGGCCGTGGACGCGCGGCGGCGTGGATTCGTCGCGTACGCCCGGATCGTCCTCGCCGTCGTCGTCCTCGCCGCGGTGCTCCTCGCCCTGGTCCGGAACTGGGGCGCGGTGTCGGGGGATCTGCGCAAGGTGTCGGCGGGCGCGCTGGCCGG
>JBDIAJ010000030.1:0-31477 GCA_039812345.1 Nostocoides sp. | reverse complement strand
GCACCCGCCCGGGGAAGTCGGGCACGGTCATGATCGAGCCGTTGCTGGCCATCGGGTTGGTGCCGATCAGCACGAGCAGGTCGGTGCGGTCGATGTCGGGGATCGGCAGCAGGAACTGGTGGCCATAGAGCGCCCACGCCATCAGCTGGTGCGGCAGCTGGTCGACCGAGGTGGCGCTGAAACTGTTGCGGGACTTGATGGTTCGCACGAGGTTGACGCCGTGGGTCAGGGCTCCGACGCTGTGGACGTTGGGGTTGCCGAGATAGACCGCGACCGCGTCGTTGCCGTGCTCGGCCTGGATCCCGACGATCCGCTCCGCGACCAGGTCGTATGCCGCGTCCCACCCGATCGGCTCCCACGTCGCGTCCGCCCCGGGCGGGCCGACGCGCCGGATGGGCGTGCGGAGCCGGTCGGGGTCGGTGTGGAGGTCCTGCAGCGCGATCGCCTTGGGGCAGATGTGTCCGCGCGAGAGCGGATCGGCCTCGTGGCCGCGGATGGAGACGATCTGCGGTCCGTCGAGCTGGACCTCGAGCCCGCAGCTCGCCTCGCACAGGACGCAGGTGATGTGGCGGGTCTGTGTCGTCGCGTCGGTCACCGGGCCAGTGTGCCAGTGGCGGGTGGCGAGAGCCCGGCCCCCGGGCGCCGACCTGGCCAGGTCCGACCCCAATCGCGGGCATTGGAGCCGCTCTCATCGAAGCCCACGGCCCGGACGAGTCATGTAAGCCCCGTGTAATGCCCCATCCCTACCTTTCCTGGCGGTACCTGTCTCGTGGCGGGCAACGCCACGGTGCCGGAGAGTTGGGAGCACGTCGTGTCATACCGGTTCCGCGCGCTGATCACGGCCCTCGTGGCCACCCTCGTCCTCGCCGCCCCCGGCCTGACCGCGGGCGCGCAGGCGGCCCGGTCGGCGCCGGGCGCCGCGCACCATGGGGTCGCATCGTCGAGCACCCGGGGTGACTCGGCGGGGGGACCAGGCGCGGCCGGCAGGCACCGGGCCGCGCCCGCGGTGTCCATCACGACGGCGAGCGCGTTGCCGCACGCGCGGGTGGGCACGGCATACCGCAAGGCGCTGGCGGCCACCGGAGGTGGGCCCTACACCTGGTCGGTGACCACCGGCACCCTGCCCGCGGGGCTGACGCTGAGCACGGCTGGGGTCATCTCCGGCACCCCCAGCGCCGGCGGGTCGGCCACCTTCACCGTCAAGGTCGTCGGAGCCGGGGGTGCGAGCGCGAGCAAGTCCTTCGTCCTTGTCGTCGACACCGTCTGGATCCTCACCAACGCCCTCCCCAGCGGCTCGGTCGGGCGCCCGTATGCCGCGACCCTCGTCGCCGGCGGCGCCGGACCGTTCACCTGGGCGGTCGCCGCTGGCGCGCTCCCCGCCGGACTCACCCTCAACGGCGCGACCGGGACCATCAGCGGGACCCCAACCAAGGCGGCCACCACGAGCGTCACGCTCAAGGTCACCGGTGCCGGCGCCACGACGGCACAGAAGGCGTACTCGGGCAAGGTGCTCGCCGCCACCGCGCTCGCGATCACCACCACGAGCCTGCCCAATGGCACCATCGGCACGGCATACACGACCACCGTGCAGGCGACCGGCACGGGGACGGCGTCCTGGACGATATCGGCGGGCAAGCTCCCGACCGGGCTCACCCTCGGCAAATCCACCGGGGTCATCAGCGGCACCCCCACCGCCGCCGGGACGGCCAATGTCACGATCAAACTCGTCCGGGGCACCCTGACGACGACTCAACCCCTCACCTTGACCGTCGCCGCCTCGTCCGGTGCCGTGACGATCACGACCACGTCACTTCCCAACGGCCAGGTCGGCGTGGCGTATGCCGCGACCCTGACCGGCACCGGCCCGGGCCCGTACACCTGGTCGCTGGCCTCGGGCACCCTGCCCGCGGGGCTG
Source organism: Nostocoides sp. (assembly GCA_039812345.1). GTDB lineage: Bacteria > Actinomycetota > Actinomycetes > Actinomycetales > Dermatophilaceae > Nostocoides_A. The sequence goes on along the minus strand of JBDIAJ010000030.1, from coordinate 29,562 downwards.
TCCCTGGCGCCGGCCACCGGCGCGATCAGCGGCACGCCCACCACGGCCGGCACCGTCTCCTTCACCGTCAAGCTCGTCGGCGCGGCCGGCGCCAGCGCCACCAAGGCGCTCTCGATCACCGTCGCCGCCGCCGCGACCAGCGAGGACTGGACCCAGCCCGGGCACGACGCCGGCCGCACGGCGTGGTCGGCGGGTGAGACGATGATCAGCCCGGCCCAGGCGGCATCCGTCCACGAGGAAACCACTGTGCAACCGGGCGTGTCGGCGATCGCCGGTGGCACGCTCTATGTCGTCGGACCTGTGCCGGCCGATTCCGCGGCAACCGAGCTGACGACATACGACCCCGCGACCTGGACCCAGCAGTCCTCCTTCGTCCTGCCGGGTTTCAACTCGTGCACGTACCCCCAATTGCTGGTCTCGTCCGCTCTGCTCATCGTCAACTGCTCCACCGAACTGATCGCCATCGACCGGACCGCGCCCCACTCGCTGGTCTGGCGGACCTCGGACACCGACCCCGGTTCGGCCTTCCAGGACATCGCGCTCAGCGGATCGAGCATCGTCGTCTACGGCGGGGACAGGGTCGCGACCTATCGGCTCAGCGACGGCCAGCGCCTGTGGCAGCAGTTGATGCCCTCGGGCGCCACCCTGATCCGGGGCGTCGCCACCGGCGGCAACACGGTGGTTGTCGGGTATGACGACCGCTTGCGTGGCCTGAGCCTGACGACCGGCGCTCAGCTGTGGGTGATCAGCGGAGTCGACGCATGGAGCCTGGTGGCGAGCACCGACGGCTATGTGTACGCCAATGTCGGCGGGAACCTGGCCCGGTACAACCTCGCGACCGGGGCCGCGGGTTGGCGGCTGAACACCTTGACCGACATCAACCAGGTCGTCGGCGTTGACGGCGACACCGTCTATGCCTGGGAGATGGTGGTCGACGAGTTCGGCGATCTGATCACCTCCCGCCTGCATGCCCTGCGCACCAGCGACGGGACCGAGCGCTGGGCCCACGACATCGACTCCCGAGTCGAGGGCGCGGGCATCACCGGCGGGGTGATCTGGCTGGACATGAGCTGGCGTTATAGCGAGGGTCGCGCCACCGACCTGCTCGCCCTGAACCGAACGACCGGAGCCCAGTTGGCCGATCTCGCGTATGCCGACAATTCCTACGGCGTCCAACCGGCGTTCGGCGACGGTCTGGTCGCGCTGACGATCGGTGGCAGCTCGACGGCTTTCCCGCAGGAGCGCACCCATGTCTTCGGCCTGGCTCCGGCCACACCCGACATCGTCACGACGGTGCTGCCACTTGCCCGCGTCGGGGTCACGTACGAAGCCGACCTCACCGCCGCGGGCGGGACCGGGCCATACACCTGGAGCGTGACGAACGGGACACTGCCCGGCGGGCTCAGCCTCAGTGCTGCCGGGCACCTCTCGGGGACCCCGACGGCGCTCGGGTCCGCGCGCCTGACCGTGCGGGTGACCGACAGCCGCGGCACCACGCGTTCAGTGTCCCTGACCCTGGCCGTTGTCGGCGGATCGCCGTCGTGGACGACCCATCGAAACGGCGCCGATCTCAACCCGTTCAACCCGGCGGAGACGGCGATCGACCTGTCGACCTCCCCGATGCTCGGCTACCGGTACAGCTTCGCCAAGTCCGCCGGCACCACGGTCAACACGAACTATTCTGACGTACCCGTGATCATCGGGACGCGCGCGTATGTCGTCCGGGCCGACGGCACGATGGCCGCCTGGGACACCGCCGGCACGACCACCAACCGCGCGCCTCTGTGGGTGACCAAGGCCGACCCGGCGAATGTGGAGGCCTACTTCAGCTCACCGGTGGCCGCCGGCGGCAACACGCTCGTCGCGGTGGACTACTCCGGAGCGGTGGTCGCGGTGCGAGCCACCGACGGCGTGATCCTGTGGCGCAGTGTCGATGGCCTCAGCTACATCGCCAATGAGGGTCAGGCCCCGGTCGTTTCCGGCTCTCGGGTGTATACCGTCGGCGCCGGTGGTGCGGTGTCCGCCCTCGACCTCGCCACGGGGAGCGTGCTGTGGACGCGCGACCTGATGACCAGTGGGTCTTCCTCCCTCTACGGACCGAGCACCGACGGAACCCATGTCTATCTGTGGGCGCAGTGCACGGTCTACTCGCTGGACGCGGCCACCGGCGCGACGACCTGGACCCAGTCGATTCCCGGCAGCGATCCGGCCGCCTGTTGGGATCCATCGGCCGACGGTGCCCCGATGGTCATCGACGGGGTCGTGTATGCCGTCAGCGCCTACAGCATCGGCGCGCTCCGCGCGAGCGATGGATCCGTCATCTGGAGCGCGCCCGTCAGGCCGCACGGCGTGACGTCGGTCGTGGGCGGGGTGTGGCTGGTGCCGGCCGTCGATCGACTGGTGGCCTTCGACGCAAGGTCGGGCGCCGAGCTGTGGGCCACGCCGATCGACATGGCCAGATGGAACATCAGCGTCTCGGGTGACCTGATCATCGCCATGGAGTGGAATCTCGACTCGCACCTATATGGGTTCGACCGCACCACTGGTGAACTGGTGTGGGACGGCGGTGTCCTCGATCCGGCCGAGGGGCTTGCTCTCGGCGGGCCGGCGATCTCCGGTGGCCACATCTACGTGAACACCGATGGCTCGGGGATCCGGGTGTTCGGTCTGCCGTGATCGGGGGGGGGCAGGTCGTGGGTCCCTTGTCCCGATCAGGGCCATGAGGCGACTCGGGGCGCGTGGGCGCGGGAGTTCGCCTGCAGCGCACCCCTTTGGTGCGCCGCCGACACTCAGCCCTTGATGTCCTGGGTCAGGGCGCCGGCGAGCTGTCGGAGGAGGGCCTGGGCCTGGTCGGGCGTCGGCGCGGTCGTGGAGAGATCGAGGGCGATGCCGCCGGTCAGCGGGACGACCGCGCGGCCCATTGCCTTGGGGCCGATGGCGACGACGAACCCCTTGCCGCTCGGCGGGAAGTCCAGCGCCGTGCCGCCCGGCGGGAGGTGGCTGGTCAGGCCGGCGACGATCGTGGCCGGCATCGACGGGTTCGCGTAGCGATTGACCTGGTAGGTCAACGAGCCGCGTGCGGTCGCCCAGTTGCACCGGTCGACGTGGGTCACCATGTCGTCGCTGGTGTCAGGGATCTTGATCGTGGTCGGCTTGCTGCCGAGGAGTGTGGTGGCCGCCGAGAAGTCGATGAGGACGCACACGCTGTGATCCGTGGGCAGGCCGCCGGCGGCCGCGGGGGGAGTGGTCGACTCGGTCGCGGGGGAGGTGCTGGTCGACGTGCTGCTCGCCGGCGAACTGCTCGTCGTTCCGCTCGCGGCGGTCGTGGCGCTCGTGGCCGGGCTCGACGACCCGGTGGCCGATCCGCTCGTGCCCCCATCCGACGAGGTGCAGCCGCCCGCGCCGAGGAGGGCGAAGCCGGCCATGGCCGGCAGCCAGACCGACCGCCGGCCGCCCGGACCAGGCTTCGGAAGGGTGGACGGCTGGCGAGCGGTCGGCATACGGCCTCCTCGGCTGGGGCGGCGGTATGCCGCACCCCCACTATCGCGCTCTCGCGGCGCCAGGTCAGGAGTGCAGCCCGGCCTCTCGGTGGTAGTGCGTGCACGTGCCTCCGACTCGATCGCCGGCTCGATCTCGGGAGTGGTGTGCCGTCGGAATACCAATCGCCAACGCGCCGCGGCGTGTCGCGCGAAATCGTCGGCGTGTCGGCACGGATAGGTATTCCGACCGCACGCACCCCACCACACCGCCCCAGCTCGACCGCGAGTCGGGCCAAGCGCTGCTGGGCCCGTCGTGCAGGTCGCGCTCGATCGCCTGGCGAGCGGTCGGCCTATGGCCTCCTCGGCTGGGGCGGCGGTATGCCGCGGCATCACGATCGCACTCAGGGGGGCGTCACGTCGGAAGCGCCCACCCTGCGCCGACCGGCAAGAATTCTCCGCTCATACACACCTAAGGCAAGATATTCTTGGCATCATGACTCGGTACGTGCACCCGGAAGCCGTCGACGCGACGGCTGTGCTCGGGCAGCGGATCCGCCTCGCCCGGCAGCAACGAGGCTGGACCGCGGCCAAGCTCGCGCAACTTCTGGGCGTCAGTCGGCCCACCGTCACGGCGATCGAGACCGGCCAACTCCACGTGGCCGTGGGGACGGTCTTCAGCGCGGCGGCGCTGACCGGGGTCCGGCTCTTCGGGGCGGAGGGCACCGAACTGGTCCGACTCCGGCGCGCCGGCGCCGACACCCTCGCTCTGCTGCCCGCGCGCGTACACGCCGAGATGATCGAGATCGACGATGACTTCTGAAGCGGTCGTGTGGACGTGGCTCCCCGGCGCCACGGAACCGGTCCCCGCCGGTCGGCTGCGCGAGGCCCAGGGACGCCTGGCCTTCGCGTATGCCCGCAGCTACCTCGCTCGCGCCGACGCCATCAGTCTGTACGGCCCGGAACTGCCGCTGCGCAGCGGTCCGATCGAGCCACTGCCCGGTCTCGCCATGCCCTCGTGCCTTCGGGATGGCTCGCCGGATGCCTGGGGACGCCGGGTCATCGCGACCCGGATGACGGGCAACCCGGACGACGACAGCCTCACCGAGGTCGACCTGATGCTGCTCTCCGGGTCGAATCGCATCGGCGCCAACGACTTCCAGGCGCGCACCGATGCATACGTCGCTCGGTCTGACACCGCGCCCGTCGCCGATCTCCTGGACGCCGCCGAACTACTCGACGCGGGCGAGCGGCTCCCGGCGGATATCGCGGCGGCTCTCGTGCACGGGACCAGCGTTGGTGGTGCTCGACCCAAGATCCTGTTGCGTGACAACGGAGTCGAGTTCCTGGCGAAGCTGTCGTCCTCGACCGACCAGTATCCGGTGGTCAAGGCCGAAGCGGCTGCGATGACCCTGGCGAGAATGACCGGAATCGACGCCGCCGATACCTCGCTCGGACGAATCCGCGGGCGGGACGTGCTGTTGGTCCGCCGCTTCGACCGGGTCGGGGGCGCACGCCGGCATGTGGTCTCGGGGCTGACCCTCCTGGGGCTGGAGGAGATGGCCGGCCGGTATGCGACCTATCCCGACCTGGTTGCAGTGCTCGGCGAAGGCGGGGAGGCTGCCGGCGCCGAGGTCTTCGAGCGCATCGCCGCCAACATCGCGCTCGGCAACTTCGACGATCATGCCCGCAACCACGCGGCGTTCTGGGACGGCCGCGGCCTCACGCTCACCCCGGCCTACGACATCTGCCCCCAGCCACGGTCGGGGGAGACGGCATACCAGGCCATGGCCTACGGCACCGACGGGCAACGGTCCGCAGAACTCCCCGCCTTGGTCCGCGCCGCTCCGGCGTACGGGCTCAGCGTCGCGGACGCCCGCAGCCGGGTCGAGCGCATCGTCGATGCCGTCGAGATCGGTTGGCCGGACGCCGCCGACCAGGCCGAACTCAGTGCGGGGGAGCGCGACCGACTCTGGCGCCGGCTCGTCCTCACCCCGGGAAGCGTCCGCGGCTTTCGCTAGCGGCCGACCCGCCGCTCACACCGGCAGCCAGCCGGAGACGACCGTGCCGGAGCCGGGGGTGGAGCGCACCACGCACTCGCCGCCGGCGGCGCGCACGCGGTCGGCCATGCCGGTCACGCCGCGCCCGAGGCCGTATGCCGTGTCCACGTCGAAGCCGCGCCCATCGTCGCGGACGTCGAACTGCAGCCGCCCGGCCGCGGGCCGCACCCGGACGTCGATCCGGGACGCCCCGGAATGGGTGTCGGCGTTCTGAATCGCTTCCACCGCACAGAAATACAGTGCCGCCTCCACCGGCGCCGGGTAGCGCGCGTCGGGGGCGATGTCGACCACGCACGGCCGGCTGGTCCGGCGGGCGGCGGCGGGGAGGGCGGCGCCGAGCCCACGTTCGCTGAGCAGCGCCGGATAGATCCCGTGGGCCAGGTCGCGAAGCTCCCGGATGCCGTCCACCAACTCCGCCTGCAGCCCCGGCAGCTCGGCCACCGCCGCAGACGCATCGCGCTCGCCGAGCCGGGTCACCCGCCCCAGCTCGACCGAAAGCCGGGCCAGGCGCTGCTGGGCCCCGTCGTGCAGGTCGCGTTCGATCGCCTGGCGCGCCTCGTCGCCGGCCACCGCGAGCCGGCGGCGGGAGGCGTCGAGATCCGCCGTATGCCGCCGCAGCCGCCGCACCTGCTCGCGGATCCCGGCGACGATCACCAGGGCGACCACGGCAACGAAGACGGCGACGATCGGCACCGTCAGCGATGAGTCGGGTTGCAGAGCATCGGGTTTCAGGCGCCGGACCTCCCCGGCGCCGGCGAGCGTGCCGGATCCGAGGACGGTGGCGACGACCACGGCCGCGAGCGTCCGCGGTCGCAGGACGTCGAAGACGAGCACGACCGGCGCGATGACGGCGAGGAGGGCGATCGGCACCGTGAACGGATTGAGCCAGGTCACCGCGGCGGCGACCAGCCAGTTGGCACCCACCACCGACAGGGCCGCTGCCTGGATCAGGCCCCGGCGCAGGCCGATCAGGCCGGCGAGGACGACGACGAAGGCCACGGCGAGGGCGCCGATGTCGCGGTAGAGGTTCGCGTCGTGCACCTGCACCACGGCCAGGACCGTCAGCGCGACCACCGAGCCGCCGAGCCCGAAAGCATTGACCGACAACAGTCGTCGCAATCGATCCCGGGTCTCGTCGTTGGCGTGGTCCCCGCTCGGCGAGCTGCTGACCGGGGCGCGGCTCATCGAGGCTCGCCCCTCGCCGGGACGCGCCTCACCGAGGCCCCGCCCGGGCCGCACCGATCGCGCCGAGCAGGCTGGCCGGGGTCAGGTCCTCCTTGGCGACGAAGCCAACCCCCGCGGCCAGGAGCGGCGCGGGGACGTCGAGAACGCCATACGCCGAGACGAGAACGACGACGAGCTCCGGCCGCGACTCGCGCAACGCGGCGGCGAAGCCGAGCGGATCCTCGCCCGGCATCCGGATATCGAGCAGCACCACATCGACCTCGTCCGCGGCCACCGCCGACCGGGCCTGCGTCACGGTGGCGACCGTGCGGCATACGTGCAGGCCGGGGGTCTCGGCGACGAGCGCCGCGGCGGTCGCGCGGAACGCGGCCTGGTCGTCCACGACCAGGACACCGGCGTTCGCCGTCCGCGTCTCCACCCTGGCGATGATGTCAGCGCGCGCCGGGATCGGCCAGGGTGGCTGCACCACTGTCGGCGAGATAGAGCAGCACCGCCGACACGCGCCGGTCGCGGTCTTCGCCGACCGGCAGGTCGAGCTTGGCGAAGATCGCGTTGATGTGCTTCTCGACCGCCCGCTGCGTCACGACAAGCCGTTGCGCGACAGCGGCATTCGACGCGCCCGTGGCGACGAGGGCGAGGACTTCACGCTCGCGCGGGGTCAGCCGGGCGACCGGGCTGGTCGCGCTGCCGGTCTGGTGACGCATGAGTTCGTCGACGACCTGGGGGTCGATGACCGACTCGCCGCGGCAGACGGCCCGGAGCGCGGCGACCACCTGGTCGGCATCGCCGACCCGGTCCTTGAGTAGGTAGCCCCGCCCGGTGCTCCCCTCGGCGATCAGCGCGAGCGCGTGCTCCGGCTCGAGGTAGTGCGAGAGGACGACGACCCCGACCCGCGGGTGGCTCGCGCGCAACTCGCGCCCGATGACCACGCCCTCGTCGCGATGCGCCGGCGGCATCCGCAGGTCGGTGAGCACGACATCGGGCCGGTATGCCGCCACCCCCGCCCGCACCTCATCGAGACTTCCGCACTCGGTCACGTCGGCGATGTCCGGGTGGTCGAGGAGCAGCCGCGCGAGCCCCTGCCGCAGCAGCGCGTTGTCCTCGGCGATCAGGACGCGCATCGGCATACGCGATCGTATTCCGCCGGCCGTCACCGAGTCATGTGCTCGCCGATCTGATCGACCGCCCGCCCGACCGTGCCGCTGTGGGTCGCCACCGGGCCGAGCCGGTCGCGTTCGCGCTCCAACGCCGCGGGAATCGCGCTGCGCTGGCGGGCGACCTCGTCGAGCACCCACTCCGGATCGACCCCGGACACCGCCGCGAACTCGCGCCAGTGCCGAGGCCGGATCGACCCGACGCGACGTTCGCCGCCGACGCTCATCGCGAGTTCCGCGGTCTCGAGCGGCCCGAAGGCGGCCCAGGTGTTGAGGTCATAGAGGGGAGCGAACCGGACGTTCGCCTCGTCCAGAAGGAGCGCGTAGTTGCGCGAGTGGGCATCGGTACCGCCGACCAGGGTGTTGAAGACGATGGCCTGCACGAAGCGACTCAGGTCCTCGGGACGCCGTGAACTCACTGATGAGATCAGCGCCGCCACGGCGCCGACCCCGGGCCCGCCTTCGGCCTCGTACTTCCGTCGCGGGTCCAGCCCCATGGCCTGGCAGACGTCCTCCTGGTGAACGCGCGCCACCCCGGCGGGGGTGACCAGCCGATCGAACCGCTCCGTGACCAGGGTCCGGATGCCGCCGACCTCGATCAGGTCGACCGAGGCGACACTCAGACCGATGGCCCGGGCCGTGCGCATCGTCAGCGCCTCGACCACGTCCTGGTCGGGGAGCCCCGGGATCGACGGCTTGAGAATGTGGGTCGAGGCGGCCGCCCCCGTGGGGAGGGCCCACCCCGTCCCCGTATGCCGCAGCGCCACCTTCGCCTGCGCGCCGGCCAGGCTGAACCGGCCGGTTCCGGTGGCGTCGTCGATGATCGGCAGGTCCGCCAGGGAGGCGAGCACGAGGTCGGCGACCTGGTCGTCCGTCAACGGCTGGAGGCTTCCGGGCGTCGAGAGCACGGACTCGACGCGCTCGGGTCGGACGAACTGGGCCGCCCCGGCCACGTCCTCGCCGACCATGGCGAGCAGGTCGAACGGGTCGCCGGTGGTCAGGGAGAATCGGCGGCGCCAGGCCCGCAACAGATCGGGTCGATCCGGGAAGAGACCCTCGATCCACGGGCGGATGGCGCCGTCCTGGTGGCGGATCCTGAGCAGCGGCAACGAGACCGACAGCGGCCCCACGGCTTGGGCGACCGGCCAGTACCGCAATCGCATCCGCCCGCTGCGCAGGTGTTCGATCTCCCCGACCACTGCTGCGTCACGGACCACGTGGAGTAGGCGCACTCGTTCGCTCATCATCGCGGTCCGGTCGTGCGCGCGATGATCGCGTCGAGATCGACCTCGGAGACCCGGGGTGCGGGGGACGCCGGGGGCGGCGCGAGCGTGACCTCGAGGTCGAGCGCCCCGAGCACCCGGAGGATCATCGCCAAGGGGGCGGATTCCTTGTCGCCCAACTCGAATCCGACCAGCCACTGTCGGCCGACGCCGGCCGCCTCGGCGAGCGCGGCCTGGGTCAGACCGCGCTGCTCACGCGCCTCGCGAATGACTCGGCCGAAGGCAAAGGCGTTGTCCACTGTCGCCATCCGACGACATTAGCACTATGTCGCCATTCGACGACTCCTCTTTCGGTGTCGCTGAACGACGACAGCTGAACTCGTCCCAGCCGCTCCACAACCGCCGCGCGGCTCAGTCGCCCGCAGCGGCGCTGGGCTCGAAGGGGTTGACCAGGGAGCGCAGGCCGGCGTCAGCGAAGTCGGCAACATTGCGCGTTGCCAGGCCGACGCCATTGGCCAGGCAGATGGCCGCGATCATGGTGTCCGCCATCGGTTTCGGTCGGCCGGAGCGCTCGCGGCGGGCCGCCAGTGCGGCATACGCGTCGGCAGCCGTGGCGTCGAAGGGCAGGACGTCCGCGTCGAACTCGGCGAGCACGTCATCGACCAAGGCGCCGACCTGACGCCGGCGTCGACCGGCCGGGAGGCGCTCGACGCCGAAACGCAGCTCCGCGCGGGTAATGGATGTCAGGAGGCTTCCGCCGCCATGGACCGCCATCCAGGCCAGCACTGTCTCGGCGGGGGCGACGCGCAGCAACTCGGACACCACATTCGTGTCGAGCACCACCGGAGCGCTCACGAGAGGTCGGCCGCGCGCGGCAACTCAGTTCGTTCGGGCAGGGCGAGGTCGACGCCGCCGACCTCCTCGACGGCCTGACGGATCCGGTCGAGGCGGGTGCCGGTGCGCCCGACCCCCCGCGTGAGGATGTCGCGGGCCTCGGCCTCCATTGACACGCCATGGCGTCGGGCCTGCTCCTGCAACCGCCGTTTGATCGCGGGGTCCAGGCCTCTGATCAGTACCTCAGCCATCACGCCCCACTCCTTGCTATCGCCGATATCACAGCAACAATACGCGACGTCGGATGGTGCTCAGCTCAGCAGGAAGCGGAGATTCGGGGACCCAGATCGTCGGCGAGGGTCACCAGGCCGAGGTGGCCGTCGGCATACACGTGCAGGCGCGCGTCCCGCAGCAGGCGGGTCATCAGCCGGGCATTCACCAGCGGGATGATCGGGTCGTCGCGCCCGGCGAGGAGGAGCACCGGCTGGCGCAGGAAGAGCAGGGCCGGCAGGCTGGTCCAGCCGACGCCGGCCCGGAGTTGGTAGAGGTAGCCGCGGCCGGAGCCGGCCCGCGTGTGGTCCTGCAGGAGGTGAGCCGCGCGGGCCGGGTTGTCGCGCAACCGGCCGCGACCTGACCGACCCGGCCGACGCCGCCGAGGTCTATATCGCCGTGGAAAGCGCGCGCATGCTCGGGATGCTTGCCTCCTGAGGCGGGAGGTGACGTCCGCTCTCGGGTGGCCGTGCCTCGCGACCTCAGGCCGGGCGGACGAGACCGATGAGCATCGTGATGAGCAGGTCGAGGTCGGCGCGGGCGCGCCCAGGGTCGGGAGCGCACACATACTGCAGAATCAGCCCGTCGAGGCCGCCGACGATCAGTCGCGCGAGTTGGTCGAAGGGGATCGGGCAGGACTCGCCGGCGTTCTCGGCGGCCGCCTGGCACCACTGCGCGACGACATCGGCATACCGCTGGTATTGCCAGTGGGCCAGTTCTGCCTGGCCGGCGGCCCGCAGGGCATAGACGGTCAGCTCGTACTGGATGAGTTGCAGGCCGACCTCGGATTCGACGAGTTGCCCCCAGAAGCGGGTCAAGGCGGTGCGGATCGCGTGTTCGAGCCCGTCCTCGCTCTCGGCGGCCTCCGCCAGCACGGCGGCGATGTCGTCGACGACCGTCTCGATCACCGCCCGCAGCAACAGTTCCTTGGTCGGGAAGACGTGCTGCAGGGTGCCCAGGGGCACCCCGGCCTCGGCGGCCACGGCGCGCAGGGAGGTCTGCTGGACGCCGTCGCGGGTGAAGGCGCGGCGCGCCGCGTCGACGAGCTGGGGCCGACGCTGGGCGGCTTCGACATAGACCACGAGATCACTCCAATCCGGTCGGTTGACTGAAAGTTTGCCACGGCCACTTGACAACGAGGTCGTCAGGCCTCATTCTCAAAGTCAGTCGTATGACTGAGTTTACGCAAGGCAGCCGGGGGCCAGGGCCGGTCAGGTCCGCGCCACCCCCAGACACGCAGAGGAGCATGCAAAGTGACCAGGACAGATGTCGTCATCGTCGGCGCCGGGCTCGCCGGCCTGAGCGCCGCGCGTCGGCTGATCGGGGCGGGCCGCAGTGTCACCGTTCTGGAGGCCCGTGACCGGGTCGGCGGCCGCACCGAGGGCGGGCTCCTCGCCGGCGCTCCGGTGGAACTCGGGGGCACCTGGCTCGGTGAGGGACACACGCAGATGTATGCCCTGGTCAAGGATCTCGGGCTGGCCACCTTCCCGACGTGGAACGACGCCGGCCGGCTCCTGCTGGACCTCGGCGGCAAGCAGTCGCCACTCGCGAGCACCAAGGGCGCGACCCCGAAGCTGAACCCGATCGCCCTCGCCGACCTCGCCCAGGGCCTGGCCCGCTTCGGCCGCCTCGCCCGCAGCGTCGACCCGGCCCGGCCGTGGGCACATCCCAAGGCACACGAGCTGGACGGGCAGACATACGAGAGCTGGGTGCGGCGCAACCTGCGCACGCCCACCGGCCGCAGCTACTTCCGCGTGCTCGCCGAGGCGATCTACTCCGCCGATGGCATGGATATGTCTCTGCTGCATACGCTCTTCTACACGGCGAGCAATGGCGACCTTGAGACCTTGTCGGCCACGGACCACGGCGCGCAGAAGGACCGGGTCGTCGGCGGTTCGGTCCTGGTCGCCGAGCGACTGGCGCAGGGCGTGGACTTCCGGCTCGGAGTCGCCGTCGCACGGATCGCCCAGGACGACACGGGCGTCCTGGTGACCGCGCGCGATGGCCGGACCTTCGCCGCCGACCGGGTCATCGTCGCCATCCCGCCGACCCTCGCCGGCCGCATCGACTACCAGCCGATCCTGCCGCCCTGGCGCGATCAGCTCACCCAGCGCATCCCCGCGGGCAGCGTCATCAAGTGCTTCGCGGCCTACGACACGCCGTTCTGGCGGGACGTCGGCTGGAACGGGCAGGCGATCTCGGACCGCAGCCCGGTCAAGGTCACCTTCGACGTCTCGCCGCCCGGCGCGGAGGTCGGGGTGCTGATCGGCTTCGTCGAGGGCAGCGAGGCCCGGCACTGGCAGCGGCTGCCCGACGCGGAGCGCCGCCGGCAGGTGCTCGATTGCTTCACCGCTATTTCGGCCCGCAGGCCGCCAACCCGACGTCCTACCTCGAAAAGGATTGGAGCGCAGAGGAGTTCACTCGCGGTTGCTACGGGGCGCACTTCGCCCCCGGTGTGTGGACGAGCTACGCCGAGGTTCTGCGCGAACCGGTCGGCCGCATCCACTGGGCCGGCGCCGAGTATGCCGTCGAGTGGAACGGCTACATGGAAGGTGCCGTCCGCTCGGGCCGGCACACCGCCGACGAGATCCTCGGAGCCTGACATGAGTGACCTGACCGGCCGCACCGCCACGACGACATCTGCCCTCGACCAGGCCGTCGCCGACCTGCTCGACGGCGAACGCGCCTGGGACGCAATGGGTCTCGCCGCCCGCCGAGCACTGCTCAAGCGGATGACCCGCGACACCGACGCCGCGGCGCAGCGGTGGGTCGAGACGGCCTGCGCGATCAAACAGATCCCGCCCGACTCACCGCTTGCCGGCGAGGAATGGATCACCGGCCTCTATGCCGTGCTCTCCGCCCTCGCGGCCCTCACCGAGACGCGCGCGGCACTCGAGCGTGGCCAGAGCCCGGCGGCCGGATTCCCCGTCGCCCCCGCACCCGGCGGCCGGGTCGCGATCGAGGTGCTGCCCAATCACGCCTTCGACCGCCTGCTGCTCAGCGGCTACTCGGCGCAGGTGTGGAGCCGTCCGGGTGTCACGGCCGGCGACCTGGTGGGCACGGCCGGACTCGCCCAGCGAAACCCCGCTGACACCAAGGGAATCGGTCTCGTCCTCGGCGCCGGCAATATCCTCTCGATCGCGCCGCTCGACACTCTCTATGAGCTCCTCGCCCACAACCGGGTGGTGCTGCTCAAGCTGAACCCGGTGACGGATCCGATGCTTCCGGTGCTCGCTGCGGCCTTCGCGGGCTTCATCGAGCTGGGTCTGGTCCGGATCCTCACGGTGGCGTCGAGGTCGGGTCGGCCGCGGTGCACCACCGCGATATCGACCACGTCCACATCACCGGAAGCACCCAGTCCTTCAACGCCATCGCCTTCGGTCCCGGCAGCGAAGGGCAGGCCCGGCGCGACCGGGGCGAGCCGCTGCTGACCAAACCGATCACCGGTGAACTCGGCGGCGTCTCGCCGACCATCGTCGTCCCCGGCCGGTGGTCCGCAGCCGATCTGCGGTTCCAGGCCGAGCATGTCGTCACCCAGCGGCTGCACAACAACGGCTACAACTGCGTCGCGAGCCAGGTGCTCGTCCTCAGCGACGACTGGGCGCAGAAGGAGGACTTCCTCGCGGCGGTGCGCGCGGCATACGGGCAGGCGACGGCGCGCCCGGGGTACTACCCCGGAAGCAGCGACCGGGTGGCCGCGGCTCTGGCCGCCCACGACGGCGCCGAGCGCCTCGGCGAGCGGGCCCTGCTCGCCGACCTGCCGTGCGAGGGCGCGCCGGCCTTCACCGAGGAATACTTCGGGCCGGTCCTCGCGGTCACGTCGCTGCCGGGCAGCGGCGCCGAGTTCCTCGCGGCGCGGGCGTCATGGGGCGCCTTCCCCGGGCACGACCTCACCGACATCCAGAGCGGCGTCGGTGTCGTTCACAACGCCCTCCTCCTCGACGGCATCGAACGGACCGTCGTCCGCGGTCCATTCTGGCCATTCCCGCGGGCGCTGCTCACCCGCCGGCCGGCCCTCTCGCCGCGTCCGCCGTGGTTCGTGACCAACCGCAGCGCCCCAGGCCACCGGGCGCCTGCTCACCCGGTTCGCGGCCAAGCCCGGCTGGGCGAAGCCTGCGAACTTTTCGTGCGTTCTACTGGGCCGCTAGAAACAGGTTCTTGAACGGTTCCGCTCCCGAAACCTTCGCCAAGTACGTCCCGTTTCGGATAATGTGGGAGTTGCCCCGGGGTACTGATGTGAGGGCATGCCAGATCCCGCTAGGGTCAGCAATTCTGTTGGAAGAGAACTGAGCGTAGTTGAAGTTTGTGAGCGGGTAGGTATTCTGCTTCTCGGTGAACCAGGACGCATCGGTAGCATTCCCCACAGAGCGATCGTCGTAGGTGAAAGCGAAGTCGCTCCCGTCTGTATGATTCACGAAGTGGTAGTCGACGAATCCGGTTGTTGGGCGCCAGCCGACGTGCATGTAGATGGTATCGCCCGTATTTGCCGTTGCCTCAGGCACCTTCTTTTGCCAGTCGGTCGACATGCTCCCTGTCCAGATCTCCATCCACGCGAACACAGGGGATCCGGATGACGGGTTGCACCAACCGTCAACGCCCATCTGCATTAGGGGATAGGGATAGCTTGGGGTGTTAATGGCACCGGCGCCAATGCCCACGTAATGGCTCCCCACAGTCGTGGTAGAGCCGCAGTTTCGAGAAGCAACTTTAATTGTGCCGTCGGCATCAAAGGCTGCTGGCGCAGTCTCAAGGGTGAACTTACCTGCGTGATTATTCGTCGTGACCTCTTGGCTGGCACCCGGATCTATGTCCGTCTCTACAGTCGAGGACTCCGCGTCAACCCCCGACCGTGTTGACGAAGAGTCACTCGCCGCCGGAACCTCAACCGCGCCCTCTGGCGAGGCGAGGTATCTGGGACGCGCAGCCGTGGCCAACGGAGCCGACTCCCCATCCTTATCGACTGGCATGAAATTCTGCGAGGTAATCCCGCGGCTCTGCGTGGGGTCCGGACACTTGTCAATTCGGCGGATAGGACCGGTGGCGTACTTCGCCCACTCGGCGTAGCTAGCGTCCGCTCTGTCAGGGCGTGGGCTGAATCCGTTGGCCTCTAGCTCGTCATCGGTGGCCGTGAGTGGATCGAATCCGGAGGCAGGAGTCACCACGGTGACATAGCCCCCGGACTCGAGGCAGTCGATTTGGCGGACTTCCGGGGCAACAGAGTTGCCGGTATCGCCTGCGCTCACAGCCGTGCTCGGCCAGAATGCGCCGAGCGTCAGGGCTGCGGTCGAGAACGTGCCGATCATGAACATGCGACGCACCGCAATCACCTCATCCAAAAGTGTCAGATCCCACGCGTGACGCCCTCAAGTAAACCAGCATCGGCCGGCCCGGTACAGGGGGACGAGGGTCGTGGGGCAGGATGAGGCCATGGATCCGTTCGCCGATGTCACCGACCACCGCCTCACCCGCCCCGACGGGCGCGTGGTCGCCTGGAGCGAGTGGGGTGACCCGGACGGGCGGCCGCTGCTGCGGGTGCCGGGCACGCCGGGCTCGCGCTACAGCATCCGCGCCGACCGCACCCCGTGGCGCGAGCGCGGGCTGCGGGTCATCACGACCGAGCGTCCCGGGTATGGCGCGTCGACCCCGCTGCCCGGGCGCGGGTTCGGCGAGCACGCCGACGACGTCGCCGCGATCCTCGACCACCTCGGGCTCGACCGCGTCCACATGGTCGGCGGGAGCGGGTCGGCCCCGCACGAGCTGATGATCTGCCAGCGGCACCCGGAGCGGATCGCCGCCGCGACCATCCTCGTCGGCATCGCGCCGATGGTGGCAGCCGAGGTGGGCGGGATGGTCCCGCTCAACCAGGACGTATGGCGCCGGGTCACCGCCGGTGACCGGGAGGGGGTCATCGCCATCCTCGGCCCGATGCGGGATGAGATCCTCGCGGACCCGCTCGGTGCTTTCCGCGGGATCATGGCCAGCGCGCCGCCGGACGACCAGGCGGTCATGTCCGACCCGAACTGGCAGGCCATCCACGTCCGCACGATGCGTGAGGCGCTCGGCGCCACGCTGGACGGCTGGGTCGACGAGGCGATGGCGCTGGACGGCACGTGGGCGGAGATCGAGCCCGCGACGATCACCACCTCGATCACCTGGCAGCACGCCGCCGCCGACGCCAACTGCCCGCAGAGCGCCGCCCGGCGCCTGGTCGCGCAGCTGCCGAATGCCCGGTTCGTGACCTGGCCGGACGAGGTGGGGCACCTCTACGGCTACCACCACGAGGCCGAGATCCTCGAGGAGTTGCTCAGCCGCGGCTGAGTCGGCGTCATCCCCGCGCGAGCTGCGGGGCGAGTTCGTCGTCGACGAACCCCGGCCCGGCCACCCGAACCGCCGTCCACGACAGGGGTATGCCGCACACCGCCAACGCGATCAGGATGGGCGTCCACCCGCCGGTCGCGGCGTGGACCACGCCGACGAGGAAGGGGCCGACGGCGGCGAGCAGATAGCCCAACGGCTGGACGACGCCGGAGACCTGAGCGGTCACCGCGGGTGCCCGGGTGCGCGCGGTGATCAGCGCGATCGCGGTCGGGAAGGCGAAGCCGGACAGGCCCAGCAGGATCGCCCACAGCCAGGGGACGGTCGCGGGCGCGAGGATGAGCCCGGCATACCCGGCGATGAGGGTCAGCCCGAACGAGACCGACCAGGCCCGCAGCCAGCGGCCGCCCTCGATGACCGCGGGCATGAGCAGCCCGCCGATGAAGCCGACCCCGGTCAGCAGGGCGGTCAGCGACCCGGCCGCACCGGCGGAGAGGCCGGCGTCGCGGTAGATCTGCGGGAGCCAGCCGAACTGCACATACGCCTCCATGGACTGGATCCCGAACATGACCGTCAGGGCGAGCGTGGTGGGCGAGCCGAGCAACCGCCGGTCCGGGGGCGTCATCGGGGCGCGGTGGTCGGCCGGCAGCCGGTGCTCGCGGACCCCGAGCCATAGCCACACGGGAATGGCGCTGATCGCCGTCACACCCCACATCGCCAGGGCGGGACGCCAGCCGCCGAGGGCGGCCTGCGCCGGGGCGGTCAGGAGCGAGGCCGCGGCCCCGCCGACCATCAGCCCGGTGCCGTAGATCGTCTGGAGCAGGACCTGGCCGGACGGGTGGGCCTTGATCCATGCGGGGACCAGGACGTTGCCGAGCGCCATCCCGCCGAGGGCGAGCGCGCTGAACAGGAGGAAGACGGCCGGGCTCTGGGCGAGGGATCGCAGCAGCAGCCCGGCCGCCACGGCGGTGATCCCGATGGCGATGCCGAAGGTGGCGCCGGTGCGGCGGGCCAGCGAGACCGCCAGCAGCCCGATCAGCCCGAAACACAGGCCGGGTAGTCCGGTCAGGGCGCCGGCCACCCCGGCGGACATGCCGAGTCCGTCGCGGATCTCCGCGAGCACCGGACCCGGAGCGGAGGCCCCAGGCCGGAGGTTGACCGACACGAGCACGATCGCGATCAGGGCGATGGCTCGGCGCACCCGCCCGAGCCTAGCGCTGGCTCGTGGAGGGAGCCCGAGCCGGCGGTCCTGCGCTGACCCGGAGGTCGATCCCGCTCGACGAACGCCTCAGGCCGGCGTGGTGACGGGCGCCAGGAAGTCGGCGACGCGGGCGATATAGCTCGGCCGGTCCTGGAAGTAGCCGCCGCAGTGGTCGGCGCCGGGGAAGGTGTGCAGTTGCTTCGGGTCGCCGGCCGCGGCATACAGGCGGTGGGCGTGGTCGAGCGGTATGACGCGGTCCTCCTCCCCGTGCAGCAACAGCACCGGACGCGGAGCCAGGGCGGCGACGGCCTCGACCGGGGTCACGTCTCGGAAGCGATAGCCATAGCGCAGTTTCGTCGCATGGTCGATGAGATAGAGCACTGGGAAGGGTGGAACGCGCAGCCGCGCGGCGGCATTGGCGACGACGCCGCGCATGTCGGCGAACGGGGAGTCGAGGACGAACGCCCGCACCCGCGGGTCCCGCGCCCCGACGAGGATGCTCACGGCCGCGCCCATCGAGAAGCCGACCAGGCACAGGGCGGCGTCGGGGCGGCGGGCCGCGGCATACCCGATGGCGGCCTCGAGGTCAGCTTGTTCGTAGTGCGCCAGGGACTGCGGCCCATCCTCGGAGTCCCCGTTGCCGCGGAAGTCGAAGAGCAGCACCGAGTTCCCGGCCCGCCACAGCCCCGGCCCGATGCCGAGCAGGTCCGACTTGTTCCCGCGATGGCCGTGACAGACGATGACCACGCGCTCGCTGCCGGGCCGGTCGAGCCACCAGCCGGCCAGTCGTGTGCCGTCCGCGGCCCGCAGGGTGATGTCCTCGCTCGGGACGCCCACCTCGAAGGTCGTGAACCGGTAGTCCGGCCAGTTCCGCTGTGGCCCACTGATCTTCGCGGCAGCGACAGCAGCGCCTGCGGCCAGTCCCGCACCCGCGGCGGCCACGAGCGCGGCGGCGCCAACCCCGTGACGGCGACGCAGCGGCATACCGAAAAGCCTGCCTTCCGTTGTCGCGAGACTCGAAACCGGTGAACGGGAGCGTGTCCGTCCGGGCTCCACCGACTATGCCATGGGAC
Source organism: Nostocoides sp. (assembly GCA_039812345.1). Classification (GTDB taxonomy): domain Bacteria; phylum Actinomycetota; class Actinomycetes; order Actinomycetales; family Dermatophilaceae; genus Nostocoides_A. The sequence goes on along the minus strand of JBDIAJ010000030.1, from coordinate 10,771 downwards.
GTCTCACGCTCGCGGAGCGGGGCCGAGGAGCAGGAGCAAAGGTGTCGTGGGCCGAGGCGAGATTGTCTCGGTCGGGGACGACCGTCACACCGGCGGAGCGCAACGAGCTCCAAGATCACGGCAACCGCGGCGCCGGACAGCGCGAGAGTCCCCAGGAGATAGGGCGCCGCAATGGCCACGAGGTCGAGGGGCTGCCCGTGGTCCTGGCCGGAGATGGCCCACAACCAGGATGCGAACAGTGCCACGGTGGTGCACACGCCGCTGGCCGTCATGATTTCGATGACGGTGACGGTGCCGGCCCGGCGAGGTGAGAGCCCGAGGATCTGGAGATAGTTGTTCCCGGGTTTCCGATCGGTCATGAGTGACACCAGGCAGATGAGGACGGCGATGAACGCGAGCGTCACCGCGAACATCGCGCCCCACCGGAAGACGTCGAGAATGGCGATCAGCTCGCTCGCGCCGGATCAGGTCGTGGTGCGAGGTTTTCACGGAGACCGAATTGCTGGCAGGCATCTCACAGAGGTACCAGCCGAACGTCCGCATGACGCTGGCCAACAACAAGGTGGACGGGCTGCTGACGGGCTGCCTGCCGCGACGGAGGCCGTGACCCGTCACGAGCCCGCCACGCTTGATGTTGCGCTTAGTGCCATAAGGTGAGAAGCTTTCGGTGACAGGGCTCCAGGATAGAGGATGGGGGACGAGCCGTGAGGCGTGCGCTGCCAATGACGCTGACTTTCCTGCTGGCGATTGTTGGAGGGGGGGATCACTTCTGGGTGATCCGGCCGCCTCGGCACGGACGGAACTGGTCGTAGAGATTCCAACGTCTCATGGAACGCTGACAGTGGGTGTCCTGGGTCGCGACGAGCGTGACGTGAGAACAAGGCTCGCCGCAGAAGTGGACGGAACGCTGACAGACTTGCAGCATGACTCTGCGGAAGACGTTCCGCGGGATGTCATACATGAGGCGATGGCCACCGAAGCGAAGGCTGCCTTTCGCGCGGGTAAGGCGCGAGTCGCCCCGGGTCGGGCCAGTGGTCAACCAGAAATCACGCCATGACCCTGGGGCGATGGGCATGAGTGACATGTCATGCGGAGATTGGTGGCCCTCCTGGATCAACGGTCGATCCAATCCGTCGTCACTCACGGGGCAACGCTACGGACGATCCAAGTTTTCATGGTCAAGTTCCAGGTTGTCCGCGTTTCAGTGTTATACCGACCCGACATTCGAACCTGACTTCGTTACCTACAACTACGACGGATACCATTACTTCGCGAGCGAGATTGAAGCGTGGTCCACTGATATGCCTTCTGGATATCGGGATACCCCGTTTGCCGATTCGGACGACGAGCGCGTCTACACGGTCGGCACCTCTCGCGTCACACATCTCGACCCAAGCGTCGCGTACTTCAGCTACTTCCGTACAAAGAACGGAAATGCGTCAAGTGATAAGGCGAAGGTAGTTGCCCAGCGTGGGCAGCGGATCCCCTCGTTTTGTGACAGCACGTGGTGCATATTCGCCAAGTCGTCCGTGATCTACTTCAACGGTTGGACCCTCCCTGTTCCCGGGACCTCGACGGAATACAGATGAAACGGAGATTCATCGCCTTGATCGCAGTTGCGCTCGTGGCTGTCGTCGGCCTTTTTGGTCCCGGGCTTCTATCGAGTCAAGCCGAGGCGGCATCTCGGGTGTGTTCGCAGCGCAATCCCGAGTGGTCGCGGTTCAGTATTGAGTGGAGGGCATTGCCGCGCCCCGGCTGGTACTGCCTCGAGGACGAGCAGCCGCCTGCCGAACGACTCGGCTGGTGGCTTCGCTGACGGATTCGCCGGGGCGGTCGCAGGCAACCAGCGGTGGGGACTCGGACGCGAGCGAACGGCATACGGATCAATCCTCGTATCCCGTCGGGTTGGCCGACTGCCAACGCCACGTGTCGGCGCACATGTCGTCGATGGTCTTGACCGTGCGCCAGTCGAGTTCGGCGTTGGCCTTGGCCGGATCGGCCCAGGAACGGGGCTGGTCGCCGGCGCGGCGGGGGCCGACGGCATAGGGCAGCTCGCGGCCGACGGCGCGCTCGAAGGCGTGCAGCATGCCGAACACGCTCGTGCCCTGCCCGGTGCCGAGATTCCACACGGACAGTGGGGAATCCGTCGTCGCGAGCCGGCCCAGCGCGGCGACGTGGCCGGCGGCGAGATCCTCGACGTGGATGTAGTCGCGCTCGCAGGTCCCGTCGGCGGTCGGGTAGTCGTCGCCGAAGACGACCAGCCGGTCGCGCCGCCCGACGGCCACCTGGGCGATGAACGGCATGAGGTTGTTGGGGATCCCCTGCGGGTCCTCGCCGATCGTTCCGGACGGGTGGGCGCCGACCGGGTTGAAATAGCGCAGGATCCCGATCCGCAGACTCGGGTCGGCCGCGGCCACGTCGGAGAGGATGTGCTCGCCCATGACCTTGGTCCGGCCATAGGGGCTGGCCGCCTCCAGCGGAACGAAATCCTCGCGGTACGGCGGCTCGGACCGGTCGCCATACACCGTCGCCGAGGAGGAGAAGACGAGCATCCGCACCCCGTGCCGACGCATGCCCCGCAACAGCGAGAAGGTCGTCCCGAGGTTGTTCTCGTAGTACTCGAGCGGGATCTGCGCGCTCTCCCCGACCGCCTTGAGCCCGGCGAAATGGATGACCGCGTCGAACGGCTCGTCGGCGAAGAGCCGCTCGGTCTTGTCCTGGTCGGTCAGATCGAACGCGTGCACCGGCAGGTGCCGACCAGTGAGGGCCTCGAGCCGGCCGATCACCGCCGGCTTGCTGTTGGCGAAGCTGTCGACGATGACCACGTCGTGGCCGGCCGCGACGAGTTGGACGACGGTGTGGGAGCCGATGTAGCCGGCGCCGCCGGAGACGAGGACACGCATTCCCCAACCGTATGCCGATTCCCACCTCGCCTTCGCGCCCGCCGGGCGCAGGCGCGCCCGTAGGGTGGGCCGGCATGGGCGGGGCGGACAGTTCGGGAGAACCAGCGCCGGCGGACGCGGCCGACGCCACGCCGCCGGACCCGGCCGACCATCCGCCGACGGACGCCGCCGACCCTACGCCGGCTGAACCCACCGACCGCGCGCCGGCCCCTCACTCGACGGCGGGGCGGAGTCGCGGCGAACTCCTCGTGTCGCTGGCCTGCGTCCTGGCCGTCCTGCTCGGCGTCGGGACCATCGTCGGGGTCCACCGAGTCCGAACGTCCCCGGCCGACCCGGCGGCGGCGCGCTTCTTCGCCGACGGCGCCCGGTGGGCGATAGCCCGGTCCGGCAGTGGGAAGACCATCACCGTCCAGTCCCAGGTCGGCGCCCGCGGGGTGGCCGTCGCCGACGCCCTGCCCCGGTCGATGGGCACGGCTGTCCGCATCCTCGTCGCCAGCCGGCCGCACGCGGCGGTGTGGACCAACACGACGACCCTGCTCTTCCCCGACGGTCAGCACGCCAACATCCCCGAGGTCTTCGTCGCCTCCGACGCCGGCATCGAGCAGCCGATCGGCGCCGGCACTCTCCCGATCCCGCTGCGCTACGAGCCCGCCCTGCAGGTCCTGCCCGCCGACCCGCGCGTCGCCGCCGAATGGTCGCAGGAGGGCTCCTCCTTCTACGACGCGCTCGACGTCGCCACCTATCGGATGGCCAACCGCATCGTCCGGGCCGACGGCGCCTGCCTGGTCGTTGCCACGGAGGTGACCCTGACGCCGACCGACCAGGGCCGCGAGCTGGGCGCGAGCGACTACACCGACCACCTGGAGGTCACCTACTGCCCGGGCGCCTGGGCCACCCGCACCACGGCCGACTCGGGCACCACGACGCCAGCCGATCGCGCAGACGCCGACCGGGCCCGGGCCGGCTTCACCCGGCCCCTGATCACCTCGAGCGACGCCTCGACCGATGTCGAAACCCTTCTATATGAACGCAGCTCACCATTCCCTGGCAGTGCCGACCCGCTCCTGGTCGCGGGCGACAACCTGATCGTCGACCTCGACGAGACCAGCCAGGTCGCCAGCGGCGTCGTGGCCGGGTCGCGGATGGTCTTCCCGGTCTGGCGGCTGCCGGGCGAGGGTCCGGTGCTGGCCGCACCCGTGCTCGCGGGAACCCGGGTCGTCATCGCCGACACCCACGGCGTCGTCACCGCGCTCGAACCCCGCTCCGGCTTTGTCCTCTGGCAGCGTCGTTTCGACCGGATCCCCATGCGGCTCGCCGCCGCGGCCGATGGCTCGGCCGTCGGCCTGATCGACCGGACCGGGACCGGTCGGCTCCTCGACGCCGCCACCGGAACCGACCTCGCCCAGGCGAGCGTCGACGCGCCGGTCGGTGTCGCGGTCGCTCCCGGGCCCACGCTCGTCCTCGCCGGCGCGAGCGGCACGGTCGGCGTCACGACGGGCGGGGCCGCGGCATACCAGAACGACACGGCGATCGCCAGCGGGCCGGTGCTCCTCGACGGCCAGGTCGTCGTCGGCACCGACGACGGCCGGGTGGGGACGCTCGCCGCCGCGGGCGGGGCGCGCTGGACGCGTCTCGACGACAGCCACGCGGTCCGGCTGCTCGCCGCCGCCGGCGGGCGGATCGCGGCGGTCACCGGGGAGCGGCTGAGCGTTCTCGATGCCGGCCTGGGCGTCGTCGCGCACGCGGACGACGACGCCGCAGCGCTCACCGTGACCGCGCCGCCGCCGAAGGGCGAGGCGCCACCCGACCCCGCTGCCACTCGGATCACGACCACCGCCGAGGACGGCCGCCTGCGGGTGTATGACGGCTCCGGCACCCTGCTGCGCACCCTCCAGACGCCGCTGCGCGCACCCGGGTCGATCGGCGACGCGACCCAGCGGGCGGCGGCCGTCAGCCTCGGTGAGGCCACCTGGGTCTCGGCCGTGACCGGGCTGGTGCGCTACTGGACGTTGGCGCCGTGAGCGGCCACGCAGGCGCGCGGGCGGTGCGACGGCTGAGGATCGTCGGCCTCGACCTGTGGCGGACCTTCTTCGCGGAGCCGGTGCGCGCCAACGTCATTCGCGCGCGGGGCGGCGGGTTCGCCGCGGCCGTGACCGTCGCGCTGGGATTGGTGGCTTTCGCCGTCGCCGCGCTCGGCGTCGTCTATGCCGCCCGGCTGGGCGCCGCCCCGGTCGCCGAGGGCGGGGCGAGCCTGGGCAAGGCCAGCCGCCCAGGGCGACCGGTCGGCATACCGGCCCTGGCCTATCCCGCGCTCGCCGGCCTACTCCTGGTGGCCGTCTTCGTCGGGACCTTCGGCGCGATCTACGCCCGGCGGCTCGTCGCCGGCCTCGCGGTCGCGTTGATGTGGCTGCCGATGCTGCTGCTCGGTGGCTTCGCCTGGTCCTTCCGACACGGCGCCTGGCCCGCGTGGATCGGGCTCCCGGCGAGCCTGCTCTACCCGCTCGCCGTCCTCGCGCTGCGCCGTCGGCCGCCCCGGCCGGTCCTCGCGCAGGCCGCCGCGGCCGGGCTCGCCCTCGTCACCGTCGTGCCTTCGGTCGTCGGCCAGACGCTCGCCTACACCGAGCCCGGCTCGGGGGGCGGGCCGGCACTGCTCGGCGCCTCCGTCGAGCAGATCGTCACCCTCCTCGCCGGCCTCGTCGCCCCGGTCGCGGTGCTGGCCGGCGCCGGGTCGGTCTCGTTCGGACGCACGGTGACCGACTTCCTCGCCCGCTCGCTGCGCCGCCTCGCCGGGCGCCGCCTCTGGGCGTATGCCGCCGTTCTCGCCGCGCTGCTGCTCTGGCGCGTCGGCGCGACGCTGATCCACCTGGCCGGAGCCGACTCGCCCGGGCGGGTGCTGGTCAAGACCGCCCTCGTCGGGCTGCTCGTCGGCGTCGCCGTGCGCTGGTGGGCCTGGGCGACACGGGGGTTCGACGAATCCAGCGACGAAGTCGAGCAGGGCGCCGGGGTCGCCGCGACCCCGGTCGCGCTGCTGACGGTGGCCTTCGTCTTCCCGCCGATGATCGCCCTCGTCCTCGCCTCCGCCGAGATCGCCCTGGTCTTCTTCGGCGTCGTCTGGGGCTTCCTCACCTCGGGCGCCCACACCGGCGCCACCGGCCTGCCCGGCGTCGGGCGCGCCGCCGTCCTTCTCTCGTATGCCGTGCTCACGACGACCCTGATCGCGTGGAGCTACGCGACCGGCGCCGACGCCGGCGGCGGCCTGTCCTCGGATTTCGCCGCGATCGGCGCGAACATGCTCGGTGTCGCCCTGCTGCTCTCGTTCCTGGCCGTATGGACGCCCGCCCTCCTGGGGGCCCGGGCCGCGGCGGCGCCGCCGGCCGCCGACTGACGTATCAGCCGGGCGCGCCCCTCCTCCCTTGTGGTGTCCACACCACTGATCCGAAAGGAGGTCGTGATGTCTCAGCGCGTCACCCTCACCCTCAAGTCCGGCGTCACCCTGCCCGAACTCCAGGACGCGATCGCCAAGCTGGTCGCCGAGGCCGGCTGTGCCGGCTGCGGCCTCAACGGCTTCGAGTTCAATCTCGGCGTCGACCCCGAGGAGGGCTGGTTGCGACTGGCCGACCAGCTGGACGTCGTCTCGACGATCAACGTCGCCGAGGTCCTCGACAAAACCGCACTCGGCGGGCTCCAGCAGCTCGGCCGATTCGGCGGATGACCGCCTCACGGGGCGCCGGGCCCCGGCTCGGCGCCTCGTGGGAGGGCCGGCCGGCGCCATTGCTGGCCGCACTCGCGGACGTCGTCGACGTCGTCGAGGTGCTCCCCGACTGCCTGGTCGGTCCGGATGGCGCGATCGCTCCCGAGCGACTCGACGAGCTGGACGCCCTGGCCCCGGACCTCCCGGTGACCTACCACGGAATCGGCCTGTCCGTGGGCTCCACCGACGGATGGAACACCGACTACCTGCGCCTCCTCGACCGGATGTGGGCATGGCGGGAACCCTTGTGGCACAGCGAACATCTCGGCTTCACAACGGTCCGCGGGAGCTTCCTCGGAGCCATGCCCGCGCTGCCGTGCACGCCGGAGGCGGCGGCGCTCGTGATCGATCGGGTCCGGTCGCTCCAGCGGTCGTATGCCGCCCCCTTCCTCCTCGAACATGTCGCCTCTCCCTTGACGCGCCCGGACGAGTGGAGCCTCGCCCGATTCCTCAACACCATTGCGGCGGAATCGGGTTCGGGGATCTTGTTGGACCTGCACAATCTCGAATGTGACGCCGACAACGGCCTGCTCGACCTGCCGGCCTTCCTCGGTGAACTCGACTGGAGTCATGTGCGCGAGATCCATGTCGCTGGGGGAGTGTGGGAGGGCGGGTATCACCTCGACGTCCACGCTCGCGCGGTCGCCGACTCCACGCTCGCCCTGCTCGACCTCGCGCTCGACCGAGCCCCGGCCCTCGACCTCGTCGTCTTCGAGGTCCTCGCCGCGGCCGTCCCCAGCCTCGGGGTCGACGCGATCGTCGGTGAGTTGACTCGGGTGCGGGATCGGCTCGACACCCGGGTGCGTGCCGCGTGACGCGCGCTCGCGGGGGAGAGCTCGCGGCATACGAATTCGCGGTCGCACGCGCGCTCGCCGACCCCGGCGACCCCATGCCCGGCGCCGCGATCGCCCGCTGGGCGATCCAGGCCTGGGCGGTGCGGGGGCTGACCACCATCGCCCCACTGACGACGGTCCTCCTCCACCGAGCCGGGCGGCTGGAGTCGGAAGTGACCACCCAGATCGCCCTCGGCGCGCGCCCGCCCGGACTCCACGCCTGGGGCGCCGCGTTCACCTCGCGGCTCGCGCGGGACGGCGACCCGGCCGTCGCCGCGGCTGCGCGGCTCGACCGATCGGGCCTGGCGTCTTCCCGTGGGGCTCAGCCGACGGTCGACGAGGTCGTCGAGGCCGACAGGTCGGCGAGCACGACGCGAGCGCCGGCGTCCAGGCCGGTGACCTGAGCCCGGCCACCTCCGACCGCGCCCACCTTGACGCTCTGCGTGGTCGGCGTACCCCCGGTGAGCACCTGAACGGTGGCCTGCGTGGCCCCGGTCATCGTCAACGCGGACGCGGGGACCGTGACGACGCCGACGGCGTGCTTGACCGCGATCCGGACCGCCGCCTGCGACCCGGTCGCGAAGGTCGTGGGGGCATCGGCGACGGTGACCGTGACGGCATACGTCGGTGTCGAGGACGTCGTCCCGGAGGTCGGCAACAGCGAGATCTGAGACACTGTGCCGTCAAGCGAACGGCCGCCCGGTTGGGTGACAACAGCCGTCTGGTCGGCACGCAGCTGCGGCAGCGTCGTCAACGGCGCCTGGACGGTGACCACGGCGTCACCGTCGCCGACGACGGTGATCGTCGAACCGGAACTCGCCGGCGACCCGGCCGTCATGTCGACGGCGCCCACGGTCCCGTCGATGGGCGTGGTCAAGGTGGCGGCGGCGAGGGCCTGCTGCGCCTGGGTGACCGCGAGCTGACCCTGGATGACCTGAGCCTCCGCGGCCGCGAGGGACGACGCCCCGCCGGAGCCGCCCCCCGAACCACCGGCGCCACCACCGGATCCCGACGAGGACGAGTGCGCGGTCGCGCCGGAGCCCGACCCACCCGTCGGCGTGGAGGTCGGACCGGATCCGCCACCGCCCCCTGATCCGGATCCCCCACCCGAGCCGCCCCCGGAGTGGGCGAGGTCGATCAGATCCTGGAGCACCGGGGTCACGGCGGCGTTATAGGCCGCGACGGCGGTCGCCGCGGTCGTCATCGCCCCCTGCGAGGCGCTGGTGGCCGCGAGGCATTTCCGGATCACCGACGGTGCGGGCGAACCCGGGACCGGCCGGCTCGACGCGGTCGTCCCGGATGCAGTCGGTCGCGGCGTGGCCGGTGGAGTGGCGGATTGCAGTGCGGCGCAGGCCTTTCGCTGATGGGTGACGGCGTTGTCCATGGTGGTGATCGCCTGGGTCAGCGAGGCGGAGAGCTGGTCGAGCCGAGCGATGGTCGCGGTCGTGAGCACCGGGTTGGACCCGGTCGAGCCGCCGCCCGAGCCGCCGCCCGAGCCGTGCGTGGCCGTGCTCGTCGGCGTGCCCCCGCCACCGGTCGGTATGCCGCTCGAGCCCGATCCCGACCCGCCACCTGACCCGGACCCCCCACCCGACCCGGACGTGGTCGTGCCGGCGGCGATCTCCTGGGCCTGGGCCTGCGCGAGTTGTGCCTGGGCGTCCAGCAGAGCGGCCTGAAGGCTGGTGGGGTCCATCACGGCCACCGTCTGCCCCGCCTTGACCCGCTGGCCGACGTGCACGGCGACCGATTCCACGGTTCCCAATGCGGGGAAGCTCAGCGTGGTCGTCGACGAGCGCGCGACCGAGCCGGTGAGATAGACGAACTGATCGACATCGGCGGTCGTGGCGACCGCGGTCCGGTACTGGTCGCTGCCGGAGGCGGACCCGAACGCCGTGGATGCGGCATACGCCCCGGTGCCGACCGCGAGCAGGGCGACGACCGCGACGGCCGCGGACCGGATCGAGCGGCGGCGCGCGGGCCGCTCAGGCTCGGCCATAACCGAACCCCGCCGAGCAGACCCCGTCGACGCTCTGCGAGACGACGAGCGCGCGCGCCGGGGTCGTCGATCCCGCGGACGCTCCCGACGCGGCCAGGCACATCCCGGCGACGAGGTCGCTCGCCGTGCCCGCCTTGGCGCTCTCGTATGTCGTGCTGCTCGTCAGCGTGACGGTCAGCGATCGGGGCGTGGGCGACGCCGACGGCGTGGGCGTACTGGACGGTGCGGTCGACGCACCGCCGGAGTACCGCCCACGGCCGCCGAACACGGTTCGGAGGACGAGCGTGTCCCCGGACACGGACGTCACCGTGCCGGTCAGTCCGAAGCCGCCGGTCGTCCCGCTGCAGGCGTCGGTGGGCTCGGACGTGACCTGACCGGCCGTGATCGGCCCGGTCATCATCCGCCCAGCGCCCGGCGTCGTCCCCGCCGGCGGCGACGCGCTCCCGGAGGACTGGCCACCGTTCGGGCCGCCCGCGCCTCCGGTCTGGCCACTCATGCCGGCCATCCCCGACGGGCGGATCGCGACGCAGGACCCGGTGCGCACCGCGGACCGGGTGCCGGGCTGCTCCGTCGAGATCGCCGTCGAGGAGTCGAAGTGGACGCTCTGGGTGCTTCCCTGCGCCTCCGTGACGGTCACCGTGTCACCGGCGACGGTGGTGATGACGCCGCTGACACCTCGGCCGAAGCGCGCCGCGCCACCGGGCGCTGACCCACTCGTCCCGGCGCTCGACGTGGCTCCGCTCGACGACGATCCGCCGGCGGATGAGGACCCGCAGCCGGCGAGGGCCAGGCAGAGGACCGCGGACACCGCGGTCGCCGATCCGAATCGGTGGAGGGCAGGGGTTGGGAGGTTCATGGTCACTCGTTTCGCAGTGCATCGATGGGGGCCAGCCGGGCGGCCCGGCTCGCGGGATAGACACCGGCCGCGATGCCGATGAGAACCGAGACGACGAGCGAGAGCGCCGCAGCGGCCCACGACAACGTCACCGGCTGGTCGAGGAGGTGGGGGAGGATCAAGGCGCCGGCGGCGCCGAGGAGGATCCCGGCCAGACCGCCCGCCAGGCCGAGGACGCTCGCCTCGGTGAGGAACTGGCGCCGTATGGCGGCGGGAGTGGCACCGAGGGCCTTGCGCAGGCCGATCTCGCGGATCCGCTCGGTCACCGAGACGAGCATGATGTTCATGACGCCGATGGCGCCGACGATCAGCGAGATGGCGGGTGATGTTGACCGGACTAACGACCGTGGGCGCTGGTAGGACTGGGGACCGTTACTGGGTCTGCTGAGGAGT